>JBEBGN010000073.1:0-14248 GCA_040081395.1 Longimicrobiales bacterium
TCGGTCACCATCCCGCTGATCGTGAACCCCGACTTCGGCAGGGTGCTCTACCCCTCGACGCGCGGCCGTCAGCTCCGCATCGGGTTCAGGATCGGATGAAACGCATGCGCCGCGTCACTACGCTCGTTCTCGGGCTCGCCCTGACGGTGTCCGCGTGCATGGATGCCACCGACGTCGAGTTGCTCGAGGTGCGCGCCACGGGCCTCGTCTTCGGGCAGGCGTTCCTGGATCTGAACGGGAGCGGCGCCGTCGACCTCGGCGACCGAGCCATCCGCAACGGCACCGTGCTCCTGATCGCACCGGGCACGAGCGACACGATCGACCAGACGACGACGGACACGTTGGGGGTCTTCGTCCTAGACGACGTTCCGCTCGGCACCTACCGGCTAGGGCTCGACTCTGCTGCCATCTTCGGGGACTCCCTGATCACGCTGGGGTCGGGCGCCACCGTCAACGTCGAGCTGGCCGACACAGCCCAGGTGAACCTGGGGGCCACCTACCCGGTGCTCACGATCGAGCAGGTGCGCAACGCCGCGCCGGGCCGCCGCGTGTTCACCAGCGGAATCGCGCTGAACCAGCGCCAGCCGTTCAGCGACGGTACCGTCTGGTTCAAGGCCGTCCTCGCGGGAGATACGGCGTATCTGCGCGCGACCAACGTCGACAGAACGAACCCGGCGGTCTCGATCGGTGACTCGGTACGACTCCTCGGCACCACCGGGGAGGACAACGGACAACCCATCCTGGATGCGGTCGGCCCCATCGTGCTGGTCGGGGGCGCCCAGATCGTGCTCCCCGCAGAGGCGACGGTCGCACAGGCGCGCGTCGGGGCCGGCGGCGCGTTGGACGGCGGGCTCGTGCGCATTCGCAACGTCGAGATCACCGACACCGCGACGGTCAGCAACGACTTCCACTTCTGGGCGTACGCGGGGGCCGATTCGATCGAGGTGGTGTTCCGCTCGTTCTTGGGCATCAGCACCGCCGCGGTGCGGCCTGATACCGTGATCCGTATCACGGAGGCAGTCGGACTGCTCGACCCCGTCGAGGACGGCGCGGGTAACGTGCGTTGGCGCCTGGTGCCGCGGGCGGGTAGCGAGCTCGCGTACCTCACCAAGTCGGCCAACGTCGTCGTCGGCACCTCCTACGACGTGGCTTCGGCAACAGCGGGCGACACCGTGGAGATCCGGGTCACGGCTCGGAACGTAGGCCCGCAGACCGCGACCGGCGTGCAGGTGAGCGACACGATCCCGTCCGCCCTGACGTTCATCTCGGCCTCCGCAACGCGCGGCACGTACAACCCGGGCACTCGGCTTTGGACCGTGGGCGACCTGACGCTCAATGCCACCGCCGACACTCTGCGCATCCTCGCAGAGGTCACGGGAGGTCCCGGAACGGCGACCAACCGGGCCTGGCTGCGCGCGCTCCTACGGGAGGTCGAGACGAACCCGTTCGACGACACGGCGAGCGCGGCGCTGACGATTCCGTAGAGGTGGGTCGCCGAGGAGCCTGCTAGGCAGGTCCGTCCGAAGCACGCGGCAACCCGTCCAAGATCGCTCGCACTTCGACTCTGAGTTGGGGCAGTGTGGCCGTCGCGACAGCCCAGACCAATTCGACATCAACGAAGATGTAGCCGTGAATGACCTTGTCTCGCATTCCGGCAATGCGACGCCAAGGAACGTTCGGATGCGAATCCCGAAGGTCGGGCGGGAGGTTCTTCACCGCCTCACCCATGATCTCGATTCGGCGGATCACGGCGTCCTGGCGCTGCTGGTCCCTTCGGAACATTTCGAGCGTCAGCCCGTGGACGTACGACTCGATCAGATCGGCGCTTTCGAGAATGTGTGTGAGGTAGAGGGCCGGATCGTGCTGTGTCACAGGATCCGGATCTCATCGCCGAGGACGCGCTCGCGGACCAAGGGATGAATCGATCTGTAGGTGCCCGCATCGACCTCGATACCGAGCGACTCACTCAGATCCAGTTGGAGCCCGACCAGATCGAGGAGGGACGACCCGGTTGGAAGATCGACGAGGAGGTCGAGGTCACTCTCGGGCCCAGCATCATCCCGGGCGTACGACCCGAAGATGCCGGCTCGACGGACACCGTACCGCCTCAGAATCGGGATCATGCGCTCGGCCATCGAGGCCACAGCGGGGCTCATGCCGCCAAGATAAGGGGCGACAACGACGGGAGGTAGCACGACTGTTGCCGGGCCCCACACCCCGGCGGTAGCGTTGAGATCCCCCCGGCGGCAGAGCATCGTGAGCACACAGCCCGACCCACTCGACACCCTCCTCTCGGACTACGAGAGCCGCAAGCAGGACGACACGCGGCGGCTCGTCCAGCGCGCGTTCAAGCTGGAGAATGCCCGGAAGAAGGGAGCCGAGCATCTGCGGCGCTTCGCGCTCCCCCACAGCCGCGAGGTGGCGGAGCGGCTCCAGCAGGCCGGGCACGAGGTGGTCTACCAGGAGTTCCTGGACGCCTATCCGCCCAACGTTCGGCTGCACCTGTATCCGAAGGGCAGCCCCCTGGATCTGCAACAGCCGAGACGCCTCACCATCGAGATGGTGTGGGGCGACCCGGAGCCGGACCGCCTCTTCGTGCGGCGTTGGACCTCCGAGGGTCTCGGCCAGGTGAACGAGATGGGCTCGGTGCCGGCCGTGGACGTGGACGAGCTGTGGGTGCGCGAGCAGCTGATGTCGTTCGTACGCGACGCACTCGATCTCGCGTAAACGAGGCCGCAGCGTAAGCGCGTCATGGACGATCCCCTCTTCGATCCCTGGGCCTCGGAGCCCGACGCGCCGGCACCGCCGCAGTCTCCCCAAGCGCCGGTTCGTTGGCGCGCCCTGGCCGGGCCGCCGCCGAGCGTGCCGCGATCGCGACTGGACCGCACACCCGCGGCCGCAGGCCCGGTTTCCGCTACGCCAATGGATGCCGCGCCGACACCGCCTCGACGCCCCGCGGGCGTCGTGCCGCGCGCCCGGTTGGCGGGCACGCCCGGCTTCCTTCGCACCATGGCGGTGCCCCGCCTTCACGACGTCGCCTCCCGCCTCCAAATGGCCCGGCACACCGCTTCGGTCGAGGATGCGCTGGACGACGTGCCCCCCGCGGTGACGCTCGCGGTACGTCCGTGGTCCGGCCCGTGGACCGCCGATGACGTTCCCGTCGACGGCATGCTGGAGTTGATGGTGAGCCCGGGCGCGGAGGGCGAGGTGATCGCCCGCACCTGGCTCGGTCCACGCCACGACATCCTCGACCACGAGGTCTCGGTGGCACCGGCCAAGCTGAGCGCCGCTTGGCTCGAGGGGCGCGTGTTCGACTTCCTGGCGAGGCTCCTCCGGCGCTAGCCGCTTCGAGACGCTAGCGCAGCGTCTCGACCCTCAACCCGGGCACACGACGGAAGCGGGCCTCGCCTTTGGGCCCGACGAGGACGCCGAAGCCCAGCTCGCGCGCGGTCGAGGCTACGACGAGGTCGTTCGCTGGGATCAGTGATGCCGTTCGTGTGAGCGTGGCGAACAGCTCGGCCCAGTGGTTGGCCGTCTCGACGCCGAACCGTGCGACGGGCACTCTCGACATGAGCGCCGCGACCTTGGCCCGCCGCTCCGATGCGCGCGCAGCGGTGTCGGCGAGGTGCACGCCCGCGAGCAGCTCGGCGCACACGATCGCGGGCAGGACCGCCCCCTCGGTGAGTGCGCCGGACAGCGCCGCCGACCACTCGCCGCGCACCCGCTCGACCTCGACGAGCGCGCTGGTGTCGATCACGAGCCCCAAGCGTCGTCCGGGATCGGGTGGGCCGCACCGATGCGCTCCAGGTCATCCGCGAACCCAGGGTCAGAACCACCGGTGCCCATCCAGGCACGCAGACCCTCCGCGACGGTGGCGGCCGAGGCGCCGACGATAGGCTCGAGGCGGGCCACCGGCTCGCCGTTCTTCTCCACCAGGAAACTGTCGCCGCGATAGCGGACGCGCCCGAGAGCGTCCCCCAGACCGCGCGCCAGCTCGGTCGCTGAAATCCTGTGCTCCATGGCCTGTATAATACGATGATTACATAGTTGTGCAATGTATTGACGTAAGCAGGGACGCCGTTTTCGCCCTATAATTCTTTTCGCCTCCGCTGACGCAGATGATCCCGACCGCCTCTACCAGCCCCGCTCGAGCGCTCGCGCTCCTCGCGCTCCTCTGCCTCGCCCTGCCGATCACCGCCGAGGCCCAAACCGGCACGATCCAGGGCCTCGTTTCGTTCGAGCAGGCCCCGCCGCCGCGACGGACCGCGAACCGGTATCCGGGAGGCGCGAGCGCTTCGCACGAGATCCAGCCGGTCCCCGCCGTGGTGTACCTGCTGGGCGCCGTCCCGGGAGGGGACAACGCAGCCACCCGACCCGTCATGGCGCAGCGGGACACGGCGTTCGCACCGGCGGTTGTCACCGTGCGCGCGGGCGGCACCGTGTCATTCCCGAACGGCGATCCGTTCTTCCACAACGTGTTCTCGTACTCGAGCGCGCAACGCTTCGATCTCGGCCGCTATCCGCAGGGTGAGTCGAAGGAGGTCACGTTCCCCGAGGCGGGCATCGTCGAGGTGTTCTGCGAGGTGCACGAGTTCATGCGCGGCGCGATCCTGGTCGCCGCCAACTCCTTCCACGCGGTGGTTGGGAGCGACGGCTCGTTCCGCATCTCGGGGGTCCCCGAGGGAACGCATACGCTGGCGATCTGGCATCCCGACTTCGAGGCGATCGAGCACCGGGTCGTCGTCACATCGGGCGGGATCGCCCGAGTCGAGGTCGAGCTCCAGCGGTGAACTGGATCCGGGAGAGCTTCGGGGCCAAGCTGCTCGCAGCACTCCTGGGGACGGTAGGCCTGCTGCTCGTCGTCACCTACGCCGTGGTACGGGGCGAGACCTCCCGGCAGGTCGTGGTCGTGGTCGACCGGGCGATCCAGAACGCGGGCACGCTCTTCCAGCAGCTCAACGAGCTCCAACGGCAGCAAGCCGCGCGCCTCGCACGGCCATTCACCGAGACGCGCCGCGCGGTCGCGCTGCTCGACGCCACGCTCGAAGCCGGCGACTACGAGTACCTCGCCGACCAGGTCGCGTACGAGGTGCAGCTCGCCAGCCAGCCCGACGTGCTCCTCGTGTTCACGGATCCAGATGGGCGGCCGGTGCTCTCGTTCGTGCGGGGCGCGCCGGTGTTGGGCGAGGACCCTGTGGTCGTCGGACCCCTCGCCGACCAGTTGCTCGGCGGCACCGCGACCGAGGCCACCGCGTACCGGTTGGTCGACGAGCGCCTCTACGAGGTCACGTCGCTATACATCGACCTCGCGGAACGCCCGGTCGGGACCATCACCTTCGGCCTGCCGATCCAGGAGGCGGACGTCGAGCGTATCGGCCGGATTGGCGGCTTCGATGCGTGTCTGCATGTGCAGGGCCGTTGTGTGGTGCGTACTTCGGGCGTGCTGGCTGAACTGTCGGCCGCCATGGACGAGGCCGCCGCGTCGGAGGGCATGCTCCGCGTGCGGGCCAATGGGCGCGACTGGTCCATCCGGTCCGAACCGCTGAACGCAGACGATCCCGCCCAGGGCCAACGCATCGTGGCGGTGCCGCTCGACGAGGTGCTCGCGCCATTCGAGCGTATCGAGCGCGCGCTCCTGCTCGGCGGCGGCGGCGCGCTGCTGCTGTCCGCGCTCCTGGGCGCGGCACTCAGCCGTAGCCTCACCCGGCCGGTGAAGGCGCTGGTCGCCGCCACCGGTCGCGTGGCCAAGGGCGACTACGGCGCCGAGGTCAGCGTCACCACGCACGACGAGATGCGCACGCTCGCCGACGCGTTCAACGACATGACGCGCGGCCTGCTGCTGCGCGAGCGCTACCGCTCCGTGCTCAACAAGGTCGTATCGACCGACGTGGCCGAAGAGTTGATGCGGGGTGAAGTCGAGCTGGGCGGCGAGAATCGGTTGGTGACGGTGCTGTTCGCGGACATTCGCGGGTTCACCTCGCTCACCGAGGGGATGGAGCCGCAGGAGGTCATCGGACTGCTCAACGAGAGCATGGAGTGTCTCTCGCGCGCGATCGACACCGAGGGAGGTGTCGTCGACAAGTTCATCGGCGACGAGGTGATGGCGGTGTTCGGCGCCCCGGTGACCCAGGAGGACCACGCACGCCGAGCGGTCGCCGCGGCGCTTCGTATGCGCGTGGGGATGTCGGAGCTGAACGAGGTGCGCACCGCGCGCGGCGACAGACCCCTCGGCATTGGCGTCGGCATCAACAGCGGTGTGGCCGTCGCGGGCAACATGGGCTCGACCAATCGGCTCAACTACACGGTCGTGGGCGATGCGGTAAACCTGGCCTCGCGACTTGCTGGGCAGGCCCGCGCGGGGGAGATCCTGGTGAGCGGCGCCACGCTGCGCCTCGCGGGTGAGGGCGTCAGAGCGCCGCTGCTGGGTGGGAGGGCTCTGAAGGGATTCTCGGCGGAGGTGGAGGTGTACGGGGTGGAGGGCATGAATTGACCAATCTGGTCTATTCCGCCAGGTTGCGTCATGTCGAAGCGCCCACCGATGGTCCGCGAAACGGTCAGCCTCTATCGGGCCAAGAGCACGTTGTCCGACCTGGTGGATCGAGCGTCGCACGGGGAGGAGATCGTGATCTCCAAGTCGGGGAGGCCCAAGGCGAAGCTCGTGCCGCTCGAGGATGTGAGGCCCCAGCGCGTGCCCGGTCAGGGGCGCGGGCTATGGCTCGTGTCGGATGACTTCGATGCGCCCCTCCCCGACGACGTCCTGGACGACTTCGACGGCGGTTCAGAATGAGGCTTCTCCTGGATACGCACGTCCTGATCTGGTGGGACGAGGGTGAGGGGCTCGCACCGGCTGCGATGAAGGCGATCCAGTCCGCCGATCAGGTCTACGTGAGCGCGGCGAGTGGTTGGGAGATCGCCATCAAGGCGTCGCGGGGGAGACTGGAGACACGTCGACGCACCGCCGACGCGGTCGCGGCGTCCGGATTCGAGGAGCTGCCGGTTCGCCTCTCCCACGTGGAGGGCGTTCAGGAGTTGCCTTGGCATCATCGCGACCCATTCGATAGGCTCCTGGCAGCCCAAGCGATGGCGGAGCGGCTGACGCTCGTCACGCGCGACACGGTTTTTCGCCAGTACGGCGTTCGGACACTTCGGGCCTGACCCATGTACGCGATCATCAAATTGATCCAGAGCCTGGTGAAGGCCCTCAACTCCGAGGGCACACCGGGGCAGGTCGCCGCGGGTATCGCGCTCGGGGCGTGCCTGGGGCTGACGCCTCTGCTCAACCTGCACAACCTGCTCGTGGTCGGGGTGATCCTCTTCTTCCGCGTGTCAGTGCCGGGCGCGACACTCGGCTGGCTGGTGTTCACGCCGGTCGGCTTCCTGCTCGACCCTGTGTTCGACCGCATCGGCACCGCGCTGCTGGTCGGCAACAGCGGCCTCGAGAGCGTGTGGAGCGCGGCGTACAACGCCCCTGTGGTCGCGCTCGCCAACCCCACCAACACGATCGTGGTGGGCAGCCTGGTAGGTTGGGCCGTGCTCGCCATCCCCATCTTCTTCGGCGCTCGTGGAGGCGTCGGGTGGTATCGCCGCACGATCTACGAGCGGTACAAGGACGCGAAGTTCTTCCGCGCCCTGCGCGCCTCGAAGCTCTACAACGTGTACGAGACGTTCCGGCCTAGCGTATGAGCGAGGCAACCAGACCGAAGTCGCGGGTCTTCCGGCCGTCCGGCCTGATCGTGTTCGCGCTGTTCGTGCTCGGCGCCGCGCTCGTGTGGTGGCTGTTCGCCGATCGCTTGGTGCAGCGCGGCGTCGAAGCCACCGGCGAGTCGCTGGTGGGTGCGCGCGTGGAGCTGGAGTCGGTGGACCTCCGGCCCACGGAGGGAAGCATCCGCATGACGCGCCTCCAGGTGGCGAACCCGAACGCGCCCATGACGAACCTGTTGGAGGCTGGAGAGATTGTGGTCGATCTCCGCCTCGGACCACTGCTCGAGAAGAAGGTCGTCGTCGAGAACCTCGTCATGACGGGGGTGCGCTTCAACACGCCGCGCGAGACGTCGGGCGCGCTGGAGAACCCGGACCCCGAGTCGGGCGCACTGCTGAGGCAGGTCGACGCCTGGGCGAGTCAGATCCAGCTGCCCGAGCTGAGCATGGAGTCGCTGACGGGCGTGGTGCGTACCGAGGCCATCAGCGCGGATAGCCTGCGCAGCGTGCAGTACGCGCGCAGCGTGGTCGGCCGTGTGGACTCGATGCGCACGAGCTGGGAGGCACAGGTCACCGCGCTCGACCCGAGGCCCCGCATCGACTCGGTGCGCGCGGTCGTACAACGCCTAGAGACCTTCCGGCCGACACCGCTCAATGCGCTCCAGATCCCTGCGCTGGTGCGCGATGCGCGCGCTTCGCTGGGCGGCGTGACCAGCCTACAGAGCGAGGTCGCCGCGCTCGACGACGCGGTCCGCGCCGGGCTCGGCTCACTCGACTTCAGCGCCGAGCAGCTCGCCTCGCTCCGCACCGAGGACCTCGCGTATGCGCGTGGGCTGCTGAACATCCCGTCCCTCGAAGCACCGACGCTCTCGCCCGCGCTCTTCGGAGGGACCGCGCTCACTTGGCTGAAGCCGGTGCTCTACTGGGCGCAGACGGCGGAGCGCTTCCTGCCGCCAGGGCTCGATCCGCGCAACCGCCCCGGTCCGCAGCGGGCGCGCGCCGAGGGCACCACCGTCGAGTTTCCCGGCCGGGCCACGTGGCCCGCGTTCCTGCTCCAGCAGGGCGAGCTCGGGGTGGAGATCGCCGGGACGGGCGCCGCCGCGGGCGCGTACGCGGCCACGATCCGCAACCTGACCTCGTCCCCCTCCCTGCTGGGTGCTCCGCTGGAGATCCACGTGGGCCGTGAGCAGGGCGTGCAAGGGCCGCAGGGGCTCAGCTTGTCCGCAGTGCTCGACCACACCACGGACCTCCTGCGCGACTCGGTGGGGCTGTCCCTCACGGGCGTGGGCCTGCCCGCGATCGACCTGTCGGCGATCGGGGGGACCCTCAACCTCGGGGACGGAGAGAGCACCTTCTCGTTCCGCCGCGTCGGCGAGCAGATCGAAGCGCAGCTGTTCTGGAACTCGACCGACATCGGATGGACGCGGAGCGGCGGGGCCGGCGCCCCGGCCACCCCCCCGACACCCGGCACCGCCGAGTGGGCCAGGGAGTTGGTGTGGAGCACGCTCACTGGGGTCGAGCGCGTCGAGCTGGCCATGGGCGTACAGGGGGACCTGTCGAACCCGACGCTCACGGTCGCGTCGAACCTCGGCGATGCGCTCGCCACGAGCCTGCGGCGCGAGTTGGGTCAGCAGATTGCCGACGCCGAGGCACGCCTGCGCAGCGAGGTGGACGCGCGCATCCAGCCCCTCGTGCAGGACGCCCGGGCGCGCGTCGACGGCGTGCGCACACAGGTCGCTGACCGCGTCGCGGCGCAGCGGCAGGAGATCGACGACCTGCGGGCGAGGCTGGAGGCGCGGGTGAACGAACTGGGGAGTCTGCGGCCGTTCTAGGCCTCCTTCGGGGCGCGCCAGCCGAGGTCGCCGTCGTGGCGGGCGACGCCACCCGAGGCACGAACCCCGATCGCAGGGGTCCTCCAGGCACTTGTGAGAATCGTTCGAAACTCGAACGATGACTTCCTCGCTGGTCGGGACCTGAAGACCTGCGGAAGAGGCCGATTTCTCTGGCCTGGGCGCCCGCCCCGGTGGGCGCCGGCCTCGGCTCAGGTCGTTCCAGTTTCGAACGAACTACGACTCGGCCGAGAAGAAGACCATGGGTCCCGGTCTGCCAGGGCCCTCCGTCACCTAGCGGCGCCGACGGTACGCCCTCAGCAGGAACCCCGGCGTCGCTACCTTCGCGGCCGCTTTGAGCAGGCTCGGCGCGGTTGGGTCGTAACGAACCGCCCAGAGGAGATGTCGGAACGCTGCGCCGCGCTCCTCGTCCGCGAGCTGCACGGCGAGCGAGCGGTGTCGGTGACCGAGCGCGCGGCGCGCTGCCTGCGGCTCCGCCGCCGCGATCTCCGGATTGCGGGCGAGCACGAACTCGAGGGCGCGTAGATTGTTCTTCATTACGGTCGTGGCCTTTTGCGACATCTGCCCCTCGGATTGCCGGTAGACGATCAAGGGCTCGTCGATGAACGCGATATGTCCGAGCGCGGACAGCTCCACGAAGTAGAGCCAGTCTTCCGAGATCGGGAAACTCGCGTTCAAGGCCCCGGCCCGCTCGACCGCGGTGCGCCGCATCATGACGGTGGGTGGGTGAAGGAAGTTGCCGAAGATGAGCGAGCGGCGGGCGTCGCCGGAGTAAAAGGCCCACCGCTGATCACCCACCTCCAGGTCCTTCCGCGCGCCGAAGATGCGTTCGAGCGCACCGTGACCGCTGATGGATCCGTGGTAGGAGCGGGCGAAGCGCGAAGTGGTGGCGCCGGAGCGGTCGAGCGCATCGAAGTCCGAAGCCACGACCACCACCGTCGGCTCAGCCGCCAGCAGGGCCGCCTGCACCTCCAGACGAAAGGGGAGCGCCAAGTCGTCCGCATCGAGCCAGGCGATGAACTCGCCTCGGGCCACCGCATGTCCGGTCGTGCGCGCTCCCGCCAGCCCTTGGTTTCCCTGGCGGACGACGCGGATATGGTCCCCGAACGAGGCAAGTACGCGGGCGGTGTCGTCGGTCGAGCCGTCGTCCACCACGATCACCTCGGCGGGAGGGAGCGACTGGGCGAGCGCGCTCTCCACGGCAGCCCCGACCGTGGCCTCGGCGTTGTAGGCGGGAATGACGACGCTAACTTGGGCGCGTGACGACATCGCGAACCGACTACGGAAGGGGAAGGGGCGTGCAATATAGGCGCCCACGTGGGGATCGGCTCTCGAGCGCCCACCCCCGATGATCGAGACGTTTCCGATGCGGGCGCTCGCCTCGCTTCGCTGCCCGGCCGACGGACGGCCCCTCGAGCGTGCGGGCTCGACGGGCGCGCGATGTGCCGGCTGCGGCCGCGTCTTTCCCATCGAGGGCCCCGTGCTCAGCGTCGGTCTGGAGAACCTGCACGAAGAGTCGGAGCACGAGCGGCGCATCCGCGACGCCGAGGCGTCCGCGAACCCGGAGCCCTCGTGGAACGCACCGAGCGACGTGATGGAGACCGACGCCACCCTGGAGGCACTCGACCTTCGGGCGCACCACCGACTGTTGGAGATGGGTCCGGGTCGTGGCAGGTTCACCCGCCGGGTCGAGTCGTTGTGCGCGGAGGTCGTGGCCGTCGACATCTCGCTCGAGTCTCTGCGCGGGGCGGCTCGCCGGTTATCACGAGACACGGTCGCGCTCATTCAAGGGGATGCGACCAAGCCCGTAGTGGCCCCCGGGACGTTCGACCGCGTCCTGGGCACGCTGACTTCCAACCTGCCAAGCCGGACGCTGCGCGAGGCCAGCTACGCGGCCGCCTCGCAAGCACTGCGAGCGGACGGGAAGTTCGTATTCACCACGCACTATCTCGGTATCCGGGCGCGGCTGGACCGGGAGCCGCGCGAGGGGCGCTACACGGAGGGCGGCATCTACCGGTGCCTGCTCACAGCCGCGGACGTGCGGAGGGAGACCGCTCCGTACTTCCGGCGCGCGCGCGTCCGCCCCATTTGCGTGGTGCTCCCGTTCAGCCGCCGGCTCGGCATCCCACTCGCGGGCGCGGACCGGATCGCCCGCCGGATGCCGCTCCTGCGCGCGTTCGGGGACCTGCTGCTCGTCGAGGCCTCCGCGCCCCGCCGCTGAAACGAGCGCTAGATTTGTAAGGTCCCCGCTGTCACCGCCCCTCGCGAGAGAACCCGTCGATGAACCCCTGGACCGCCGCCGTGGATGCCCTCGCGGCGGCCCTGACGTGGGTGGGCGGGGCGCTCGGTGTCGGGCTCGTGCTCGGGATTCCCGTGTTCACGTTCGTGGTGCGCTCGGCCCTCATTCCCATCCTAGCCCCGCTGGCGGTGCGCACGCGCGACCGCATGCGCGTCGTCCGACGCATCCGCCCGCAGATCAAGGAGTTGGACCGGAAGTTCCGCGACGATCCCAACACGCTCGAAGCCCGCCTGAAGGCGCTGCACGCCGAGAACGGGATCGGCATGGTGGATTGGCCGGGGCTCGGGGCCGCGCTCCTCCAGGTGCCCCTGCTCATCGCGCTCTTCCAAGCGGTGCTGGAGGTCTGGCCGGCGGACGCGCTCACTGCGGGCGGGGCCGGGCTCGGCCTGGTCGCCAGCGCGCTCTCGATGGTCGGCACGAAGACGAGCGGCCAGGCGGAGGGGGCTGCGTGGATGCTCTGGATGTCGGGCCTGCTCCCGATCGCGATCTGTCTCTGGCTCGGGACCGGGGTCGGGCTCTATCTGAGCGGCTTCTACGCTGCGGGAGCGCTCCAGGGTCTGGTCATGCGCCGAGGGGCGAAGTAGTGGCCACGAAGTCTCGCACGCGCTCGTTCGTGCGCTTCGGACTCGGACTGGCGGTGTTCGTCGGCGTGCTCTTCTATCTGGTGCCTTCGTGGGCGGAGCTGAGCGGGCAGGTCGAGGTCGCGGTGCCCTTCCTCGTGCTCGGACTGCTCGGGGCCGCCGGCGCGCACGTCGCGGTAGCGGCACGCTGGAAGCTCCTGTCGGAGGCAACGGGCGGGAATCGACTCCGCTTCTGGGCCTACCTGCACAGCCTGCTCGTCACGCGCTTCATTGGACAGTTCGCGCCATCGTTGGCGATGGACCTGGTCGGCCGCGGAGTGGCGCTGCGCTCGGTAGGCTCGAAGCGCGGCGTCGGACACGCCATGACGCTCGTGGTGCTCGAGCGGATCTTCGACCTGGTGGTGCCGGCGGGCCTCCTCCTCTGGGCGGTCGCCGTCCGCCAGTTTGGATTCGCCGATCAGGCGGTTCCGCTCCTCGTCGGCGCCACGGCTCTCTTCCTCTTGCTCGCCACGCCTGGGCTCGCGCCACTCACCCGGCTGGCGCTCGCGATCTATGCACGCTTCAAGCGCGATCCGATTGACGACGTAGTGGAGGTCACCCCCTGGGTGTCGTTCCAGGTCGCGCTCCTCGGCGTCGCGCGCTTCGCAGCGGTCCTCGTCCAATTCGCCGGGATTGGCGCAGGGGTCGGCCTCCTACTCTCCTGGTCGGATTGGGCGGCGGCCACGCCCGTGGCGCAGCTCACCGCGCTCGTGGGCATCACACCGGGTGGTCTCGGCGTCGTGGAGGTGGGGTGGTGGGGCGGCCTCGCCTGGGTCGGTGTCGAGCGCCCGGTGATTGCGCTCTATCTGCTCGCCCAGCGCACCGCCCTGATCGCGTTCCTCGGTGCCCTCGCGCTCGCCACCTGGCCGTTTGCGCGCCGCGCACCCGAAGGCGTGGTGGAGACCGCGTGAACGAGCGCGCCGCGACACGGCTCACCAGCGACCGCGCGGTCCTGGTCGCGTTCCTGGCCATCGCGCTCGTGCTGCGTCTGCCTGGACATCTGAACTCGGGGCTCTGGTTCGATGAGATCTGGATGCTGGTCGAAAGCGTACGCGTGCCGTTCACGTCGCTCTTCACGACCTTCGAGAGCGACAACAACCACCCCCTCTACAGCATTCTCACCTGGCCCGGTGTACGCCTCTTCGGCGAGCACGCGTGGACACTCCGGCTCCCCGCCGTGCTGTTCGGGGTCGCCTCGATCGGCATGATGTGGACCTTCGCCCGGCTCGTGACCGACCGCGCCGAGGCCGCACTCGCGACCGCGCTGCTCACCGTGTCGTACCACCACGTCTGGTTCTCGCAGAACGCGCGTGGCTACACGATGCTGCTCTTCTGGACGCTAGCCGCGACGTACTTTCTGCTGAAGACGTACGCGGGGGGCGCTCGGCGCGACTGGGTCATGTACGCGCTCTGCCTCGCGCTCGCGACCTACACGCACGCATCCGCGGTCTTCGTGGCGATCGGGCACGCGGGAGTCGCGTTCCTCTCGCTCGTGGCGTCGCGCGTTGCGCCCACCCGGGGCGCCGAGTCGGAGAGCCGCGAGGCCCGCTGGGCACCGCTGTTGGGAGTCGCGCTCGCAGGCGTCCTCTCGCTCGGGCTTCACGCGGGTATGCTCGGCGACATGCTGGCGTTCTTCACCCAGGACGCCGCACCCGCGGCGGCAGGCACGAACGAGATGAACCCGAACACGCCGTCCGAGTGGACCACGATCTGGTGGACCCTGTCGGCGGTGGTGAACAGCCTGGGCGTCCCGGCGCCACTGGCGTGGGGTGGGCTGGCGG
>JBEBGN010000074.1:0-14194 GCA_040081395.1 Longimicrobiales bacterium
TCGGGGGGGTGGGGCGCGCGAACCCACGGGTGAGGTGCCGGGGTAGGCACCGAGCGTAGTACCAGCCGGCCGGAGATCGCCAGGGCGAGCGTGTCCCACCCCGGGCAACCCCGGCCCCGGGGTCCGCATCCAAGAGCCAGATGACAGACGCCTCGGCGGGACAAACGGAGCGCCAGCTCATACGGCTGGCAGCCGACGGGGACACCCGCGCCATCCGGACGCTGTACGACCGGTACGCGCCGCGGGTGTACGCGGTCGTGCGCCGCATCGCCGCGGACGACGACGCGGCGCAGGACTATGCGCAGGAAGCATGGATCCGCGCCGTTCGCGCACTGCCGACCTTCCGCGGGGACGCGCGCTTCTCGACCTGGCTCCATCGCATCGCGGTGAACGCCGCGCTCCAGGCCCTTCGCAAGGCGGACACACGCAATCGGCGCGAGGAAGACGCGGTCGACGACGTGCCGGTCGGTCCACGGCACGCGGACTCGCTCCTGCAAAAGCGGCTCGAGGACGCGCTCGATACCCTTCCGGAAGGAATGCGGGAGGTGCTCATCCTGCACGACGTCGAGGGATACACACACGAAGAGATTGGGGACGTGCTCGGCGTGACGTCGGGCACTTCGAAGTCACAATTGTTCAAAGCGCGAGCCAAAATGCGCGCGCTGCTCTCCGGCCTGGCCGGGGCGGCTCACGAACAGGGAGCGGAAGCATGGAGCATCTGACGATCGAGGCACTCGCACGGCTCGTGGACGAGCCGGCGCAGCCCGAAGAAACCCGGCATCTCGCGGCATGCGAGGAGTGCGCGGCGGAGCTGACTGCGCTCAGGACACAAACGGAGTGGCTCGCGGCGCTCCCGGAGATCCTACCGCCGGTCGGCGACTGGAAGGTGCTGGAGGCGAAGCTCCGTTCCGAGGGACTGGTCCGGGGTCCGAGCGTCTTCCAGAAGCTCGGGCTCGCACGCACGCCGTCCTGGATGCCCGCAGCGGCGGCGGTGGTCCTCTTCCTCGGTGGCACCGGGTTCGGCGCGGCGCTCACGAGCGGCGGCGGTGCTGCCGCTCCGGGTGTCACGGCGACCGTGGCCGCGGCGGTCACGGTCGATGATGCTGCGAGCGCCGTGCGCGAGGCCGAGCAGCAGTACGTCTCGGCCGTGTCCCGCTACCGCGAGGTCATGGAACAGCAGGGTGGACAGGTGACCGAGGTAGATCCCGTGACCCGCTATGCGGCTCTCGAACACCTCGTGTCCGTCAGCCAGGCGGCGGTACGCCAAGCACCGGGTGACCCGTTCCTGAATGGGTTCCTGGCCTCGGCGCTCGCAGAGCGGGATGCAGCGGCCCGCCAGGTATCCGCCAACCGCGACAACTGGTTCTAGCATGAGAACGCTCGCACTTCTCGCCTTGGCGCTCGTCATGGCCGGCCCTGTCTCCGCGGCAGGACCGCAGCGCGCAGCAGGATGGATCGGGATCGGCTTCGAGGTGAAGTCCGCGGAGACCACCGTGGGTGGCGCCCCGTCGACGATCGTCACCGAGGTCCGCGACGGGAGTCCGGCTGCCGCAGCAGGCATTCTGGTGGGCGATCGCCTGCTGACGATCAATGACGTGGGCACTGTCGAAGGCTTCGAGAACCTGGCCGAGCGCCTCGCGCTCCGCGTGGGCGATCGGGTGGTGATCCGCCTCGATCGGGGAGGGCGGCGCGTCGAGCTCACGCTGCGTGCTGCGGAGCGGCCCTCGGACTTCGGCATGTGGACGCCCGAGCCCGACATGCCCACCGACTCCATGGCCGAGGAGATGTTCCGCGCCATCGATTCCCTCCGCATTCAGATCCTCGCGACCACGCGTCCTACGACCCCGCCCCAAGCGCCACGGGCGCCACAAGCGCCGCAGTCCCCGCGCGCCCGTTTCGTCACAGAGCCGCCCGAACCGAGGGAGCCCCCCGTCCGGTTCGATGCGCCTTTCGAGTTCTTCATCTTCCGGAGCGAACACCACGATTCGCTGCGCCTGGCGATGGAGGACCTCAACCGCAGGATCGAGAGCCTCCGCGACCAGGAGCAGCAACTCGCCGAGCGCCGGCGGGAGCGCACCAGGGCCCGCACCGAGACGCAAACGCTCGACGCCCAGCTCACGGAGATCCGCGAAGCGATCACCGAAGTCACTCGTGAGTCCTCCACGCTACGCGCGGCCATGGCCGAGGCGGCGCGCGAGACCGCGGCCGTCGAGTACTTCGCGCCCGACCCGGTCGACGTACCCTTCCGCCCGCTCACGCCCTACCTGCTCGGCAGCAACCGTGTGGCGGGCGCCGAGGTGGTGGACATCAAACCCGGGCTAGCGGAGTACTTCCGCGTCGAGACCGGTGTGCTCGTCGTCGATGTCGCGCCCGGCACCCCCGCCGCCATCGCCGGCATCCAGGCCGGTGACGTCATCACCAGCCTCGACCGCGTGAACGTGCGAACCGTGGATGAGCTCCGCACCGGAGTCTCCCGGGCCGGCGACACGTTGCCCGTGACGCTGGTACGACGTGGCTCGACCCTCGAGGTGCTGCTGCGGCGCATGTAGGACCGGGGGGTCGCGGCCTCACCCGAACCCCCGCTTGTCGGTGCCGCACCCTTCAACCCGTACGCGGGTTGCCTTGACCCCCATTCCTGTGTCCCGTACTCTTTCGGGCACTAGATGAAAATGGTTCTCAATCTCAAGGCTGAACCCATGCGAACTGTCGCGGCGATTCTCGCGGTCGCGGTATCCCCCTTCGTCTCCACTCCCGCCTCTGCGGTGCAGGCCTCGGTCACGGCCGATTCCGGGGCTGGCGTGGGCATCCTGGTGATGGCCCATGGGGGGACCCCCGAGTGGGACCGCGCCATCCTGGAGTCGGTGGCGCCTCTCGCTGCGCAAACGCCAACTGTGGTGGCGCTCGGCATGGCCGATCACGCCGCGATGGCCTCCGCGCTCGACTCACTGGCCCGCACCGGTGTCGAACGGGTCGCCGTGGTCAGGCTATTCATCTCGGGCGCCTCGTTCCTCGACCAGACCAACTACTTCCTGGGTCTTTCGCCCGAGCCTCCGGCCCCTATCGCTGGACACGCAGGACACGGAGGCGGCCAGGGGCCAGCCACGCCCGGCCCGATCGCGCACGGACTCGCCATCGCAACCCACGCAGAGGGGCTGATGGGCGCCGCAGAGGTGTCGCAGATCGTGGGCCAGCGGGCGGCGGAAATCAGCAGTTTACCCGCGAACGAGAGCGTACTCCTCATCGCGCATGGCATGGGCGCCGAGCACGAGAACGAGGCGGTACTCGAGGCAATGCGTGACGCGGCGGATCGGATGGCGCCGCGCGGGTTCGCCCGCATTGGAGTCGCGACGCTACGGGAGGATTGGCCAGAGCAACGCGAGCGGGAGGAAGCGAGCATCCGCACCTTCGTGGAACGGGAATCTGCCCTAGGACGGCGCGTCCTCGTCATTCCCTATCGCCTGCACGGATTCGGTCCCTACGCGAGCGTGCTGGAGGGTGAGTCGTACGAGCCCGGAGACGCGCTGGTGCCGCACCCCGGCGTGACCGAATGGATCGCCCGTACCGCGACACGGGTCTCCTTGAGCCAGGGCTGGGGGGACCCCTTCGCAGGGGATCGCTAGTCCGGGTATCCCGGGGGTCGCGAGCCTTTCCCGAACGGCTTATCCGTTCTAGTTCGTGTCCCCGCGCCAGCGCGACCCTCACCCCCGATTCGCCGCAGACGGACGACCGCCCGAGGGAGGGGCTGTGTCTCTCCTCCGAGGGGGATCGGCGCGGGCGCAACTCCCTAGGCGCTTAGGGGGCGGCCTGGCGACGCGCCCGCGCCGCCAGCGAGCCCCCTGTCTACCAAGCGGTGAGGGCGAGCGCCCCCCGAGGAGGAGAGGCACAGCCCCGACCAGCCTACGTCGGCCTACTCGTACCGCAGCGCGACGATCGGATCCAGGATCGCTGCCCGTCTCGCGGGCCAGATCCCGAAGAACAGTCCCACCCCCGCCGAGAACGCGAGCGCGGTCACCACGGCCTGCGGCGACACGGCGGTCTCCCATTCGGCGATGCGAGTGATCATCTCCGCGGCGCCGTACCCCGCGCCGACACCCAGCAGCCCACCGAGCACGCACAGAAAGAGCGCCTCGACCAGGAACTGAGTCATGATCGCCTTCCTGGTCGCGCCGAGCGCCTTGCGGACCCCGATCTCGCGGGTACGCTCCGTCACCGACACGAGCATGATGTTCATGATGCCGATGCCGCCGACGAGCAGGCTGATTCCGGCGATGCCGGCGAGCAGCATGGTGAACGTCTGTCGGGTCTCGTTGAACGTCTCCAGTAGATCGGCGGCGTTCGAGATGCTGAAGTCGGCGTCCTCACCCGCGCCGATGCGGTGCTCACGACGCAGAATGCGGTCGATCTCTGCGTAGGCGAGGTCGAGCTGCTCAGGAGTCTCTGCCGCAGCGTAAATCGTGTTGAGGCGGTTGCGGCTCCCCATCACGCGGTACTGCGCGGTCGACTGCGGAATGAAGATGCTCTCGTCGGGCCGCAGGAAGGACGCGTCCCCCTTCTCCGCGAGCACACCCACGACCTCGAAGCCGATCCCACGCACCTGGATGGTCTCACCGATGAGAAACTCGGGGGGCGTCTCGCCGAGGTTGGTTGGAATATCGAACCCGACCACAGCGACGCGGCGCCGGCCACCGACTTCACTCTGGGTGAAGAAGCGTCCGGCCAGGAGCTCGTGGTCGTAGATGTCGAAGTACTCCGGCCAAACGCCGAGCACTTCAGAGCGGGCGTTCCAGCGCAGATAGGAGATCTGCATGCTGTTCCGCTGCTCGGGCGATACCTGTAGTAGACCGCCCGTCTCCGTCCTCAGCGCCATCGCGTCCTCGATCGACATCTCCGCGTCACCGCGGGACACGCCGAACGAGAACTGCTGGCCGGGGCGGATCGTGAGCACCGACGAGCCCATGCGATTGATCTCCGCTTGGACCCGCTGCTGCGCGCCCTCGCCGAGCGCCACCATCGTGATGACGGCTGCGATGCCGATGACGATGCCGAGCGTCGTGAGCACCGAGCGAAGCAGATTCGCCCGTACCGCGCCCATCGCCACCTTCACGATCTCGAAGCTCAGCATGGTCGTGCCCTACTCGCCCGGTCCGCCACCGCGGATGACGAACCCACCGCCACCACCCCCCCGGCCGCCGGGGATGCCGCCACCCGGGACGCCGCCACCGAACGGGTTCTGGCCGCCCATACGGCCGCGCACCTGCTCGAGGAACGCCTCCTGCTGTGCCTGGAGCTGAGCGGCCGAGACGATGACGAGCTGATCACCCTCCTCGACGCCGCTCACGATTTCCGTGTTGTCCCAATCGCCGAGCCCCATCTGGACGAGGCGAGGCTCGGGGGTCCCGTCGGCACCCATGACGAAGACGGCAGCGGGTCGCGTCTGGCGGGCGGACTGAGCTCCACCCGGAGTCGCGGCCGCACCCGTGGCGACGCCAGGACCCGCACCCTGTCCGCGCAAGCCTTGCATGAGCGCACGCATCGAGTCTTGTGAGATCGCGCCGCTCTCGACTTGGGCACGGAGCTCCTGCATACGGGCCTGCAACTCGGGGCTGACCTGCGCGCCACCGGCGCGAGCCCCTCGACCGGCACGTCCGCCCGTGGTATTGCCGCCGCCACCACCGCTCTGCTGGCCACCCGTTGCTGCACCTTCGCCACCCCCCGCCCTCGCAGTAAACGTGCGCGCGCCTCCACCCGATGACGCGAACGCCGTGAGATCCAGGGACTCTACATCGAGGCCGAGCGCCATGGCGGCCGGGCCGACGTCGTCCGTCTGCACGATCGAGTTATTGGGCACCAGCAGCACATCCCGAGCTTCGTCGATGAAGATCTCCACCTCGGCATTCATGCCCGGCTTCAGCAGGCCCGACGCGTTGTCGAGCGACACGATGACCGGGAACATGGTCACGTTCTGCTCGACGACCGCCTGGGGCTCGATCTTCGAGATGACGCCGTTGAACGACTGGTTCGGGAATGCCTCCACGCTCACGACGGCCGTCAGGTTCGCCTGGAGCATGCCCATGTCGGTCTCGTCGACGAGGGTGCGCACCTGCATCGCCGCCAGGTCCGCCATCAAGAACAGCGCGGTGCCTCCGGAAACGTTCTGGGAGGCGGACTGGATGACCACGCCTTCTTCGACGTTCTTCTGGATGATGGTGCCGTCCATAGGCGCGCGGATCGACACGTCGTTCAACTGGAGCTGCGCCAGATCGAAGTTGGTTTGCGAGCGCACGAGCTCGGCCTGCGCATTCGTGTTGTCGAGGCGAGCGTTCTCGTGTTCCTGCTGCGTGATGACGTTGGCGGCCAAGAGTTGGTTGGAGCGCTCGAGCTGCGCCGCCGCGATCTCCAGGCGGGCCTGGGATACCTGCAGGTTGGCTTCGACCTGGTTGTAGTTGTTGCGGACGTCGCGCGGGTCGATCTCGGCGAGCAGCGTGCCGCGCGTCACCCGATCCCCGACGTCGGCGTGCAGACGAAGGACCTCGCCGGACGCCTTCGACTTCACCTCGACCTTCCGCACGGGCTCCACGTTGCCCGTGGCCTCCGCGCGAATGATCAGGTTCCCGCGTCGAACGGTGGCCATAAGGCGTGTCGGTGTGCCCTCCTCCGCCGCCTGCCCCTCACCGCATCCGGCCAGCAGGACGATGCCCACCAGGAAGGGTGTCACGCGCGCCCAGCGTTTCATCATACCAGACTCTCCACAGGCTCGTTCATGAAGTCACGCTCGACGACACCGTCCTTCAGGTGCACCTGCCGCTTGGCGAAGCCGGCGATGTCGTGCTCGTGCGTAACTAGGACGATCGTCTGGCCCTGTTCGTTAAGCTCGGTGAGCTGCCGCATGATGTCGTTGCTCGTGACCGAGTCGAGATTGCCGGTGGGCTCGTCGGCCAGGAGCAGCGCGGGCTCGTTCACCAGGGCACGAGCGATGGCCACGCGCTGGCGCTGACCACCGGACATCTCCGGCGGCTTGTGGCCGACCCGGTCGGCCAGACCCACGAGCGCAAGCTTCTCCTCGGCGCGACGCCGGCGATCCTTCGTCGAGACTCCCGCGTAGATCAACGGCAGCTCCACGTTGTGCAGAGCTGTCGCGCGCGGGAGCAAATTGAAGGTCTGGAAAACGAACCCGATCTCCCGGTTGCGAACCCGAGCCAGGTTGTCCTCCGTCAGCTCGCTCACGAGTTGGCCGTTCAGCCAGTACTTCCCACCTGAGGGTGTGTCGAGACAGCCGATCATGTTCATGAGCGTCGACTTGCCACTGCCCGATGGACCCATGACCGCGACGAACTCGCCGCGTCGGATCACGAGGTCGACACTCTTGACCGCATGCACGGTCTCGGCGCCCAGCACATAGTCCTTCTTGAGGCCCTCGATACGGATGATCTCGTCACTCACGGCAATACTCTCCCTGGCCTGCGAAACCGCAGGCTGTCGAACGGGCCGATGCCCGGTATATGTGGACGCAACGGGTTACGGACGATCGCCCTGCTTCGCGCGTTCCTCGCGGGGGCGATCGTACTCCTCGTCGAGGCGTCGGCGGTACTCGGCGCGACGATCCTCGGGGAAGACGGCGGTGATAGCGTCGCGCGTCTGCCGAATGAGCGCGTCGTAACTCGTCTGATAGGCCTGCTGAGCGACGTTGAACTCCTCGTGCAGGAGATTCATCCGATCGCGGTGGGCCACCATGATCGAGTCCATGAGAACGCGCTGATTGGGCGTCGGGTTCATCGACTCGTACACGGGGGGCCGACGACGGCGCTCCGTCGTGGGTGCTTCCCCGTCGCTCGACTCCATGGTCATGGCGACGGCGGGCCCCCCCTGAGCGGCGAAGCCGAGCAACAGGCCGGAACCGAAGACCAACGCGAGAACCAGCGCGGCCACGATCCTGGTGCGGGATCCCTGTTCCATGCTAGAACGCCTCCACGGCGAAGATCACCGCTTCTCGCGTGCGCGCCGGCGACGCCATGACGGGAATCGTCTCGCCCTCGATCTCACTCACCAGCAGCTCCTCCACCGACATGGGCACGGGAGCAAACCCGCGCCACAGGAGGAGACCGGCCAGCGCGGCGGCGAGCAACGCGGTCGGGACGAGCGTCCGAGCCCAGGACTGGACCACATCACCCACGGTCAGGCGGGCCACCATCCGACGGCGCGCGAGCTCTCGAGCGGCGCCGCTCATCACCCAACTGCGGAAACGCATCCAGTAGTTCGGATCCCGATGGGTCGGATCGATCAGCCAGAGCGCCTGCGCGATCTCGATGTCCCGACCGAGCTCGTCCGTCGTTCCCATCTCAGGCCATTCCCGGTTCATGGAGCCGCCCTCATCATCTCCGGCACACCCGGAACACTCTGGAGAGCGTTCCTCAGCGCCTTACGCGCGAAGTGTAAATGTGATCGTACGGTCCCGCAGGGCAGGTCCAGGCGATCGGCGATCTCCCGGTGCTTCCACCCTTCCAAGTCGTGCAGCAGCACGATCTGCCGCTGCACCTCCGGAAGGTCCATCAGGGCCTGCTTCAGCAACGCTCTCAATTCCCTCGTCTCGGTCATGCGGTCCGGAGTCGGAATGCGGGAACGCGTGCCCGGGGGCACCTCGTCCGTCGCCCGCAGCGACTCCCTCCGCACCAGATTCTTCGAACGGTTGCGGACGATGGTCATGAGCCATCCGCCGAACCGCTCCGGGCTCCTGCATTCTTCCAGGCGATCCAGCGCCACCAGGAAGGACTCCTGAGCCGCGTCCTGCGCGTCCTCGTGCCGACCGGTCACGGACAGGGCCACCGCATACGCGGGGCGCTGGTACCGCTCCACGAGCATACAGAAGGCCAGTTCATCGCCTTGCCTGGCTCTTTGAACCAGCTCGCCGTCCGGCGGCCCTTCGAACGTGTTCAATGACACCGAAGCGCTAGACCCTGTTGAGGCATATCCCGTTACTACGGTACCGGTCGTCGGTTGGATCCAAGGACGTCTGACGCGACACACGAGGGAAGGATGCCTGCCGCGTCCATCCCGTTAACAATATCGGCGTCGGGCCTACGTACGGCGAGCGCCGTCCGCTTCTTCGAAAAAGGGCCGTTTTCGGCCCGCCGGGGCGATGTCCACGGCCCGTGCCAAGGCCGATTCGAGGAGTTCGTCGGGCAGGTCGGCCAGGGACCGGCCCGCGACCAGGGACTCGAGGGTCGGAACGGTCCCCTCCCCACTCCGAAATCCCAGCAGGAGGAGTGGGGCGGCTCGCGCCTCGCCACGCCCTGCGCGGCCGAGTACGCGGACCCACCACGTGCCTCCCCGACCGACGACCCTCACTTCCCCATCCTGCCCCTGCGGGGACCCGCCCTCCGCCACCGGTTGGCTCGTCCCCCCTTCGGCAACAGGCTCCATGCGGGGAACATGAAGGCATTGCCGCCCATGGTCAAAGCGACGTAATTACCAGCCGGCCGTCCCAGACCCGAGGCGGGGTGCCAGCCCCCCCTGCCAGGCAAGAATGTCAGAACAGCAACCCAAGGCGCAGGCCAAGCGGGAGTATGCCCAGCTGCTGAGGCTCCACGAGCAGCTCCTCGGCCAGTTCATGCGCGCCCGCGAGGCCCTGCTCGCCCCGGGTACGAGCGGCTTGGTGAAGGAGATCAAGCGGCGGACTGGAACGGCCCCCGACCTTAGCGATATGAAGACGTCGGTCGAGCACGCAATCCGAGCACTGAAGCTGTCGGAGTCCCAGATCCGCGGAGCGGTGGTCGACGAACTCGACGCCTCGTTCCAGGTAGAGGGCATTTCCAACATGCCGGCCTACCTCCAGCGCTTCCTCGCCGAACGCGCACAGGAGCCGGGCTTCTCCTACCAGGTCGACCAGGACCCCGTCAGGGGCTGGATGATCTCGTGGAAGGAGTACACGCATCGCGGCACGGTGCGCGGCTACGGTCAGTTCTGCGAGCGACCGTACGCGTGGCTCGAGGATTGAAGCGGTCGAGCTGAGCGCCCGGACACGGCATCCAGCGTGTCCTGTCCGTAGAACATCCGGATGTACTTCTCCTGCGCCTCCGTCACGCGGCGTACCACCCACACGAGGTGGACGTAATTCGGCTCCGTCGGCTCGTGCCGCAGCCTGAAGCCCGCCTCACTGGGGAGCCGCCCCCCCTTCCGGTTGTTACACGGCGAGCAGCTCGTCACCACGTTGTCCCACGTGTTGAGCCCGCCGCGTGAAAGGGGCCGCACGTGGTCCCGGGTCAGGAACTGGCGACCCTTCAGGTCGGCCTTGGTGCGGCCGCAGTACTGGCACGTATAGTCGTCCCGCGCGAACAGAAACGTGTTCGTCACCTGCCTGCGGAAGCGATACGGCACGTGTACGAAGCGCACGAGTCGAATGACCGACGGACTCGGCACGATCCGGTCTTCCGAGCGGAAGACTTGGCTCGTGTCGGCCTCCAAGAGCTCGGCTTTACCGTCGAGCACCAATCTCACCGCACGCCGCGACGGCACGATGGTGAGCGGCTCGAACGACGCGTTCAGTGCGAGACAGCTCACCGCGCTCGTCCTCCTCGCGACAGGTTCACTCGGCCCGGAAAAAGTGTATTCACGATGACGCTCGGACAGCAATGGGAGCACCTCCTACACCTCACAGGAGCGCCACGGGATCGCGATCCAATGCGAGCCTGACGTCGCCCGAGGGTAGGGTGTGCTCCTCCGCCAACGCCCGGGTGGCCTCCCCCACGGCCCTGGGAGAGGTCGAGCGAAGGAAGAAGTGCCACCGCCAGCGCCCGTGGAGTCGCTCGATGGGCGATGGGGCGGGCCCGACGATTTCGGCGGGCGATGCCGAACGCCCTGGACCGGCCAGCCGGCGGCGCAGCCAATCGGCGGCGGCCTCCGCCGCGGTCGCCGCCAGGTTCTGATCCGGACTGCTGAGCACCACGTTCACGAGTCGGACCCAGGGCGGGTAGTTGGGCCCCTTCCGTTCCTCCATCTCGCGAGTGGCGAACCCCTCGAAGTCGTGGGTGACCGCTGCACGGATGGCGTAGTGGTCGGGAAGGGACGACTGGATGATCACCTCGCCGCCGAGGCTCCCTCTGCCCGCCCGACCCGCCACCTGGCTCAGGAGCTGGAAGGTGCGCTCACTCGCCCGGAAGTCGGGCAGGTGGAGGCCCACGTCGGCGTTGATCACTCCGACCAGGGTCACACGCGGGAAGTCGAGCCCCTTCGCGATCATCTGCGTACCCAGCAGGATATCCACTTCCCCGTGCTCGACCCGCTCCAGAATGCGCTGGTGCGACCACTTACCCCCTGTTGTGTCGACGTCCATGCGGGCAAGCCGGGCTTCGGGAAAGAGCTCGGCCGCCACCCGCTCCACCTGCTCGGTGCCCAGGCCCCGGAAACCGAGGTCGATCGATCCGCAGCGGCCGCAGCGCGACGGCGCGGCTTCTTCGTGCCGACAATGATGGCAGAGCAGCCGGCGAGTGACCTTGTGGTAGGTCAGCGCCACCGAGCAGTTGATGCACTCGCTCACTTCTCCGCACTCGCGGCACTGCACGAAGGACGAGTAGCCCCGGCGATTCTGCAGCAGGATGACCTGCTCTCGCCGCCGCAGCCGCTGTCCGATGGCGTCCACGAGAAGCGGAGTCAGGATCGCGTCCTCGCGCGTACGATCTCGCTGGGAGGGGCGCTCCTGCTTGGCGCGCAGGTCGACGACGCGCACCTCCGGAAGGCGCGCGCCCCCCACGCGGTCAGGCAGGAGCAGCCGCGCGAATTTCCCGGTGGTGGCGTTGTGCCAACTTTCCAGGGAGGGGGTCGCGCTGCCGAGCACGCACACGGCGCCGTTCGCCTGCGCACGCACGACCGCGAGATCCCGCGCGTGGTACCGGGGCGCGTCCGCCTGCTTGTAGCTGGTATCGTGCTCCTCGTCCACGATGAGCACACCGAGGTCGTCGAGCGGGGCGAAGAGCGCCGAGCGTGCGCCAACGGCCACACGACGATCGCCGCGGCGCAAGCTCCTCCACGCGTCGTACCGCTCCCCGTCCGACAGCCGGGAGTGCAGAACGGCGACTCGGTCCCCGAAGTGCGCGCGGAAGCGGAAGGCGGTCTGCGGAGTGAGCGAGATCTCCGGCACGAGCACAATGGCGCTGCGTCCCCGCGCGAGCGCTTCACGGATGAGCTCGATGTAGACGAGCGTTTTCCCAGAACCGGTGACGCCCTGGAGGAGGAAGGGTGCGGTGGGGGCGTCGAGGGCAGCGAGCAGGTGGCGCAGCGCGTCGGCTTGTTGGGTGGTGGGAACCAGATCGGGGGGCGGTGCCGTCGGCGTTTGGGCGAACGGGTCGCGCATCTCCTCCTCGTCGAACACCTCCGCGAGCCCCTTCTCCTCGAGGCCCTTCACCACCGCGCGACTGAAGCCCTCCGTATCGACGAGGTGCGCCAGTTCGACCGCGCCAGCGGCGGCCTCGACCAGCTCGTACGCCTCCCGTTGCCTCCCTGCGCGGCCGAAGGTGGCCTCCCGCTCCCCCAGCGACTCGAGCCAGCGAACGATGCGAACCATGCGCCGCGTCTTCACGGCCGGTTCTTGGGGGGGCACGGTGCGGTGCGCTAGCGCGCCGCGCGCCTCGAGCGATCGGATCTCCGGCCAGATGCTTCCCATATCGAGCCTGTCGCGCAGGGTCGACACGCGCTGCGCACTCTCGGTGCCGCCGCGTGCCGCGAGCGCGTCTACGACACGCCGCTCGCGCGGCCGCAGGCCCGCACCCGGATCACGCACCAGCGTCACATAGTCCGTCGAAGCGTCCGTGAGCACCGCGGGGAGCGCCGCACGCAGCGCGATGCCGAACGGGGTGGCGTAGTAGTCGGCGATCCAGCGACACAGCCGCAGGATGTCCGCGGAGACGCTCGGCTCCTCGTCCAGGACCGAAAGGACGGACTTCAGTCCCTTGATCGGCTCTTCCGAGCCGGGACCCACGACCCAGCCGATGCGCTCACCGCGTTGAAACGGTACTCGAACCCGAGTGCCGGCCAGCGGCGGCTCCCCCTCGCATCGATACGTGAAGGTGCGATGGATCGGGAGCGGGAGCGCGACGTCGACTTTGCCCGTGCTGCTGGAGGATCCGGACCTCAATCGTCGAGAAGCAGGAAGATGTCGCGCTGCACTTCGGAGGGGGTCACCTCGGGGCCATCGGAGCCCCAATACACGTTCACCTCGGCGCGCACGCCGATCTCGTCGGGAATGTAGACACCCGGCTCGATCGAGAACCCGACCCCCGGCACCAGCATGCGGTCGTCCTTGGTCTCCAAGTTGTCCAGGTTGGGCCCGCTTCCATGGACCTCGGTGTCGATGGAGTGCCCGGTGCGATGCACGAAACGGTCGCCGAAGCCGCGCTCGACGATGACCGCGCGCGCGACGTCGTCGACCTCGTAGCCACGCACCTCGGCTCCGGCCCGGGCGCGCTCACGCAGGAACGCGATCGCCGCGTCGCGTGCGTCGCGCACGGCCTCCCACACCTCGAGCGTCCGCGCATCGACCGACGAGCCCAACATCCCCATCCAGGTCTGGTCGGCGGGCACCGAGCCCGGAAAGGCCCCCCAGAGGTCGATGAGCAGCAGGGTGCCGCGCGTGATCGTCTCCCCCGCGCCGACCGGTGCGTAGTGCGGGTCTGCAGCCATCTGCCCGATCGCGACTATGGTGTCCATCTGGTCGGTCAGCCCCGCGCCGCGCATCTCGGCTCGGATCCAGTCCGAGAGCTCACCCTCGGTGGTCGGCGCGCCGGACTTCACGGCTTTGGCGGCGCGTGTGAAGGCTCGTCGTGCCACCTGAGCCACGATCTCGGCGGCACGCCTTTGATCTGCGAGCTGCGCCGGAGTCCACGCGGAGTGGAAGCGGGACACCAGGTCCCCCGAACTCACGAGCTCGAGGCCGAGACCGAGCAGCGCGCTCGCGGCCCCTGCTGGCACATAGTCGAGGCCGGGCACCGCGCCTCCAGGCGAGATCTCCATGGCCAGTCGCGACTTGCCCGCAACCAGCTCTGCGAGCTGCGCCTCCATATCACGCCAACCCGAGTATACCCGCCGCGCGAACTTCCAATGACGCCAGGACGAAGCCTCGATCGCGTGGATGAGAGCGACGGGCTCCCCCTCCGCGGGAATGAGCACGAATGCGCGCCGCGTGGTCTTGCCGAGCCCGAGCAAGGAC
>JBEBGN010000011.1:0-48855 GCA_040081395.1 Longimicrobiales bacterium
GGCTACACGGGTTAGTGGGGGTGGGCATGGGAGGGTTCCGTCCCTAGCACCTGAACAGGAGGAGTCATGCAAAGCGACGCTCGTACGAGTTCGCACCTGCTGATGAGTGCCCTCATGGCGCTGTTGGTAGCGGCGCCTGCGCTACACGCGCAACAAACGGGCATCATCGCCGGCAGGGTGACGGACGCGCAGACCGGGCAGCCCATTCCGGCTGCACAGGTATTCGTTGCCGATTTGAACATCGGCGTGCTCTCGCAGCAAAACGGTAGCTATCTGCTGCAGAACATTCCGGTCGGACCGCGTACGGTGACGGTCCAGCGGATCGGCTACACCCAGGCGACCCAGAACGTCACGGTCGCCGGCGGACAGACCGCGGTACTCGACTTCCGCATCGAGGAACAGGCACTCGCTCTCGACGAGATCGTCGTGACCGGCACGGCCGGCGGCTCTACACGCCGCGCGCTCGGCAACTCGGTGGAGGTGGCGTCCGTCGCCCAGCTCACTGATCAGGCGCCGCTCACGAACCTCCAGAGCGTCCTAGCCGGCCGCACCCCAGGCATGCGGTTCGGACGAACCGACGGCCAGGTGGGCGGCGGCTCGCCGATCACCATCCGTGGCGTGACGAGCACGCAGCTCGGCAGCCAACCGCTCATCTTCGTGGACGGCGTTCGCGTCAACAACGATGCGACGGTCGGCCCTCGGTCGGGCGGACAAGCGGGTGGAAACGCCAGCGCTTTGAACGACATCAACCCGGATGACATCGAGAGCATCGAGATCATCAAGGGTCCCTCGGCCGCGACGCTCTACGGCACCGAGGCATCCGCCGGCGTCATCCAGATCATCACGAAGCGCGGCGCCGCGGGCGCGCCCGAGTTCGAGTTCGAGGTCGGCCAGGGCACGAACTTCATGCGGGATCCGCAGGGCCGGCTGGGCACGCAGTACGCCTGCAGCGTCACGCTGCCCGCATCGGCCTTCAACGCCTGCCCGGCCGCCAGCATCGTCCCGGTCAACTTCTACGACGAGACCAACGACTATTACCGGGGACAGGGCCGCTACGCGAACCTCCCCGTGAGCAACCCGCTGTTCGCCGAAGCGGCGACCTACAAGCCGCTGGCGCGCAATGAGGACATGTTCCAGAACGGTCAGACGCAACGGTACAACCTCACCGTCCGCGGCGGCTCGGAAGCGGTCCGCTACTACGTCGGCGCCACCTGGAACGACGAGGTCGGCATCGTCGATTACAACACGAACAACCAGGCGGCCATGAGGGCCAACCTGTCGTTCCTTCTCGCCGAGAACCTCAACGTCGACGTCTCGACCGCCTACAGCCAGGGCAAGACTCGGTTCGCGACGGTCTCGGGTGAGGGCGGCGCGTGGCACCAGCTCACGTGGGGCTTCATGGATCAGATCCCCGGCATCCGCGAAGACAACCCGGCGACCGCCACGGTCGACGAGTCGCTGGGCCGGGGATTCCTGGGCTTCCAGGAGCGCTTCCCGGACGTCTACGAGAACACGGACATCTGGCGCAAGTACAGCAAGTTCACCGGAAGCCTCACCGTCAACCACCGCTTCCTGGAAATCTTCAGTCACCGGATGACCTTCGGCTTGGACCGGGACGCGTCCATCAACAACGAGTTCCTCCCGGGTGGATCCGACATCCCGGCCGCGCCGAACGGACTCCTCGACTACGCCCGTCCGCTCAACACGAACGTCACGTTCGACTACGGGTTGAGCGCCAGGTACGCGGTCACCGAGAACATCTCGACGGTCACGTCCGCAGGCGCGCAGTACTACGCGAAGTACAACGACAACGTGCAGAGCCGCGGCGTGGACTTCCTCACGAGGACCCTCTCAGTCATCGACCAGACCGCCCAGGGGACGAGGACGATCGACTACACGTACGAGGAGAACAAAACCCTCGGGTTCTACGTGCAGGAGGAGGTGTCGTGGCAGGACCGCATCTTCTTGACCGGCGCGGTCCGCGGTGACGACAACTCCGCGTTCGGCTCCAACTTCGAGCTCCAGTACTACCCGAAGCTCTCGGCGTCGTGGGTGATCTCCGAGGAGTCGTTCTGGCCAGCCGCCGACGTGGTCAACAGCTTCCGCCTGCGCGGCGCTTGGGGTAAGTCGGGCCGTCAGCCCAGCACGTTTGCGCAGTCGACGCTGCTGGAAATCATCCAGGGCCCCAACGGCAACGGGTTCGTTCCCGAGACCGTGGGTAACCCGGACATCGGCCCCGAGGTGAGCACGGAGATCGAGGTCGGATTCGACGCCGCTTTCTTCGGCGACCGTCTCTCGGGTGCGTTCAGCTACTACCAGAACAAGACCGAGGACATGCTGGTCAACCAGTCCCTCGCTCCATCCACGGGGCTGGTCGGGACGCGGCAGGCGAACCTCGGCGCCATGAAGTCGTGGGGCTGGGAGGCGAGCCTCAACGCCCGCGTGTACGAGAGCGACCCGGTATCGTTCGACGTCGATCTCTCAGCCGACTACACAAAGAACGAGATCACTTCGCTGGGTGCGGGCATCCTGCCGACGGGTAACTTCCAGATCGGCTGGCCGTTCCCGAACGTTTCGAGCGACCACATCCTCCGGTACGGCGAGCTCAACACGGATGTGAATGGAGATCCGATCCCCGGCAGCCTGAACGTGGCGTCGCTGGTGTGCGACGGTGGCCTGCCTGCGAGGCCGGGCGGCGCGCCGATCCTGCAGGGCGGTGTGGACGTGCCGTGCGCGGGATTCTCATCCCTGACGCAGGGCCTGTTGCTCGGGCCGGCGTACCCGAACTACACGGTCAACGTGGCGCCCACGGTGACGCTGTTCCAGGACATACAGATCTTCTCGGTGATCCAGGCCCAGTACGGCCGTTGGGTCGCCAGCACCGACGCGCAGTTCGCCTGTGGCACGTACCGCAGCTGCTACTCGGCGGTGATCCGTACCGATCCGCTGTTCCTTGCGGGCAACAACGCCGGCCCGGTCGCCGACGATCGTTATCAGGGACGTTATCCGGCTGACTTCTGGAAGGTTCGCCAGCTGGGCGTCCGCTACAGCCTCCCCGAGAACCTGACCGCGCCCATCGGCGCCGATCGGGCTTCGTTCTCGATTTCGGCCAACAACATGTGGGTGCTCTGGCAGAAGACGAAGACGGATCTCGGTGGCCAGCCGATCTACGATCCGGACTACTCCAACAACGGGAACGACCCGAACGCCACGGCGCTCTGGGAAATGCCCGGGATCGCCAGCATCACCGCAGCGTTGCGCGTCACCTTCTAGCGACCCTCGTGTGAAACCGGCGCGGACTTGGGTGTCCGCGCCGGTCTCGCCACGGGCAAACACAGAAAAGCGAGAACCCATGACAAACTTTCGACGACAGGCCAGGGTCGCGGCGCTGATGTGCGCCGTCGCGGCCACTGGGGCTTGCGACCAGCTCTTGGAGGTCGACCTGCCCTCGGCGATCACCGCCGACGCGTTGGACGACCCGAGCACGGCGGCACTCCAGGTCAACTCGATCATCGGAGCCGTGGAGTGCGCCTACTCGGCGCTCGTGGTCCATGCCTCGGGGGCCGAAGACAACTTCCAAAGAGTCGCCGGCTCGGGTCCGGCCTTCTCACAGTACATCGACACACCCAGCGGCGGTGACTGCGACACCGGCAACTGGGACGACTCCTTCGTGGAGAACTTGGTCGTCGCACGCAGCGAGGGATATCGCGCGTACAACCAGATCCTCGGCGGGACCGTCGCGAACAAGGAGCGCCTCCTGGCTCAGTTGGCGATGTACAACACAATCACGCTGGGCGTGTTCGGCGAGTATTTCTGCGAGTTCGCCATCAGCACGTACGATCGCGTCAGCGGCGGAACCACGTTCGGCACGTTGATGACGCCGACCCAGACGCTCGACCTCGCCGAGGACTGGACAGATAGCGTGTTCGTGCACCTCGCGCTGGCCGCTGCCGGCGACACCCTGCTGAGCACCACCGCCGGAGTCATCACGTCCAACGTCGGGACGACCACGCGTGGCCTGCGCGCGCGGATCCGCTATGCGAACGGCGACCTCGCGGGCGCCGCGGCGGACGCCGCTACGATCCCCGATGGCCATGTGGCGTGGGTTCTGCGCGAGGATCCCGAGGATCGTCGCAACGCGATGGCGCTGGTGGAGGGCAACGCCAACGGTGTTCAAGCCCAGGGCTTCCTGCAGGGCCCGGTTACGGTGGGCGTCATTCCCGGGATCTCGGAGCTCGGCGCGCACCCGGTCGCGGGCACACCCTACGCGGGTGGCTGGCCGAATCCGGTCCCGTTCACGGGTTATCTCAACCTCGCCATCGAAACCGCTACCGGTCGCGCCGTGAGTGACGTGGGGTACCCGCTCACCACGGGCACGGGTATGACCGCCGACAGCCGCATCCCCTTCCTCGCGGCCGGCAACGTGTCGGGCGGACCGCGCCCAGTGCAGCGGAAGTACACGACGCTCGCGGCCGATATCCCGCTTCTGAACTGGCGCGAGATGCGGCTCATTCGGGCTGAGGCCGCAGGACCGAGCGTGGCGGGCGTGGACCACGTGAACGCGGTTCGCGCACAGGCCGGATTGCCACTGGTGGCCGGTGCATATCGTACGCTCGTGGAGAGCGACGCGGACCGATACGACGACCTCATCATCGAGGAGCGCCGGCGCGCGCTGTGGCTCGAGGCACGCTTCTGGTCCACGAAGATCCAGAAGAACGAGAAGCTCTGGTTCCCGCGCCGTGTGGGAGAGTGGGTCAACAACTCCAACTACGAGTTGAACGGCGGCGTGCGTGTGCTGATGCCGAACAACGAGTACGAGATCAACCCGAACTTCGGCAGGTCAGCACGGGGTACGGGCTGCTCCGTAGGCGAGCGGCCAGTCTTCAACTAGCCGTTGACCGTAGTCGGTCGGTCGAGGCCGGGCCCGGGAAACCGGGCCCGGCCTTCTGCTATCAGCGCGCCTGGCCCCGCCTCGTGGTCACGACGATGACCCCGTTCGCCGCGAACGGATACAGGAACGCCGCGGACGGGCCCCGCAGCACCTGGACGTCCTCCACGTCGGCGGCCGGAATCCTGTCGAGGGCCTCGAACGCGGCAGCGCCCCGCGACAGGACGACGCCGTCGACCACGATGGTCGGCGCCTGCGGGCCTCCGAACGACGTCGCCAGGCGAAGCGTCAGATCGAAGTCGCTCTGACCGACCTGCCCGGAGTTCACTCCCGCGCGCGGCAGCTTCTGGGCCACCAGCTCTGCCGCGGTGCGCGCCGGCGCTGGGCGACCGCCGGGGGCGTCGACGAGAAGCTCGGAGAGCGTCACGGCGAAGGTCGGCAGCGGCACGCGCACGAACGCGATTCGGTCCGCGTGCACCTCGATGTCCACGATCATGCTCGATCGCCCCGGTGCGGTGACGTGGAGTGCGACCGGGCCGGTGGGAACGTCGAACTCGAACCTGCCGGATGGCCCCGTCGTCACGGCGAGGCTCGCGCCCACCAGCGTGACGGTCGCGGCCTCGACCGGCTTCAACATCGTGTCGTCGACCACCACCCCCTCCAAGCGCACACGGGTGGAATCGGGCACCTGCCCGGCCGCGCCGGAGGCGCAGGCCCCCAGGAGGATGAAGGCGGAGCGCCGGAACCAAGAGACACCGGAACGCATGAGGCCTACCGGCTCACCACCTCGATCACGCCACCGTCGTACCCGGATCCGTACCTCGTACTCGCATCCGCGGCGCTCAAGAAGCGAATCGAGGCCACCGTCTGGGGGCTGATGGACGCGAGCGAGCTGATCTCTCCGAGGCGAAGGCCATCTCGAATCACCGTCGCGTACACCGCGTTGACGATGAAAGCGTCGCCGTCCTGGGGCATCCCCGGGTGACCTACGAGAGGCACGATGCCGGAGCCGGTCGGGCTCCGCGTAGGCTGCAGCCAGCGCGGTCGGAGCCGCCGGATCACATCCAGGGCGCTGTCGAGCGCCGCCTGGTCGATCTGCTCCCGCGTGATGAGATCGGCCGACCCGCCTTCGCCGGAGCCGCCACGGGCCCCGCTCGCACAGGCCGCAAGCACGACGATGAGGCCGATGGTCCACGGCGCGTGACGAATCCCCACGCATGAGCGGCTCACGATTCAACTCCTGTCGTCGCGCTTCGGCACTGTTGACGGCCTCAACATAGCGCCCGCCGCGCCCGCGCACCGCCCCCTTCGATACACCGACCGGGGTTCGATCCTGGACCCACATCGCCGCCTCATCCGCGAGCCCTCGTCGGAGGCCCACTATTGGCACTAGTTCTAAGCGAGTGAGGGACCAGGCCCCCCCAGACGCCGGAGCTCGTCGATCGCTGCCGCGGCGGAGTGGACGCCAACGCGGCCAGCCAAGGTGCGGGCGAGCAACCCTGTCGCGTTGGCTACCGCGAAGCTCATGCCATTCAGATTGCGCTCCGGCGGCACGCCGGGGATCGGTCGCGGATAGGGCGAGGCACAAAGGACGGTGCCCGAGGGACGATCCTGGACTGTGACGTCCTCGCGCGGCTGTCGCGCGTCCACGACGACACCCACCACGCCGGGCATCGCTCCGGGGAACCAGAGCCGATCCTCGAACTCGAAGGCCGAAACGATGATGGATCCTCGTGCAACTGCTCGCTCCACGGCGGGCGCGAGTTCGGGTACCCTGAATTCGTTGGGCGTACCGAGGCTCAGGTTGATGAGGTGGATGCCCCGATCCGACGCCCAGTCGATGGCGCGAACGAGTGTCGCAACGGTCGTGGCGAGCTCGCGGTCGAACACCTTGACCACGAACAGGCGCGCGTCCGGCGCCTTTTCGTGGATCGCGGAAGCCGCCGCCGTGCCGTGCCCGAGGCGATCGACCACGTCGTCGGATTCGGCTCCTCGAAGGTCGAACGCAACGCCTCCAGCCACCCCGGGAAGGTGAGGATGCGGCACGTTGACGCCGCTATCGATGACGGCGACGTCGATTTCGCTCATCGCCTCACCAGGTTCACGAAGAGCTCCCTGAACGCCGTCCCTTCCTCTTCCAGGTTCGGGGGCGGACCATCCTCTCGGATTCGACCCTTCGCGAGGACCACGACCCGCTCGGCGCGCCGGGCCACGTCCAGTCGATGCGTGATCAGCAGAACGGTGCGCCCGTGCATCACGCGCTCGTACCCGTCGAGCACGGCGGCCTCGGAGGACGGATCGAGCGCGCCCGTCGCCTCGTCCATGATCAGCACGTCGGGGTTCGCCAGGAACGCTCGCGCGAGGGCGACGCGCTGCCGCTCACCGGCGGAGAGCTGCTTGCCGCGCTCGCCGACTACGGTGTCGCCGCGCGCAGGCATGGACGCCACGAGTTGGGCCAGTCCGGCGGCCTCGAGCGCACCTTCCACCTCACTCTCGGTGGCATTCGGCCGCGCGTATCGCACGTTCTCGTTCACCGTGGCGTGAAAAATGAACGGATCTTGCTCGACCAGAGCGACGTGTCTTCTCAAGTCGGACAGCCGCAGCGAGCGGACGTCGTGGCCATCGAGGAGAATGCGACCGGCGTCCGGATCGATCCTGCGAGTCAGGAGATCCGCGAGCGTCGACTTGCCGCTTCCGCTGGCGCCTACGATCGCCACGACTTGGCTCGGTGGGATCGTCAGATCGATCCCCCTGAGCCCTTCTGCTCCTCGGCCATACTCGAGGCTCACGCCCTGGAACTCGATCATCCCACGGCTCGCGTCCAGCCGTACCGGCTCGGCCGCCTCCATGACGTCGGGAAGCGTGTCGAGCAAGGCGTGCACGCGGACAAGCGACGCACGCACCGTGGCCAAGTTCGTGTAGATCCCCATGAGACCCTGGACCGGAGCCATCAGGCGTGCCTGGTACGCCATGAAGGCGACGAACGTCCCCAGCGTGGTCAATCCCTCGATCACTCGGTATCCGCCGTACACGAAGATCACGGCCGTGCCGGCAGAGAGTAGGAGTCCGGGAAGTCCGCCCGCTAGATAGGTGAACAGGCGCATCGACAGCAGCGCTTCGACGAACGAGTCGTTGCGCGTACGAAATCGGTCTACCTCGCGCGACTGCGCGTTCGCCCCCACCACCGTCGACATTCCCTGGAGCGTCTCGATGAGGAACGAACCGATGTCTGCGCTCCTCTCGCGGAGAACGCGGACGCGGTCTTCGAGCTGACCTCGATACGCCACCAGCGCCCACAGTGTGGGGGGCATCACTACGAGCCCGACCAGGAAGAGGCGCCAGTCGAGATAGATGAGAAGAGCGACGGTGACCACCAGCGCTACCACCTGCCCGAGCCAGCTCAGCGCCGCCTCGGCCGTCACCCGCTGGATCTCGCCGATATCACCGTTGATTCTGGACACGATGTCGCCGAGCGGAGTCCTCGCATAGAACCGAGGAGAGAGGCGCTGCAGATGTCGAAAGAGGGCGAGCCTCATGTCGAACAGGATGTCGGCGGACACCCTCGTGTAGCGCATACCGCTGAACACGTTCAGACCGAATGAGAACGACGTGATCGCGACGAAGATCGCCACGGTGCGGAGTAGGACGCCGAAGTCACGCGCGATGATCCCGTCGTCGACGATCAACTTGGAGAGGTACGGCAAGACGAGGCCGAGAGCCGTCCCGCCGAGAGAGAGCGCCACCACAGGAGCGAGTTGGCCGAGATACGGGCGAGCGTACGCGAGCGCGCGCCGCACGTGCGGGTCGAGAAGGGTCATGGCTCTTGCGAGGAGACCCGTTCTTTCGGGCCGGCCTACCGGCCGGTTGGGATCACGGCCGAGCCGAGCATGTCGGCTTCGAACTCCACGGTGCGCAGCAACTCGAACGTGCTCGCATCGTAGACGTCGATGGTGGGCCCGGCAACAAAGACATACAGCTTCTCTCCGTCGGCGCTCACCCTCAGGCCCATACGGGGCCGGCCAGCGAACGGATGTCGTCGCGTGACGCGCCGGGCATCCAGGTCGAACTCCCAGAACTCGTAGCGGCCGATATCGGCATAGAGGGCGAACGCCTTCCGTCCGCCCGGCGCGAGCGCGAAGCGCCCCACGGGCTCAGAAGGCCCGAGCGTGAAGAAGTCGACATCCTTCTCGGTGAGCCGCACGCGGGCGATCCCCATCAAGCTCCGATTCTGCGCCGGGTCGGTCATCCGATAGAGGCCGGTCGCGACCCCGGGCTCGTCGTAGGTATCGGAGTTCACCGAGAAGTTCGTTCGCCCGAGCCCCGGTTCGAGGGGCTGCGACATCTCCCAGCGATCTACCTCTTCGAACGTGTCCGCGTCGAGGGCGATGATGTCCTCGACGAAGAAGTACAACGTCTCGCCATCGGATGAGTACCGAAGCCCAACGCCTCGGTCGCGGGCTTCGCCGTCAGGCCACGGAATCGTGTCGGTAACCTGCTTCGACACCAGGTCGTACTCCAAGAGGAAGGGTCCCTCGACCAGATAACGGTCGCGCAGCTTGGTGTAGCGCTTCACGAAGAGGGCAGCGCGCTCGTCGGAAGGATGGGGCGCAAACCCGTCGATGCGGACCACGACGTTGTCGTGCGAGAGCGTGATCTCGTCGACCACGCGCTGGCCAGCCACGTCCACGATCTCGATATTCTGGCCCGAGGCCTCCTCCACATAGAGCCGCGTCCTCGCCTCGTTCACGAGGATGTCGGTGGGGAAGAAGTGGCTCATCGTGATCCGGCCCGTCACGAGCTCGGAAGCCTCGTCCCACATCACGACATCGTTGGTGTACGTCGAGATGTACCAGGTCGCCGTCTGCGCACCGACCTGGGGCGCGGAAACGACGCACGGGAGCGCGACGAGAACCGAGATCGACAGAATCTTCCTCATTTCGAATCCGCCTAGGGGAAGATGAGGTCGAGCTTCCGCCAGTCCTTCTGGGCTGAGGCGCACTTGCCCGTCCAATCCTGTGCGTGGTTCAGCTGATCCGGCACATGAGCCGGCCAGAAGCACGAGAGGTGACAATCGAAGATGTCGCGCTCGACCGGTTGGCAGAGGCCGGCGGTCCCGCCCCGCGAATCGACCTCCCACCCCGGCGAGAAGACCAGAGAGCACCCCAGAGGAAAGTGCGGACCGTTCTCCTCGTGCGGCGGCGTGCGAAGACCCACTACGTCGAGCTCGTCGGCACTCGCCTCCACCGAGCCTTCGGCGCGCGCGTTCGCGGACTCCCGAGCGACGAACGCCTCGATGCGCGTCGCCTTCTGATTGATCGGCCTGATGTGTTTCATGGTTCGCCTCCTCTTGGACCTGCGCCCCGGCTATGCGTCGAAGCGCGAGAGGAACTTCGGATTCTTTTCCGCCAGGGCGCCGTAGATCTCGAGGCACGTGTGTGTCCAGCTGCGGACCCAAGTGCAGTAATGCAGGTTCGCGTGGGACGAGTCACCGTAGCGAACGTGTGCCTCGTGGTAGCAACCACCTGAACAGATCGGTCGTGCCCAGCAGGTGTGGCAGTCGGTCTTGGACGCTATGTGGTGGTCCACGAGGAAGCGCTCCTGCTTCTCGCGGTCGAGACCCTCCGACACGCTGCCGAGCGTGTGCTCGGGTGACCCGGCGAACCGATGACAGAGCGAGACGTTGCCATCGGTCGCGACGCCCATCAGACCGAGGCCCGCACCGCAACCGTACGCCTTGCTGACTCCCTTGTGGATCTCCTCGATCGTGTCACGCACGTTCGAGAACCCATGGTGCTCGTCGCGTAGTGCGCACGCCAACCACTCGTGCGCGAGCTCCTCGAACTGACGGAGCATGGCGTCCTTGCCCTCGGGAGTAATCGCGTAGTCGCGGTGATCCTGCGTCGTCACGGGCGCGAGTCCGACCTCCCAGAATCCGACCTCCTCCGTGAGGTGACGGAAGATCTCGAGCACATTGAGATGCTTTTGGGTCAGCGTGACGCGAGCCCCGATCGGCCGGCTTCTGTGGACCTGGAGCAACTCCTTGATCTTGGGGAGCACGACGTCGTATGTGCCGCGCCCGTTGTGGAAGACTCGGAGACCGTCCTGCACCTGCTTCGGGCCGTCGATCGAGATCGTCACGCCGATCTGGTTGTCGGCGAGCCACTGGATGATCTCGGGTTTTAGCAGCGTCGCATTGGTCGTGAGGCTGAACTCGATCCGCTTGCCCTCCTCCGCCGCCCGTCGACGCGCATATGTAACGGTGCGCTGAAGGACGGGAAAGTTCAGAAGTGTCTCGCCGCCGAAGAACGTGAGCTGTGCGACCGGCTGGCCCTTCGACTCCGCGAGAAGGAAGTCCACGCTCTCCTCGGCCGTGTCCTCACTCATGAACTTGGGCTGCTTCCCGTACTGTGTGTCGACGATCTTGTCCTCGCCGTACTCATAGCAATACGTGCAGGCCAAGTTGCACTTGTTCGTGACGTTGAGGACCATCGTATTGAGCGGAAAGTCCGCCGGGGGCAGGTCGTTCGGAACCTGATCCTTGGGGGCGGAGGGATCTCCGATCGCTCTGATCTCGGTCAGCTCGTCGATGATGTCGCGAACGTGGTCCGAGTCGTGCCCGTGTGAGGTCGCTTCCACGAGCGCGTCCATTTCGAGCGGGCCGCCGGAGAGGGCATCGAGGATGGCCGAGCCCGTCTCATCCAGTCTGAAGACCCCGGCCGACGGCACCATATAGAGGAACCGCGCGCCGAACGCCTCGAAGGCGTGGAACTCCCGCAGCGCGACCGACCGGCCTACCTCGGGTCGCCGGGAGGCTACCGCGGTTGGGGGAGTCAGGGGGCACCCCCCGTCGCGCGGGGATCTTCGATCGACCGCCATGGATCGAAGCGCATATAGAGCGGGACGGTCACCACGAGATGGGCTCGTGCAGTCAATGCGCGACCGTCGGGCCGAGCGTACGTCGCGACGACCCAGGCATCCCCGATGTTGTTGCGGAGGCCCGTGCGATTCGGGTTGGGGCCGTCCTCGGCCGGAACGAACACACCGTCCGGACGCATGGTCCCGATGTACTCGATGTCGTCGTCACCGAACACGGCAGCGTACTCCTCGGTGCGCCAGGTGACGCTGACACGCCCGAGGTCGAGGTCGTCGTCCGTGCCCGATTCCTCGTCGGGTCCGTCGTCGAAGCCGCGCGCCTCGAAGACCTGATACCCCTTGGGGAAATTCGCGCCACCCACACGAGCCATCCCCCTGCTCGGCGTCAACTCGAGACGATCGACCCCGTCATGCACCACGACGGCACTCTCGACGACCGAGCCGAAGGCGAAGAGGTCACGTGCGCCGACGGGCGCGTCGGGGGCCACGGTCAGACGCACGGTGAGAACACCTGCCTCCGGTCCGCTCACGGCCAGGACCGCTACGCCCGCGCCGAAGTCGAGGTCGGCCGCGGACCCGCCGGTCAGGCCCCCTCCGTACACCCGCACCTCCGTTGTCGACCCCCGTTGGACCGCCGTGGGGAACACACCGGTTGCGACCGGGCCTGTCACGCGAGTCAACCTCACATCCGGCCCGAACTCGTCGTAGTCGCCCCTGAACCAACGGCCCGACATGGTGCGGTTATCACGCTCGACCAGCATCACCTCCCGGAGCTCATCCGGTGAACCCGGATTCGAGCGGCCGCGCCACTGGTAACCGGTGTAAACCATGGCCTCGCCGGAGCGGCGTACCCGCTCTCCCGATTCGACGTAGACGTACTCGATCGAAGTCGTGAAGAGCTCGGGATCGGAGGCGTCCGCAGAGATCGTCACGGTACCATGGATTGGCCCTCTGCCCGGCTCCTGGCCCAAGAGAGCCCACGTGCCAGCCAGGCGCGGTGGGCGCTGAGTGGCCGCCCACGCCGACCACTCGGCGGTCTCCAGGGGGAAGACGTCGGATAGGTGATCGATCGCGACGTCCATGGGATGGCGACGATCGCCCTCCTCCGGTGGCAGCCCCGATCGACGGAAGGACTGGAAGTCCACGAGCGGATAGAGCGCGCGGTGGGTGCTGAGGAGCAGGCCCCACTCCTCTTCGGTGCGACGTTGCGTGATCACGCGACCCATCGAGTGGCATTGGATGCACGTGAACTCCACGCCCGAGTCACCCTCATAGTCGTGGTCGATGAGTCGGCGCTCGACCTCGAACAGCCCGGGCCGGAGTTCTTCCGGGGCGAGCCCCTGCCCGTTCGCGAGATATCGAACGATCTGCCGCGCTTCTTCCTGGCTGAGTCGCGCACCGTGCAACGCGACCATGCGCCGGATCGACGTCTGCCAGCCCTCGGGTGTCTTCCGCAGAAACGAGATCCGCGACATGCGGCCCTCGTCGTCCAGCGCATGGCAGCCCGAGCATCGATCGATGAGGACGTCGCTCTCGATTGCGTAGCCATCGGCGGCGGACTGCGCCGCCGCGGCACTCGCGGTCATGAGCAGGGCCAAGGCGGCCTGGACTGCGACTCGGGATCTCGAGCGAAGAGAAGACATCGGCCCGGAGTGCGAGGGGAGCGCGTCCGAAAACATCGCGACGAGTACATCTTGGGAGGCCTGGCCCAGGCGCGCCAGGGACCAGCAGCCTGCACCGCGTCAGTCCCGCGAATGCTCCAAAAAACCCGCGGCGAACGCGGTGGCGAGGGCCGTGAGATAGTCCGGAAGGGTCACGGGAGGCGCGACCCGGTTGTACGCGGCCCACGCCTCGGGCACGTCCGCGTGATCGGGAGCCACTGCGACGAGGGGACGCAGGTCGACGCCGCGGACATAGCGCATTCCTTCGGGATACGCGCGGCTGGCTAGGTGCTCTTCCAGAACGATGAGATGGCCATCGATTCCTGGCTGGCGAATGCTGCGCAGAGTGGACCCTGGGCGCGCGTTCAGCGCCATGCGCGACCGGATCGCGTCGAACGCACGCCGGACCTCGGCCTCCGGGACCGCGGGAGCCAATCGGTCAGGATCCGACGGTGCCCCCGCATCTTCGCCACCTGCCCGGCGTGCCGCGACTGCCCGCTTCTCCCAATACGGGGTTCCGTACGTACTCGCCGCAACCTCGAAGAAGTCGGCAGACAGTTTCCGATACGTGCGGTAGACGTCCGCCTCGCGGCGGTCGAAGAAGCGGACGGCGGTATCGGTCATCGTCGAATCGACCATGGCCGTGTGCGCCACGATCCCCGCAAGCCATCCGGAGAAGAGCGCCTTTTTCACACCGAAGGACGAGAGGGGATCGATGAAGGACCCTGCGTCCCCCGCCAGTAAGAGCCCAGGCCGCCCGAATCGCTTCGCCGTGTACAAGGACGCGGGGCAAGCGAAGGCCTCTCCCTCCGGCGTGGCCCCCTCGAGGATCGGCGCGACGTGGCACGTCTTGGCGAGTTCGGCCCGCAGCATACTCTCTACGGTCCGGCTACTCTGCTCGGTCGGGTGTCCCTCGATCATCGCCGCGAAGCAGCGTACCTCGGCGTCGAGCGGCACCGACCACGCCCAGCCGTCGGCGTAGCTCTCCACCAGGGTGTGGTGCGCGAGTTCGGTGGACTGCCCCCCGCGCAGGCGCCACCACTGAACCAACGCCAGGGTGCTGGTGCTACGGTCGGGCATCCGACCCTCCGACCGGGCGAGAAGACCATGGCGTCCGGTACAGTCGATGACCCAAGGGGCCCGTAGCTCCGTCCGGGTCCGCCCCTCCGTTTCGCAGTGCACGCGCCAGCCGTCCTCCGTCTGATCCGCCGATCGGGCCGTGGTCCGCTCCCATACGGTGGCCCCGGCGCCCGCCGCGGCGTCGGTGAGCAAGGCCTCCAGACTGGCCCGGTCGACGTAGAAGCCCGGCTGGTCGCCTGCGAACGTCTCGTGCCGCACGTCTCGACCGCTCCACCACACCGAGTTGCCGCGGCTGGGGTGAACGCCCGCGGTCTCTACGGTCGTCAGAAGCGCCAGTTCATCGAGGATACGGCGTGCGGAGGGCGGCACGGACTCGGCGAGCTTCGCGGCGGGAGGCGTGCGTGGGCGGACGAGCGCCACGGAGTGCCCGTGTTGGGAAAGAAGGGTAGCCGCCGCGCACCCAGCGGGGCCTGCACCCAGAATTGCGACGTCGTAGGAGGCGGTCATGGTTGCATCCTATCGGGATCGCGAGGGGCCCGCCTACATTGTCGGGTGTCCGCCGCAGCCCCAGACGGTCGACCGACCAGGAGGCGTATATGGAATGGACTCGACGTGCCGCCCGCCCGTGGTTCCTCCGGCACCTCACGCCCGCGATGGCTCTGCTCGGCCTCCCGGCGTTCGCTTCGGCCCAATCGCCACATCCGTTCGGACTTCCTACGGACCAGGTGCCGAACCCCGCCGCGACGATTGCGGCCGTCGGGGGATCGCGCGCTCAGGGCTGGCAGGGCCAGGGTCGCTCGGAGGTGTTGGCTCGCCACGGCATGGTCGCGACGAGCGACCCGCTTGCGGTCCAGGCCGGTCTCGAGATCCTCCGGAACGGAGGCAACGCCATCGACGCCGCCGTTGCGGCTGGCGCTGTCCTGGACGTGACGTCCCAGAACGACACGGGGATCGGCGGCGACCTCTTCGCCCTCGTGTGGGTGGCGCAGGAGCAGAAGCTCTATGCGCTCAACTCGGGGGGCTGGGCTCCGCTCGGCTGGACGCCCGAGTTCTTCCGGCAGCAGCTCGGCCTGGAGCGGGTTCCCGGCACCGGCGTGAACGCTGCCACGGTGCCTGGCGCGATCTCGGGCTACGACGCGCTGCTCGAGCGCTTCGGCAACCTCACGTTCCGGGAGACCTTCGAGAGGGCGGCGCAGCTCGCCGAGGAGGGATGGGGGCAGGCGGAGCGACGCCACGCCGACATCGTCAGCGTGCAGAACAAGCTCCGCGGAGACCCGGACTCGAACCGCACATTCCTCGTGGACGGTGAGCCACCGGCGCTCTACAGTCTGATCCGCAACCCGGAGCTGGCGGCGGCCCTGCGCTTGATCCAGGCGGAGGGGCGCGATGCGTTCTACCGAGGTCGGATCGCCGACGCGATCGTGGCCAAGGTGCAGGCCAACGGGGGCGTGATGACCAAAGCCGACCTGGAGGAGTTCCAGTCGGAGTGGGTCGAGCCCCTCACCACCAACTACCACGGGTACGACATTTTCCAACTTCCGCCCCCGGGGCAGGGCTTCGCGGCGCTCGAGATGCTCAACATCCTCGAGGTCTGCGCGCCGGCACACGGTATCAACCTGGCCGACCTCGGGCCCACGCATCCCGACTATTGGCACTTCATGGTCGAGGCCAAGAAGCTGGCCTACTCGGACCTGCAGGCGTACAACGGAGACCCGAAATTCGAACAGGTCCCCGTCGATCGGCTCCTCTCTAAGTCCTATGCCGCAACCCTTTGCGGCAGAATCGACATGGACAGCGCCTCCGAGCCCTCGGTCACCGGCGGCCTCGACGGCGGCACGATCTATCTCACGACCGCCGATCGCTGGGGCAACATGGTGTCCTTCATCCACAGCGTCTTCTCGGTGTACGGCAGCGGAGCCACGGTCGCGCCCTACGGCTTCGTCCTGCACAACCGCGGCACCGCGTTCTCGTTGGACCCGGCGAGCCCCAACATCGTGGCTCCCCGCAAGCGACCGTTCCATTCGATCATCGCCGGCTTCGTCATGAGGGATGGCCAGCCGCTGATGACCTTCGGCAACATGGGCGGGAGCGTACAGCCGGAGACGCACGTGCAGCACATGGTCAACGTCATCGACCACGGCATGAACATCCAGATGACCACGGACGCGGCGCGATTCACGCATAGCCAGAACTCCAACGTGTTGTCTCTGGAGAACGAGCTATTCAGCCTCGTGGGTCCGGCGCTCCAAGCCAAAGGGCACGACGTGCGTGCCGTGGACGGAGGCGCGGTTGGGGGCTACCAGGGCATCTTGTTCACCCGCGACCCGAGTCTTCCGGTGCCCGCATTCGGACCGGAAAGCATCGCGGAGGATCACCCCGTCAATGGTGTCTACCGTGCGGGATCGGACCACCGCAAGGACGGACAAGCAGCGGGCTGGTAGGCGGCGGACACAGCGTGCCTGGACCGGCCGGCTCCGGAGCCCGAGGCCTCAATCGATCGCAACGCGTCCGCCTCTAGCCTGGGGCTTGCGCGGAGCGCTTCCGGTTCCGCAGAATCTCGCCGTCCGTAGCCCGTCCGACCCGCTGCGGTCGCCGATCCTCAATTCCAGGACAACCGGAGATTCGAATGAGCGCCAGACGATCGATGTGGGCTTGCTTGGGGATCGTGGTCCTCGTCGGTTCCGGATGCACCGCCGCGATCGCAGGCGCGGGCCATACCTCGAGCCCCTGGGAGCTCGGCGGGACCGTGCGTGGCATGGCCCTCTACCCCCTCGGGCTGGCGGGGCTGAGCGGGGGGCCCGTCGCCACGTATTCCTACCTGAAGTGGGACGGAGGTGGTGGTAAGGACCACCTGTTCGAGGTGGGAGGCCAGCTTCGCAAGTCGTTCCCGATGGGTGTGCGCTCGCCGTGGGTGGGCGTCGAAGCCGGCTTCGCCCGCATGAACAGCTCAGGCAGCGGCTACTCCGAAAGCTCGAACGGGTGGTCCACGTGGGTGCACGCGGGCGTGCCCGTGACGAGCTCCGTGAGCGTGTTCGGCGGTGGCGGAATCACGGGACTCTGGGACGGCACCGGAAAAAACGTCCGCATCGGCCTCGAGATCACTCCGTAGACCGGGTCGGACTCGTCGCTGATTCTCGGGCGTCGTGACATACGCCCGCCAGAGTCTCGCGAGAATGGGATACACCGGGCTGATGACCGCATAGAAGACGCGTAGCCACGCGTCCGCGAGCGTACCCCCTTCCGCGGCTGTACGTATGCCGGCCGGAAGTGTTCTCAGCCTTTCCTTGGTGGCGGCGAGGGCCAGGTGTAGGTCACGCGGTGATAGGTCTCCTCGGTCACTCCCACGGAGGCCATCCCGAGGCAGTGGCCGCGGATCGTCGAGACACTCACGCACGACACCCGCCCCGACCATCCCTGAGGCCGGGAAAACGACGACCTTCACGGACGTTTGCCACGCTCGACGCGCTGGGCACGGAGCCGGGATGGGAGTGCCGCCGCGGCGGAAGCGAGCGATGCCCGGACCTGCTCCGAGGGGAACTCCCCTCTCGCGTGGGGCTGCCGGCGAATCCGGACATTGCTTCAGGGCCCGGGCGGTCCGGAGATTGGAGGCATGAAGCTCAGAGGACCTTCACAGCTTGTCGCCCCCTGGCTCGCTCTGTTAGCGGCCTGCGAGTGGTTCGCCGTCGTGGACCCGGAGGTACAGCGGGCCGTCGGAGCCATCACGATCTCGGGGGACACGCTCATCGTCCCCGGCGTCGGGCTCGAGCGCGCCGTCGGCATCGAAGTATTGGACGTGGATGGTGTCCCCTTCCCGGACGCGGCCATCACCTGGGGTTCCAGGAATCCGAGCCTGGTTCAAGTCGTGGCGCCGGGGGTGGTCCGGAGTCGAGCACTGGGCGAGACGCTCGTCATTGCCAGCGCGGGAACGGCTTCCGACACGGTTCGGGTGGTAGTGGCGCAGATCCCCGCGTCGATGTCCCTCACCGGGCCGGATACGATCTGGAGTGCCCGCGGAAGGGCGTTTTGGATGCTGGCGATGGAGGATTCAGCCGGCGTGGACGTTGCGGCCGCGCCGACCTGGTCGTCATCAAATCCGGCGGTTGCGAATGCGGAGCACCTCATCGGCGACACTTCTCGGGTGTTCGCCCAGGGCGTCGTGGGAGAGGCGACCCTGACCGCATCGCGAGACGGGCTGTCGGTGAGCAAGACCATCGTTGTTCGCCAGCGTGCGACGCAGATGCTGGTCTCGTACAGGCGAAATCAGCTGAACGTCGGCGACACCATGTCGATCCAGGCCACGGTGTCCGACGCGACGTCGATCTTGATCCCGGATGCACCGGTTCAGTGGACGACGAGTGACTCCACGGTGATACGCGTCTCTAACCTGGGCCTGACGACGGCGGTGGGGGGCGGCACGGCAATCATCACGGTCCACAGCCAAGCCCATTCCTTCTCGGTACCCCTTACAGTGCCCCACTTGAGCCCGCCGTTGGGGGTCCTGCGCGTGGCACCCGCGACCTACCTCTCCGACGGCTTCGGCGAGAAGATCCGGCTCGAGGCGTTCGTCGATGACGGGGTGTCGGCGCCCGTATCCGTTCCGGCCGGCTGGGTCTCTCGGAACACCTCCGTGGCCACGGTGGACGCATACTACGCGACCACGAAAGGAAACGGCACAACCTGGCTCGTCGCGCAGTTCGATGGCCGGGCGGACTCCGTGGCGCTTCAGGTGCGCCGGGTTCCCGTCATGATCGACTTCCAGGGGCCACGTACCTTCGCTGTCACTTTTTCGGACGGCCCCTCGCTCTACCCACTGACACGCGACCGCTTCGGCGGCATCTACCAAGACGCCGCTACCACCACCTGGACGATCCGCGACCCCAGCGTTGCGAAGGTGATCTCCACCGGCGTGGGCGCGGTGGCGAAGGGCTCGACGTGGGTTGTCGTGGACCTGGAAGGGCTGAGGGACTCCGTGCACGTGACCGTCGTCCCTCAATGGGGCGGAAACTACACGATCGCCCAGGTCTCGGACCTGGAGTACTTCGCCGAACTCGGCATCGAGGACGTGAGGGGCGTCCTTCGAGTCGAAAACACGACCCTCACAAACCTCGACGGACTCGAAACGCTACGCACCGCGCTTGGGCCAGTTTTGATCCGATCGAACCCGTCGTTGACCAGCATGGCAGGGCTGCGCAGCCTCGAGCAAACGGGCGCCGTCGAGATCATCAGCAACCCAAACCTGACGGTCGCACTGCCCGCGCTTCGTGTCGCCGGAGATATCCAGGTTCTGGGCAACAGGTCGCACACTCCCGATGCGTTCACCTCTCTGGAGCGTGTGGAGCAGCGCCTCGACATCGAGATGGCCGGCGTCGGCCTGTCGTTTCCGGCGTTGGAAGAGACGGGGTCGTTCATGATCGTCAATCGCTCCCCGGCGTCGGTTGCGCTGCCGGAGCTAGTCTACGTGGCGAACGACCTCACGGTCCTGAACCTTGTCGGGCCGGTCGCGCTTTCGGCGCCTCGGCTCTGGCGAGTGCGCAGCCTCACGATCCAGGGGAACCGTGCGCAGCTCGCCTTCGACCTCGGATCTCTCACGACACTGGGGCGGGACCTCACGGTCACGAACAACCTCGCCCTGGCGAACCTGGCGGATTTTGGCAGCATCACGTCGGGGATTCGGCGCATCCGCATTGACGGCAACGCGATCCTCGACGACGTCGATGCGTTGCGCCGGGTGGGGGACGCGCTCGGGTCCGACCCGGTCATCTTCGAGGCGTGCAGCATCGACGACAATCCGAGGTTGGGCCAGGAGGGTGGGCGCTTGCTGAACCACCTCGACGCCAAGTTCCCCGGAGTCGGCATTCCGATCTGCGACTGAGTCCAAGCGCGGCGGTCCTCGGGACACCCTCGCGCCTCCCCCTCCCCCGCCCTACTTTCGCGGCCGCATGGACATCTCCCGCCGAGACCTCCTCAAGGGCACCGCGCTGGCCGCGGGCGGCACGCTCGCCAACGCGCTCGGCTTCGACCTTACGCCGGCGTACGCGCAGTCGCGCGAGCTGAAGATCTCGGGCGCGCGCGAGTACAAGACGGTCTGCCCTTATTGTGCGGTCGGCTGTGGCACGATCGCCTACGTGCACGGCTCGGGCGGGCTGAACACCACGCGCTCGGTCATCCACGTCGAAGGGGATCCGGACTCGCCCATCAACGGCGGCACGCTGTGCCCGAAGGGCGCGGCGCAGATGCAGCTCGCCATGAGCCCGCGTCTCGAGCACACGCCCAAGTACCGCGCGGCCGGGTCCAGCGAGTGGCAGGACGTGGACTGGGATTGGGCGATGTCCTGGTTCGCCCGCAAGTACAAGGACGCGCGCGACGCGACCTTCGTCGAGCGCGACGCGCAGGGCCGCATGGTGAACCGCTGCGAGGGGATCGGCTGGGTGGGGAGCGCGACCGTCACGAACGAGGACGCGTACCTGATCACGAAGACGCAGCGCGCGCTGGGCATCGTGTACATGGACCATCAGGCGCGCATATGACACAGCCCCACGGTGGCCAGTCTGGCCGCGAGCTTCGGTCGGGGCGCCATGACCAACCACTGGAAGGACATCAAGAACGCGGATGTCGTTCTGGTGATGGGCGCGAACCCCGCGGAGAACCATCCCTGCGGCTTCAAGTGGGCGCTCGAAGCGCGGGATAACCGCGGGGCGCGTATCGTCACGGTCGACCCGCGCTACACGCGCACATCGGCCGTGGCGGACAAGCATCTCCAGATCCGCCCCGGCTCGGACATCGCCGTGCTCGGCGGATGGATCCACAAGATCCTCGAGGAGGGCCTGTACCACGACGACTACGTGCGCGCGCACACGAACGCGTCGTTCGTCGTCTCGGAGGACTTCTCGTTCGAGGACGGGCTCTTCGCCGGGTTCGACGAGGCGACCAGCACGTACGACCGCACGCAGTGGCGCTATGAGATGGGCGCGGACGGGTTCGTGCGGCGCGACCCCACCCTCCAGCACCCGCGCTGCGTGCTCCAACTGCTGCGCGCGCACTACAACCGATACACACCGGAGATGGTCGCCTCGATCGCGGGGTGCTCGGCCGCGGACTTCAACGCGATGTCCGAGATCGTCTGCTCGACGGGCACCGCCGACCGCGCGGGCACGATCATGTACGCGGTCGGCTGGACCATGCACACGGTCGGCAGCCAGATCATCCGCGCCGCGGCCATCATGCAGCTCCTGCTCGGCAACATCGGCCGACCGGGGGGCGGCATCAACGCCCTGCGCGGGCACGCGAACGTGCAGGGCGCGACCGACCACGCGATCGTCGCGGAGACACTGCCGGGTTACCTGCGCATGCCGCGGCCGCCGCAGACCTCGTTGGCCACGCACCTCCGCGACCACACGCCGCGGGCCATCGTGCCGAACGCGGTGAACTACCTGTCGAACTATCCGCGCTTCTACACATCACTCATGAAGGCGTGGTTCGGCGACGCGGCGACCCGCGCGAACGACTTCGCGTACCACTATCTCGGGAAGCCCGCGGACGACGCGACCTGGCTGTCCATGTGGGACCAGGCGTATCAGGGCCGCATGCGCGGGCTGATCGCGCTCGGCTTCAATCCGATCCTGGCCGGCCCCGACGTGTCGCGGCTCGTCACCGCGATGTCGAACCTCGAGTGGAAGGTTGTGATCGATCCGTTCCTGCTCGACTCGGCCGAGTTCTGGGCCGCGCCCGGCGTCGACGCTTCTCAGGTGCAAACGGAAGTGCTCTACCTGCCCGCCGCGCACTGGATCGAGCGCGGCGGCTCGTTCACCAATTCCGGTCGCTGGGCGCAGTGGAAGGAGCAGGCCGTCGACATCCCCGAGGGGGTGCGATCGGACACGTGGATCCTCTCCGACCTCTTCTGGCGGGTGAAGGAGCTGTACGCGGAGGAAGGCGGTGCCTGGCACGAGCCCATCAACGCGCTACGCTGGGACTATGCGAACCCGCGCGAACCCACGCTCGAGGAGCTGGCGCGCGAGATCAACGGCTATGACCTGTCGACCGGGCGGCTGCTCAACTCGTTCGCCGAGCTGCGCGACGACGGCACCACCAGCGCGGGCAACTGGATCTATACCGGCTGCTGGACCGAGCAGGGCAACATGATGGCCCGGCGCGGCACCGAGGATCCGACGGGCCTCGGCTTCCACCACGGGTGGGGCTTCACGTGGCCGGCGAACCGGCGCGTGCTCTACAACCGCGCCTCGGCGGACGAGAACGGCGAGCCATGGGATGCCTCACGCGCGGGCATCCGCTGGACGGGATCACGCTGGACCGGCGACGTGCCCGACTTCGGTGCGACCACACCGCCCGACGGCGCCGGCGCGTTCATCATGACCGAGGAAGGCGTCGCGCGACTGTTCAGCCCCGGGCAGCTGGTCGACGGGCCGTTCGCGGAGCACTACGAGCCCGCCGAGAGCCCGACGCCCAACCTGCTCCACGAGGGCGTGTCGGTGAACCCGACCGTGCGCTGGTACGACGGCGTGCGCGAGTCGCTCGCGCAGAACACGGACGACTTCCCCTACGCCGCCACCGTGTACCGCGTCGTCGAGCGGGAGCACTTCGTCACGTCGCACGTGCCGCTGCTCGTCGAGGCGATGCCCGATTTCTTCGTCGAAGTACCGCATGGCCTCGCGCTCGAGAAGGGCATCGTGAACGGTGAGCGCGTGCGCGTGTGGTCGGCGCGCGGCGAGGTCGAGGGGGTCGCCATCGTGACCAAGCGCATCAAGCCGCTTCTCGTGAACGGCCAGACGCTCTGGACCATCGGCATTCCCGTGCACTGGGGCTTCAAGGGCATCACCACGGGCTCGATGGCGAACTCGCTCACGCCGTTCATCGGCGATGCGAACACGCGCTGCCCGGAGTTCAAGGCGTTCCTGGTGAACATGGAGCGGGCCCCGCGTTCCTGACCCGCCTTGCGCGCCCCTTCGGTGCGCAACTATCCATTGGCACCCTGCCTCGTAGTGCCCAGCGGTACCCGCAGCCCCCCGCCGTTGGTCTATCCACGCGAGTGATCAGGATGATTGCGCCCCGTCGTGACGTCGCCCTCTCATGTGCCCCGAGAGCCCGGCGCTCGCGCTCGTCCTGTCGATTCACCCTGGCGGCCGCGCTCGCCTGGTCCACAGCCCTCGCGGCCCCCGTCGCGGGACAGGGCATCCTCGGCCCGAGCCTCGTGATCGACAACTGGAGGCCGCCGTACACCAACGCCACCACGGATCTCGGGTCGGCCCTCGGGCTCGGCGTGGTCATGTTCGGGTTGAGCGAAGGAGGGTTCGGCCTCCACGCTGCCTCCGCCCTCTACTTCCACTCGATGGGCGACGTGGACCCGGGAGACTACTTCGAGTTGTCTCTCGCTGCTGTCTATAGTCCGCTGGGCGCCTACGCGACCCTGTATCCGTCCGCCGGGGTCGGCTTCGGGTGCGTCTTTCAGGGCGCCGTTCGTTGCTCGCAGGCTCTGGTGGGCCAGTTGACCTACCGCAACCGCTTCTCGCTGCAAGCCCAATACTGGTGGAGCGAGGCCGCCCCGCGCACCACCATCGCATTTGTCATGGGGTTCCTCAGTGACGACTACTAAGAGGGCAATCATGCATCGCGCATCACACAAGTCGTCGATTCGGCTCCAACCTTTGGTCGCACTCTTGGCCGTGGGGCTCAGCCTCACCGCATCGGCTCGTCCGGCCGCGGCCCAGGGGTACACGGGCCTCCAGATCATCGGCGATCATTATTTCGATGCTCCACAGAGCGGCACGAACCTCGGGGGCGGAGTCCGCGCCGGGAGTAACGGCTTCGGTGACAACACGCACTGGTCGTTTGCCTTCAGCGCGAACTTCCTCGCACAGGAGATCAACGCTCCCGCCGGCCCTACCCGTTCTTCCTACTTCGACATGACCGCGAGTATCCAATGGAGTCCGGTCGAGCAGGCGGAAGGGTGGTGGCCGTACGTCGGTGTGGGGTATGGCTGGATGATGACGACCAGAGAAGGTGGCCAGGTCGGTCCGTTGGGCGGGACATCGGTCCCATTGTCTGTGGGCGCTCGCCTTCCCTCCTCGCTGTTCGTCGAGCTCCAGTACTGGGGTAAGATGCCCGAGCAGAGCGTGCTGGGTGAGAGGAAAAGCACGCGCGTCGCCCTCGCCCTGGGATTCACTCTGCTCGACTGATCGAGGGAGTCCACGGGACGGGGGGGCGCCCGGTGGCCAGTGCGCGGCGAGGTCGAAGGCGTCAGCAAGACGCCGTCAGCCACTAGCCCCAATCCAGGTGACCGCGCAGCGCAGCTTCGACCGCCGACCAGCGGGGGGCGTCGAGTGACCCGATCCGTTCGGCGTGGCGAGCCTCGATGGTGACGATCTTGGTCAACCGGACCACCGAGGGAACCGGCAACCCCAGTCCACGATGACCCTCGACCGGCGGCACGAGTGACGCGTGGAAATCAGAAGGCCGATTTCGCCATGCCACCGGCCCACCGCTCCATCCAGTATTCCTGGGGTGGCCGAGGTCTAGGTAGTCCGCGGGGGCCCGGGAGTGGTTGCCGTCGTATAAAGGTACTACTATACGTCCATGGCCAAAGAAAAGGTGACACTCACGCTCGACTCCATGCGGCTGCGGGAGCTACGAGATCTCGTCGGCTCGCGAAGCCTCTCGGCGGCGGTCGATGACGCGGTCGCCGCTCACGTGGCGCGGCTTCGGCATCTGTCGGCCGTAGACGACTGGCTGGCGGAGCTAGAGCGCACGCACGGCCCGATCCCGCCCGAAACGCTGGAGTGGGCCGCGCAGATCGTGGAGCGCTGGGAAACGAGTACGACCCCTCCTTCGCGAACAGCTCGAGCCGGGTGATGCTGCTGCTCGACAGCGAAGCGATCTCCGCGGTGGCGCACGGTCCGCCAGCTCGGCGCGATCGCGTGCGCGCCCTGATCGCCACCGTGCGCGGTCGCGACCGGCCGGTCGCCACGGTTGCGGCGGTGCTCGCGGAAGTGGTTCGGGGGCGCGCGGCCGACGCAGGCGTCTTTGCCGGCCTGAGGCGTGAGCGCGTTCAGGTATATCCGGTGGATACACGCGCGGGAGTGCGCGCCGGGCAGCTCCTTGGCCAAATCGGCGCCGGCCCGGAGCTCGCTGTGGACGCCTTCGTCGTCGCAGTGGCGGACCTCGAGGGCGGCGCGATCATCGCGAGCGTAGACGTGGCCGATCTCGAACGCTTGGCGGCGCACGCCGCCGGAGTGACCGTCGCCGACATCGCCTGAGCTACCGACGCCCGCGTGACCCGTCGTGGCCCCTTGCCATCCTCGGCACGGGGAGGTCCTATCACTCATGCCCCAGCTCCCCGCCAACGGCCTCGCGATCCGTAGGATGTCAGCGTCATCGACGCCGGCAGCGGGCATCCGCACCGAAGGCCCCGAGTACGCGAAGCTCGTCGACATCTCGCGTTGCATCGGCTGCAAGGGATGCGAGGTCGCGTGCAAGGAGTGGAACGAGCTCGGCATCGAGCCGACCGAGAACTTCGGCAGCTTCCAGAGCCACCGCGACCTGTCGCCCGACACGTGGCTGCTCATGCGGTTCACCGAGGTCGAAGTGGGGGGCGACGTCGCGTGGTTCATCAAGAAGGATGCGTGCCTGCACTGCGCCGAGCCCGGCTGCCTGCTCGCCTGCCCCGCCCCGGGTGCGATCGTGCAGTACGAGAACGGTATCGTGGACTTCAACCAGGCGAACTGCATCGGCTGTCAGCTGTGCGTGTCCGGATGCCCGTTCGACATCCCGCGCTTCAACGTCGAGACCCGCAAGGTCTACAAGTGCAACATGTGCATCGACCGGGTCGAGGCCGGGCTCGAGCCCGCGTGCGCGAAGACCTGTCCGACGAACGCGATCTCGTGGGGCACCAAGGAGGACATGGTCCGCCTGGGTGAGCAGCAGGTCGAGCGGCTGCGCGCGCGCGGGCTCGCGAACGCGGTGCTCTACGATCCGCCGGGCGTGGGCGGCACGCACATGATGTACGTCGTGCCCCACGGCGATCAGCTGGATCAGTACGACCTGCCGGCTGACCCGACCGCAGGCGCCGGCGCGCTCGCGATGCTCGGCACGGTGCGGAAGCTCGGCGCTTCGGCGCTGGGGCTCGGGCTGCTGGCAGCGGGCCTGCACTACCTGGGGTTCGGGCCGCAGGCACCGGAGGAGGACGCGAAGTGAGCGCGTCGGGGCTCGGCGAGATCCGGCGCTTCACCTTCGTCGAGCGCGTCGTGCACTGGGTCGTGGGGCTGTCGTTCCTGCTCCTGCTGCTCACCGGGCTCGCGTTCTCGCATCCGCGGCTCTACTGGCTCACGGTGCTCGCGGGCGGTGGTGCGACCGCGCGTATCTTGCACCCATGGATGGGTGTGGCGTTCACGCTCGGGGGCGTCGCGATGTTCTTCTTGTGGCTGCGAGACATGGCCATCGACGCAGAGGACCGCGCCTGGCTGCGCGCGATCCGTCACTACGCGCTCCATCAGAAGGACAAAGTGCCGGCCGCCGGCAAGTACAACGCGGGCCAGAAGATGTTCTTCTGGACGATGACGGCGCTCGGCATCGCCTACGTGGTGAGCGGAGTGCCCATGTGGATGCCGGGTGGCGTCATGGGCATCGGGCCGTTCTACGGCGGCGTCGTGAACGCGATGCGCCTCGTGCACTATCTCGCCACCATCGGCGGGGGGCTATTCCTGATCGTGCACGTCTATTTGGGGACGGTCGCTTACCCTGGCACGATCGGCGCGATGCTCCATGGGCGTGTCACGCGCGCTTGGGCGAAGCTGCACCATGCGCGGTGGGAGACGGAGGAGGGGTCGAAGTAGCCACCCCGTCGGTCAAACGCCGAACTGACTCAGGTGATGGTCAAGGTGTTTCGCGAACATCACGTTCCACTCGCCTGAGGTCAGGGGCCCGAAGGACGCGGACTCCCGTCCTTCGAAGCGCACCCGCCCTTCATCGTACATCCGCTGCATGTACGTCACGAGTCGCTCGCGCTCTGCAGAGAAATCACGCCCGTCCACAATCTTGAACTGCGGGGCCGTTGGCGAGCTCTGCGGGTACGGCGCTGGCCCCACGACCTTGTTCTTGAGAAAGAGGCGCAGCAGCGTACGGACCAGGACGTTCGGCCGGGGATGTTTGTCTTCATAAAGCATCTCGTACGCCACGTTGAGATGCGCGAGCATTTGCGCGACGTCCATCTTGCCCCACTGCGCGCGGGATTGGGGGGTCAGCGCTCGGAGGCGGCCGAGCGACGTTTCGAGGCCGTCCGCACTGAAGAGGTCGGCGTACGTCGGAGTGGTCATCGGCGGGAAACAGGTAGCGGGTTCGTCCTGAGAGCAACGTGGCTCCGGGCATTCGAACGCGCCAGTTACGCGAACCGCATCAAGAAGGGCAACACGAACACCACGAACGCCGCCCATCCCACGTACACGGGCAGGTACCCGGTGACCGCCCTCTGGACCCCTGCTACCGTGGCTCTTCCGCGCAGGAAGCCCACGTACGCGCGGCAGGTCCACGCGAGATGCGTCATGACCACCAGGTTGGCACCGAGCACGACAAGGCGATTCGGCGTGAGACCGTACGAGCCGAGCCGAAACGAGATCGCCGAGAGCGCGACCAGGTCGATGACCAAGGTAACCATCAGCAGCGCGACGTTGACGTAGTCGATCCACGCGATATCTCCGCGCTCGCCCCTTTCAGCGATCGAAAACACGGTCATGCCGAGGATCACCAGCAGGAGCCCATTGAATACGACGAGGAAGTCACGATCGACGAACGGATTCTCCCCGCCCGCGAAGGCCACGACGAGATACGTCGCCGACATGACGAGGAAGAGCGGAGCGAACACACGAGCGAGTACGGAGGCGATGCCGGTTCGTCGCGCGAACACGACGTCGTACAGATAGGTGGCGACCACGGGGATGGACGCGCCGCCGACCAGCCCGATGTTCATCACATACCACTCTTCAGGATCGTTGGCCGCGAGGCTGAACAAGCCCATCGTCAGGGCGCTGAACACAAAACCACCGAGCGCGACCAGCGTGACCAAGATGATCATGTCACCGTTGTAGCGTATGAAGCGCAGGCGAGCGTGGGGCTCACGCCAAGCACCGCCAGCAAACGCTGCACCCAGGAGCGCCCAGAAGAGAATGGGCAAGTGGATCAGCGCCATGACCACCGAGTCCGAGAGCTCCGGCACCAGGCTCACGAATACGGCTGCGACGAGCGCGAGGAGCAACCCAGCCATCAAGACGAGCCGGTTCCGCTGCTCGCTCCAGAAGTACGCTACCGGTCCGAGCAGCACGAGAGACGGCACGAAGCGCGGGAAGAACCAATCCTCGTCGAAGATCGCCAGTGGAATCCGCACGAGCCCGCCGACCACCAGTCCGATCACGATCGCAAGGAACGCGCGGCGCGCGTCCAGCGCGCGTACAGGGTCCTGGTAGTCGAGTCGGGCTTTCCATACCTGCAGCGCGACCGCGTCGGACCGGTCGCGGCATGCCTCCTCCAGCCCTTCTCGAAAGGACTCCGGATGCTCCCGGTAGAGGGCTTCCAACTCGTGCGGGTGCTCGAGGAGTTCGAGAATCCTTCGCGATGTGACCTGCATACGGGTCCGTCCCGGGGCTCAAGGTCATCAATAGTGGAGTACTTTGTGGTATAGAGTCAAGCGCCGTCGCTCGGTGGAATTGGGCCGTCCCTTGGGCGTTGGTACCCGTGGGTTAGTATGATATACTCCCATGATGAGTATGCGCCTCCAGGTCGTCATGAGCGAGGACGAGTACCGCGAGATCAAGACGGCCGCCGAGCGCCGCCGCGTGAACGTGTCCGAGTGGGTCCGCTCGGTGCTGCGCGATGCCCGGGACCGGGACGCGCGGGGGACGCCGGTCACGGCTCGGGAGAGTTCGCCCCCCTACGGCGAGCGTGGCGCGACGCTCACCCGGCGGCTGCGCATCGAGGTGGAGGTGAACGAGGATCTGCTCGAAGCCGTCCGTGAGCGCTACCACCTGTCGAACCCGCGCGCAGCCATCGAGTACGCGCTGGCCCGAGCAGCCGTGCGGCCGATGTCCAGGCAGGAGGCCCTCGCGATGGAGGGGGCCGGCTGGGATGGAGACCTCGGCGCGCTGCGGTCCGGCGACCCGGGCGAAACCTGGTGATCGTCGACACGTCGGCGTGGGTGGAGTACCTGCGCGCGACGGGGAGTTCGTCTCACCTCACGATACGGTCCTGCATAGAGTCCGGCGACGATTTGGCGACGCCGGCTCCGGTCGTGATGGAGCTTCTCGCAGGGTGCCGCAACGAGGAGTCCGCTGAAAAGCTGCGGCGCCTGCTCGCGCGGTTCGAGATCATCGAGGTCGAGGGGCTCGCGGATTTCGAGGACGCGGCGCTCATTCAGCGCGTGTGTCGGCGGGGCGGCGAGACCGTGCGCTCGATGATGGACTGCTTGATCGCCGCCATCGCCCTCCGCGAGGGGCAACCGCTTCTGGCGACCGACCGCGACTTCGATTGCATCGCTCGACACGTGGGGCTCGAGCTGGTCGCACGCTGACGGTTCGCACCAAACGCCGAACCGTCTCGGCGCTCGAGCTCCTTACATCATCGGGGCCGGGGCGGCCGGCACTGCCGGCGCTGCCTTCTTTCTCCCACCCGCAACCTTCGCGAGTTCTGCATCGGAAAGCGCCTTCTTCTCGGACCGTGGCGCGCTCTTCGACTTCGACTTGGCGGCGGGACGCTTGGCTTTGCTCATTCGTTCCTCTTCGAAGATGGGCCGGTTGATCGGACCTCCACTCGTCTGCGGATCGGCCGGCGGAATCCAACAGTCGGTCATCCACCATAGTCACCGCCTAACCGACCGGCCAGACGTTCCTTGGCGGCTGAACCAGCGTCGCCAGATCGGGAGGTCCGCGCTAAGTTGGCGGCCCCTTTTTTGGGACCTTCTCGACCCTGCATTGGGTCGCCACGTACGCCTTACAGGCTCATCCATGCAGCAGGCCACGGCCACAGCGGGCTCACGTCTACTCACCAAGGTCACCGACGCCGTCCACGAGCGGGTGGTCGGCCAGCACCAGGCCGTCGAAGGTCTACTGGTCGCCCTGCTCACGGGCGGACACATCCTGCTCGAGGGGCTGCCCGGGCTCGCCAAGACGCTCATGGTGCGGACGCTCGCCCAAGCGATCCACACGGACTACCGCCGGATCCAGTTCACCCCTGACCTGCTGCCCTCCGACATCGTCGGCACCCCGATCTTCGACCAGCGCAGCGGGCAGTTCCGGGTGCAGAAGGGACCGATCTTCTCGAACATCGTGCTCGCGGACGAGATCAACCGCGCGCCGCCGAAGGTTCAAGCGGCATTGCTCGAGGCGATGGAGGAGCGGCAGGTCACGATCGCGGGGGAGACCTACAAGCTCGGCATTCCCTTCATGGTGCTGGCGACACAGAACCCCGTCGAGCTGCACGGCACCTATCCGCTCGCCGAGGCCCAGCTCGATCGCTTCGCGTTGAAGCTTCAGATCGGCTATCCGACGCGGGAGGAAGAGAAGGCGATCGTGCGCCAAGTAGGCGGCAGTGGCCAAGGGCCGATCGAAGCGGTCGCCACGATCGAAGAGATCGCCGCGGCGCGCGACGAGGTCGACGCGGTGCACCTCGAGGAGCAGGTTCTGGACTACATCGTCGCCTTGACCTTCGCGACCCGGGAGCCGAGCAAGGTCGGCCTGGAGGACCTCGAGGACCTGATCGAGTTCGGTACATCCCCGCGCGCGTCGATCTTCCTGTCACGGGCCGCCAAGGCACGCGCCTACCTGCATGGACGCGACTACGTGATGCCCGACGATGTGAAGGCGATGGGGCCGAGCGTGCTTTGCCATCGCCTGCGCACGACGTACGAGGCGGACGCGCGCAGCATCGACGCCGCGGAGATCGTCCGTCGCGTCATGTCCGCCGTCGCGGCTCCGTGACCTGAGAAGGGTCGGGTCCGTGGCCAAGAGGGCGAAGGACGACGGAGCGGAGCGACGCGCGGCAGCAGGAGGGTCGCACGTCTTCTCCAAGGAGATCTCCGCTCAGGTCCGACGCATCGAGCTCCGCACCCGCGGGTTGGTCGAGTCGCTCTTCGGTGGCGAGTACCACTCGATCTTCAAGGGTCGCGGTCTCGAGTTCTCCGACGTGCGGGAGTACCAGCCCGGGGACGATATCCGCGCCATCGACTGGAACGTGACGGCTCGCCGTGGCCAGCTGTTCATGAAGGAGTACGTGGAGGAGCGTGAGCTCACCGCGCTCCTCGTGGTCGACCTGTCCGCGTCGAAGGAGTTCGGCACCGGCGAGAAAGCCAACGCGCTGATCGCGTGCGAGATCGCGGCGATCCTGGCGTTCGCGGCCACCCGCAACAACGATCGGGTCGGGCTCCTGCTCGTGACCGACCGGGTCGAGCTGTTCATTGCCCCCGACTCGGGGCGCCGCCACGTTCTGCGACTCACCCTCGAGCTGCTGTCGTTCCGCCCGGTGGGACGCGGTACGAAGCTGTCCGTGGCGCTCGAGTACGCGACCCGCATCTTGAAGCGCCGCTCCGCAGTGTTCGTCGTGAGCGACTTCCTCCTCGATGAGGCGAGCGACCCGGACTTCGCGCGGGCCGCGCGTCGCGTCGCGCGCGATCACGACCTCGTCCCGATCCGACTGACCGATCCCGGCGGCAACCAGCTGCCCAACGTGGGCCTGCTCGTGCTAGTGGATCCGGAAACCGGTGAGCGGCACGTCGTCAACACAGGGTCCGCGCGGGTGCGCGCCGCTTACACGGAGAACAAGGCGGCCCAGCACGCGGCGCTCACGGCGATCTTCCGAGAGTTGCACTTGGACGTGATCGACGTGGACACGACGAAGGACGTGGTGCCGGCCCTCGTCGGCTTTTTCAGACAGCGGGAGCGCGTGTCTCGGTGAGGACCGCCCTGACGCTGGGCGTGGCTCTCGTCGCTTGGCCACTCTCCCCGGAGTTGGCCGCGCAGAATCCACCCCTGTCGGTCGAGGTATCGGCGGACAGCGTGTCGCTGGCCGAGGTGTTCGAGCTCCGTGTTCGCATCGAGGTACCGCCCGGCAGCGCGGTGTACTTCCCCGACACGGTACCGACCACCGACGACATCGAGAGCTTCGCGCCCGTGGAGTGGCGCGCCGAGCGCGCGAGCGACGGGGAGTCCGCAACTCTCCTGCTCACATACGCATTGATCCCGTTCGGCAACGGAGACCTCGCCCTGCCGACGCCGGGGATCATCGTCGCACCAGTTGGCACAGCCGACAGGGGCGAACCGCTGCCAGGAGGATCGCTGGTCGCGGCGTGGGCCGATGTGCCACGCGCCGCCGGCAGCACCATCCGCCGGCTCGACGTGCCCGAGGAGCGTGTTTGGATTCACCCGGTTCGCTTCGGTGGCGCGCTCGGCGAAGGTGTGTCCCCGAGAGGACCCGACGACGTGCTGGGCCGGAGCTGGAGTTGGCCGAGCGTCGTTCTCGTGGGGTTCTTCTCGACCGTCCTGGTGGCTGCCGGGCTGGCGACGACGCGGCAGTGGCTCGGCAGGCGTCGGACGGAACGCGTCGGTGCCGACCTGGGCTCATCCGCTGCCGACGATGCACGGCGCGCTGCGATCGCGGCGATCGAGCGCCTCATCGCCGAAGGATCGTACGCGCCGGATCGAGAGAAGCGCGCCTACACGGCGAGCAGCGACATCGTGCGTGGATACGCTGCACATACGACCGACGATTGGGTGCCGGGGCTCACCAGCACGGAACTGATGACGCGGCTCGAGGGAGCGCCAGGTGGATCTCCACTCGCGCAGGCCATGTCGGTCGCCGAGCGGGTGAAGTTCGGCCGACTGCGCACGGGAAGCGACGCGCTGCACGCGCATCTACTCGAGCTGAGGCGGTGGCTGGGCGAGGTGCAGTCATGACCTTCGGCTTCGCGCGGTCCGGGTGGCTGCTGCTGTTGCTGCTCCTGCCGGTGTGGTACGCGTGGATCCGACCGCACCGGAGCTGGGGCCTGCTCGTGGGTAGGAGCGACGGGGCGCGCGGCCTCTCGCTGCCCGCTTGGTGGGCGGGCACTCTCGAGCGACTTCCGCTCGTTCTGCGGGGTCTGGGTGTAGCGTCCCTGATCGGCTTTCTCGCCGAGCCGCAGTTGGTCAGCACCTACGAGGAGCCGGTGACGGAGGGCGTCGCCATCGCCATAGCCTTGGACGTGTCGACGTCCATGGGCGTTCGCGACATGTCCGGCGGCTCGCGCATGCAGGTGGCCAAGCGCACCGTGATGCAGTTCCTGGAAGGCCGCACCGACGACATCGCCCTCGTGGCGTACGGGGGTGAGGCGCTCACGCGCGTTCCACTCACCTGGGACCACTACGTGACCCGTGAGGCGGTGGACGACCTCAATTCGCGTTTGGTGCTGGACGGCACCGACATCGCTCAAGCCATCGCCGCGGGTGCCGGCCTCCTGCGCGACGCGCCGCACCGCTCGAAGATGCTGATCCTGCTGACGGACGGCGCGCACAACGGCGAGGGAATGGAGCCTGCGTTGGCAGCGCGCGCGGCAGCAGCCGTGCAGGTGAGTGTCTATCCGATCGCCATCGGCACCGACTACATGCTGAGGGACGAGCTCGTCGAGATGGAGACGGTCCTCACGCAGGCCGCCCAGATCACGGGGGGTCGCTACTTCCGGGCCACCGACACGGAAGCGCTGGAGGCGATCTACGAGGAGATCGCCCTGCTCGCGGCACCCTCCGAAGAGATGGTCGTGCGGACCGTGGCGACCCCCGTAGGTCTCTGGTTCCTGCTGGCTTCGTTCCCGCTCCTGATCGGCGGGGCCGCCCTGCGCGGTTCGCGATGGGGGGTTCTGCCATGAGCTTCGGCGGCCTCGGCTTCGAACGGGCGGAGCTGCTCGTGCTCGCTCCCCTGAGCGCGGTGCTGCTCGCACTCGCTCTGGGCTCGCATGGCAGCCGATTGAGGCGGTTGGCCGCCGGGTACTCGTCCTCCGCGTTCCGTCGACTGCTGCCTGCGGGGCTCGGCCGATTTCCGTCCGCGCGACTTCTATGCTTGGCCTGCGGCGGGGTGGCGCTGGGTGTCGCCGCGGCGGGACCGGCCTGGGTGTTGCCCGAGAGCGAGGAGCGACCTCCGCTCGACCTCGCGATCGCGGTCGATCTGTCGCTCTCGATGAGTGCCACCGACGCTGCACCGAACCGAATGGCCCGAGCTCGCGAGGTCATCGCTCGCCTCAGTGAGGAGCTCCCTTCGGTGCGCTTCTCGCTCGTCGTGTTCGCGGGCTGGCCCTACACGCTGCTTCCTCCGACGGACGACCCCGCACTCCTGCGGTATTTCGCGCAGTCCCTCGACGTCACGTTGGTGCCACGCACCGACAACGGCACGGCGCTCGCAGAAGCGGTCGAACTCTCACGGTACTCGCTCGAGGCGCGGCCATCGGAAGATTCGCGGCAGATCGTCCTCCTGATTTCGGACGGAGGCGGCGAAGCGAACGAAGCCGTTCTGGAAAACTCGACTTGGTTGCGGGACGACGGCTTCGAGGTCTGGGTGGCCGCTCTGGGATCGGACGCCGGCACACCGCTCTTCTTCGACGGCGCGCCGTTCCTCGACGAAGGCGGCGAACCGGTCGTGGCGTCGCTGAACGAGTCCCTGCTGCGCGACGTCGCCGAAGCGGGGGGCGGCAGCTACGTCGACGTGACGCGGGAGGATGGCCTCGAGGCTCTTCTCGCCACCCTGCGTGAGGTGAGCGGCGACAGGGAAAATCCACCCCCCCCGGTCGATGCGGCTTTCCTACTCGTGCTGCTGGCCATCCCGCTCTTCCTATGGGAGGCGCTGGCCGACTTCGGACGTTCGCGGAAGAGAGCGTCATGATCTCTTCCCTCTTCGGCAGTACCCGCCACGCGCTCGTCCTCGCGCTGTTCGCCGCGATCGGCATCGCGGCGACCGTGATCGCCGATCGATCGAGCGAGGCTCGCGCCAACCGGCTACACCGCGCCGATGCGATCGACGAGTCCGCCACGATCTACGCCGAGCGCGTCGCGGACGATCCGGAGTCGACGCGCCTACGCTACAACTACGGCACGACTCTGCTGCGCATCGGCGCTGACGGCGCAATCGAGGAACTGTCCGCCGGCACCTCTGCGGAGAGCGAGCAGCAACGCGTGCGGGCGTACTACAACCTCGCCCTCGCGATACTCATCCAAGCCCTCGTGGCGGCGGAGACGGACAGCGTCCTCTACTACGCGGCGAACGCCGTCGCAGCCAACAAGGCCGCCCTGCGCCTCGCGCCCGAGCACGAGAACGCCCGGTGGAATCTCGCGATCGCCCAACGGGTGCTCGAGACCGCGGCACCCCAGCAGGGGCTGATGGACCCGGGGAACATCGAGGGCCCGGACAACATCGGTGATCCCTTGGTGTCGCAGACCCCCATACAGCTCGCCGACCGCGAGGGCCTCGACGACGTACCGGGGACTGGTGAGTCCGAGACCCCCGCCGGCGACGCGCTCGCTCCGCTATCGCCGGCGGAGGCGAATCAGATCCTCGGCACGAGCCACCTCGATCCCTCCAGGATCATGGCGAAGATGCTGGTGCGGGAAAGCCGCCAACGGCGGGCACGCGCGATCTTCTTCCAGGGTGAGCCCTGGTAGCCCGCTACGCCGCCAGCACCTCGCGCTCCATCCTGATGTAGCCGGCCTCCATCCCCATCGTCATCCCGGTGCCGAGGATCATGTCGCGGAGCTCCTTGTTCGGGTACGTGATCAAGATGCTGATCAGCGTGCCCCCCTGGACCGCCACGAGGGTGAGCTCGTTGCGCACGGCGGGCCCGTCCATCCCGATCATCTGTTCCGTGGTCACGGCGCGGTACGGCGCCGCGGACTCGAGAAGCTCTCCCTCGAAGCCGAAGCGCTGAGATCCGTCGTTGGACTCCCACTCGTACCGGTAGCGTTCACCGACCTTCGAGGCGATGTCGCAGACGGGCATGGACCAACCGTCGGGACCGAGGCACCAGCGCTTCATGAGGGCGGAATCGTGATGCGCGCGCCACACCTGGTCGACGGTTCCGCGCACGACGCGGCTCACGCGCACCTGCGTGTCGCTCAGGAGCTGCGCGTCGGTGGCGCGCGACGCAGCGAACGTCTGGAGGTCGGCGAAGCACGCATCGAGCTGACCCATGGCGGACTTCATTCCTTCCATCATGCCCATGCTCACGAGTTGCTCCATCGCCTCGAGGCTCGGGAAGCGAGTGACGGTGGTGGAGCGGGACCCAGCGGCCGTCCGCTCGAAGCTGAACACCATGCGCATGGTGGGCATGGCCGGGTTCGGCCTGCCCGACTCATCCGCGAAGCCGTCCTCGACCTCGATCTTCCGCAGCGGCTCGACCACGAGGAACCGGAACCACGCGCGAGAGATCGTGCCGTCGGGTCCGGTCATGTAGTAGTGCGATCGCCCGCCCACGGCCATGTCGTGCTGAGTGAACGTGGCGGGCCACTGCTCGGGCCCCCAGAAGCGCTCCAACTGGCGTGGATCGGCATACGCGTCCCAGAGGCGCTCCACAGGTACGGGATAGTCCGCGACGACCGTGAGGGTGAGCGCAGCGGGATCGGAGGAGATCGACGTGATCGGCATGGCTATCTCTTTCGGGGAGAGGGTTCGGCGAGGACGGCGTCGAGCTGGCTGAAGCGCTCACGCCAGAGTTGTTCGAGCTGGTGGAGGAGTCCGCGCGCCCGCGCGAGTTGCTCCGGGTTGGCTCGAACGATCCGCTCGCGGCCGCGCCTGTGCTTGGTGACCAGTCCTGCCGTCTCCAGCACCGCGACGTGCTTCTGCACGGCCGCGAATGACATCGCGTAGCGTCCGGCGAGGGTCGAAACCGACGTCTCTTCGCCGGCCATCACCCGCGCGACGATGTCGCGCCGCGTGGTGTCCGCGAGCGCATGGAAGAGCCGGTCGAGTTCGGCCTCGACGCGAGGGGAATATACAACCATATGGTTGTATATTCTCGAAGGCTCAGCCGGGCGTCAAGCGCCGCCCGCCCGCTCCGCCTGCAGCTTCTCCCGATACGAGCGCACCACGCTGTCCCGGTCCGCCCCCATGCGTGCTGCGCGCTCCAGGGGAATGGCCGAGTCGGGGTGCCGCTTGCTGCCCCAGATCGTCATCTCGATGAGAACGGGGATGAGGTCGAGGCCGTCGTCGGTCATGAAGTAGCGGACGCGACGCCCGTCTTCGGGATCAGGGCGCCCCTCGATGAGCCCCCACCGCTCGAGCCGGCGCAGTCGATCGGTGAGGATGTTGGAAGAGATTTTCTCGGACGCGCCCAGGAAGTCCTGGAAGTAGCGGCGCTCCTTGAACGCGAGGTCCCGCAGGATCAGCAGAGTCCAACGGTCGCCCAACACGTCCAGACTGTAGGCGATCGGGCAGCGCGATCGGTCCCGGTGGGCGCCCATGTCCCCTCCTCCGAGTTCGGTACGGCCGGCTCAACACTCGCAGACCCCCGTACGTCTTACTTGCAAAGTACAAGTGATGACACCCAGGTTCTAGCCCCTTCTTAGCGCCCCTCCCAGCTGGCCCCCGGCCGAATCCTCATGCACATCCGCCCCCTCCTGGCCATCGCCGTATCGGTGGCAGCGTTCGCACCCATCGCCGCACGGGCCCAGACGCCGGCCGCAGGAGCGACCACGTCGGCATCGGCGTCTTCGATGACGCGTGATGCGACTGGCCGCGTGGTGGCGCGCGCTTTCAGGGTCGAGGGGGGCATCGACGTCGACGGGGTACTCGACGAGAGCCACTATGCTGCGGCCCGTGCGTTCGACCAGCTGGTCCAGGCGGTTCCGGTGGCCGGCGGCATCCCCTCGCAACGGACTGAAGTTTGGCTCGGCTTCGACGACGATAACGTCTATGTCGGGGCCCGCGTCTGGCACGCGGGGGGCGAGGACTCGTGGATCGCCAACGAGATGCGCCGCGATTCGCAGCAGCTGCGCGCCAACGATTCCTTCGGCATCTACTTCGACACCTACCACGACCGCCGCAACGCGCTCGGCTTCTTCGTGAACCCGATCGGTGGCTTCGCGGACGTGCAGCTCACCAACGAGGGGAGTCCGAACTTCGACTGGAACGCGGTCTGGGATCTGCGCACAGGGCGCTTCGAGGGCGGGTGGACGGTCGAGATGGCGATCCCGTTCAAGTCGCTGCGCTACCGCCCTGGGGTCGAGCAGGTGTGGGGCGTGCAGATCCGGCGCTCCATACTGAGCGACAACGAGTGGAGCTACCTCACCCCCATCCCGATCCAGTTCGCGGGCGGCGGCCCGAACGGCGTCTTCCGGGTCTCCCTCTACGCGGACCTGGTGGGCATCGAAGCGCCCCCGTTGGGACGCAATCTGGAAGTGAAACCGTTCGGGACCTCGGGCATTCGCACCGATCGCCTCGCCACTCCCGCGTTGAACAACGACGGGACCGCTGACGCCGGCCTCGATGTGAAGTACGCCATCACGCAGAACCTGACCGCAGACTTCACGGTGAACACGGACTTCGCGCAGGTCGAGGTGGATGAGCAGCAGGTCAACCTGACCCGCTTCGCACTCACCTTCCCCGAGAAGCGCGACTTCTTCCTCGAGAGTCGCGGCATCTTCAACTTCGCCACCGGCGGCACCGGCTTTGGCGGACCGGGAGGCGGCGGGGGCGGCGAGGTGCCGACCCTGTTCTACTCGCGCAGGATGGGGCTCCAGGGCTCCACGCCCGTGCCCATCCTCGGCGGGGGGCGCCTCACCGGAAAGGTCGGCGCGTTCGACGTCGGCGCGCTCAGCATCCAGACCCGCGCGGACGACGCGATCGGAGCCGAGTCGACCAACTTCTCCGTCCTGCGCCTACGCCGCGACGTACTCGCGCGCAGTAGCGTCGGCGTACTGCTCCAGAACCGGTCGAACTCGGTAGTGGCCGGAACGGGCTCGAACCAGGCGTGGGGCCTCGACGGCACCTTTGGCATCACGACGGACCTGAGCTTCCTCACCTACTACGCGCGCTCGCACACCCCCGGAGCCGCCGGCAAACAGGAGAGCTACCGTGCCCAACTGAGCCAGGGCGCTGACCTTTGGGGGGGGAGCGTGGACTACCTCGTTGTCGGGGACGACTTCAATCCCGAGGTCGGGCTCGTGCGCCGCAGCGGCTTCGAGCTCTTCTCGGCCGACGCGCGTCTCTCTCCACGCCCTGCCGGAATCCCGTCGATTCGACAACTCGTCTTTCAGACGGACTTCAGCTACCTCACCGAGCAGAACACGGGGATGGTGGAGAGCCGCGGCATCGGCGGCAGCTTCCAGGTCGACTTCGACCGCGGGGATACCTTCTCGGCCCAGTATTCCAACAGCTACGAGGGCCTGGTGGCCCCGGCACGGATCTCGGGCGCGCTCTTCGCACCGGGTCGCTATGACTGGAACGAGTACCAGGTGAGCTACCGGTTCGGCCCGCAGCGACCCTACCAGGGGAATCTGAGCGTGCGGTGGGGGGGATTCTACACCGGTACGCGCCGCGCCATCGGACTCAACCAGGGTCGCATCGAGGTCACCCCGCAGCTCTCCATGGAGCCGAGCCTCGAGTTCAACTGGCTCGAACTCCCCCAGCAGACGACCTCCGGCGAGTTCAACCAACACGTCGCACGCCTGCGCACGACGTATACGATCACGCCCCGCGCCTACGTGAGCGGACTCGTCCAGTACGCGTCGGGCTCGAACACGGTGAGCGGCAATTTCCGCCTGCGCTGGGAGTGGGCCCCCGGAAGCGAGCTCTTCGTCGTCTATACGGAAGACCGCAACACCGACCCACTGACCGACCGTTGGTCCGAGCTCTCGACGCGCGGTCTGGTGATCAAGTTGACGCGTTTGTTCCGACCCTAGGGCGGGCGCGGGGGTCATGACCGCTGCGCGATTGCGGTGAGGACGCGCGGGTCTCTACCTTCGAAATACCCACCTCAACTGCCGCCGTCGGGACGAGAACCGGCGACAGACACCCCCTACCAAGGAAGTGTATGAAGGACATCCTCAATCTTCTGCGGGACAACCAAGCACTCACTCAACGGTTGCAGACCGCGACATCGATCGACGACGCCGCCGAGATCCTGTCCGTCGCATCGCGAGAGAAAGGGAAGGGCGCGTCCGTCTCGGACATCAAGGCGTTTCTCGCCAATCGCCCGAAGGCCGACGCTCTGAGCGAGGAAGACCTCATGGCCGTCGCGGGCGGACTCCCCACCACGACCTTGGAGACCAAGCTGAGCGCCTGCTCGAAGGTCTGCTGCAAGACGTGCCGTACATCGGTGATCGTGTACTGAGCAGACGCGGTCTCATCGACGTCGGCTGGACCGGTAACACGCTTGGATGATGTAGTAGGCAGGTCCCGATCCCTGTGGGAGCGCATCCGCTCCTCCAGGGATCGGGCGTTTCCGGCTTCGTGGGACGGGGCCCTCGCCGACGCCCGCCTCGCTCACTGGCGGGAGAGGCTCGGTGCCCTGGATACAGGCAGGGACGCGATCGGCGAAAGGCTGAGGGGAGCCGGACTATCGCCGGAGGTCGCCCGTGCCGTGTTGGGCTCGGGGCACGAGGAGCCCGACATCAAAGGGCCAGAATGGGCACCCGCGATGCACCGCATCGTGGCGGTCGCGACCACGCTCACGGTGGACGACCTGACCTCACCTCCGCTGGTCGCGGACGACCCCGTTCCCTTCCAGGAGTTGCTCGTGCCGGCCATTCGGGTCGGCCGCGAGATGCTTCGGCATCGTCTCGCCGTCGTGTCTGGGACCGGCGCACAGAGCCCGTCGCCCCTGCTCGCCGACGAGGCGTACCACGCACTGGAGCGAGCACTTCTCGCGCATCTGGCCACGATCTCCTGCAAGACCTTCGCGCAGGAGTTCTTCAAGCGCCGCACACTCGGCGAGAACCTGCTGGCGGACCTGGGCATTCCGCTGGCCGCCGGACGCGAGCGCTACGCCCGCTTCGTGACCGACACCCTGTCGGACGGGCTCGCGGGCATCTTCCGCGACTACCCGGTCCTGGGGAGGCTCGTCGCCCAAGCGGTCTGCTTCTGGGTCGACAGTACCGCAGAGCTCGTCCTCAGGCTGCAGGAGGACCTCGCCGAGCTGACACGCCGGTTCGCGACCGGCGGGCCCCTCGGACAGGTGGTGGTCCTCGACGCGACGCTCTCGGACCGGCACGAACAGGGTCGCGGCGTAGTGATCCTCCGATTCGAGAACGGGCTCCAGCTCGTGTACAAGCCGCGGCACCTGGCCATGCACGTCGGGTTCAACGCGGTGCTCGAGTACTGCAACCGCAGCGGGTCACTTCGCCCACTCCGCCAGCTCGAGGTGCTCCCGCGCCAAGGATACGGGTACGTCGAGTTCGCTCAGAACCGCGCGTGCGCATCGCAGGAGGAGGCCGCGGCCTACTACGAGCGGGCGGGCATGCTTCTCTGCTTGCTCTACGTCCTGAGGGGAAGCGACTGCCACCACGAGAATCTGGTTGCCGACGGAGATCAACCCGTGTTGATCGACGTGGAGACGATCCTCCAGCCACGCGACGGGACGGGACCGCTACCGGACGCCGATCAGGGAGTGATCCCGATCGAAGAGCGATTCCTCGACTCGGTGCTACGGTCGGGGATGTTGCCCCGTTGGCAGTTCAGCAAGGATGGACGCGCGTACGACCTCAGCGCCCTGGGGAGCGTCACGCCGCAGCCCGTGCCCCACGCCGTGGAGCGTTGGGTCGACGTCAACACCGATGCAATGCGGGCGCAGGCCGACGCCGTCGAGTACCCGGTAGAGAGAAACATCCCGCGTCTCGGCGGCGAGGTCATGACGCCGACGCGCTTCCGGCGGGAGCTACGGGGCGGGTTCTTGGCCATGTACGACTTCTTCGTGAACCATCGGGGCGAGCTGCTCGACGCGGCCGGCCCGCTCGAGGCGCTGCGCTCGGTGCCGACGCGCTTCGTGTTCCGCGACAGCCAGGTGTACGGCACGACACAGTTCGCATCGTATGCGCCGGAGGACCTCCGGGACGGCATCGCCTTCAGCCTCGCCGTCGAGCCCCTGGCGCGAGTGTTCGTCGGGGGACGTGCGCCCGCCCACGCATGGCCGCTGCTCGAGCGCGAGATCGAGTCGATGGAACGGCAGGATATTCCTCTGTTCTGGGTGGCCAGCGACTCCACGGCCCTCGGTCCCGCAGGGGGACCCGTCGTGGAAGGGTTCTTCACCCGCTCCGGGTTCGAGGAAGTGCGCGAGCAGATTCGTGCCCTCTCCGCCGCCGACCGGGAGCTACAGGCGGCGATTCTCGATGGAGCGCTCGACGCGCTCGAAGCCCGCACCGGGGCCCCACGGTCGACGATGCGGCCCGAAGGCAGCGCCGACCCACTCCCCGATGAGGCCCTTCTCGCCGAGGCGGCGCGCATCGGACACGAGCTCTGCGATAGGACTCAGGAGGACGCCGACGGGGGCCTCCGTTGGTTGGGGTTCGGCTATGCGCTCGACGCAGATCGATTTCAGTATCAGGTGCTGGGAGATTGGCTGTACGACGGCTCTCCCGGCATCGCGCTCTTTCTGGCGGTACTGTACCGCGAAACCGGTGAGCGTCGCTTCTCGGAAGTCGCGGCACGCGCGCTCACGCGGGTGCGGGGGCAACTCGCCTCGTCCGCGGACCGCGCGCGTGCACCCCGGCCGCTCGGTGGAGCGATCGGATTGGGGTCGGTGATCTACGCGCTGAGTGAAGTGGCCGACCTGCTCGGGGATCCGGAGATGGTGCGCGACGCGGTGGTCTTGGCCGAATCGATCACCCCGATGGAGATCGCCGCCGACGTGGAGCTGGACGTGATGAGCGGCGCCGCGGGCACGGTATTGGGGTTGGCATCGTTGCACCGGGTGAGCGGGCAGCCCATCTCGATCGATCTCGCGCGCCTCTGCGCCGATCACCTGCTGGAGAAGCGCGTGGGCCCGGCATGGCCGACCCTGGATTCCGTGGCACTCACGGGCATGTCGCACGGTGCGTCCGGCATCGCGTATGCGCTCCTGCGCGCGCACGAACTCACAGGGGACGACCGCTACCTCGCGGCTGCCCGCGACGGCATCGAGTACGAACGCGAGTGCTTCCGCTCGGCGGGGGGCCGGTGGCTCGACCTCCGCCCGGGACCGGGTGAGGAGGCCGGAGGCAACCTCGTACAGTGGTGCCACGGAGCTGCCGGCATCGGGCTCGCGCGGGTAGGGTGCGCGCGCCTACAACCATCCGATGAGTTCGAGGCCGAGATCGACGACGCGCTACAGACGGTCGAGGGCTTCGGACTCCCGGAGCTCGATCACCTGTGCTGTGGCAACATGGGACGCATCGAGACCATGGTGGCGGTGGCGGCACACCGCGGTGACGGGGCCCTGAGCGCGAGGGCGCGCGCGGCGGCCTCCGTGCTCGTGCACCGTGCCCGGGGGGCCGGCTACCGGCTGTTCGGCAATTTGCCCCGCGGGGTGTGGAATCCGGGACTCTTCCAGGGACTGGCCGGCATCGGCTACGGCCTCCTGAGGGTGCGAAACCCAAGCGTCCGCTCCTTCGCGCTCTGGGAGTAGGTACGTCCTAGTGCGCGGTCGGTAGCCCTGCCCCCTGCACTCCGCTTGCCCCTGCCCCGAACGGCACGCACCTTCGGCCAGATCGTCGCTCCGTCCCCCCGAGGTCACGGCATGAAGAAGGTCCTCTACATCCTGGGTTCGTTCGACGACGCGGACGCCGAGTGGTTCGTCCAAGCCGGGCGCACGATCGAGGTGCCCGACGGGCGCGCCATCATCAAGGAAGGGGAGCCCATCGACTCCCTCTACTTCGTGACGGCGGGGACCTTCCTGGTGACCACCGGCCCGGCCAAGACCGAGGTAGCTCGGCTCGGCACCGGCGAGGTGATCGGCGAGGTATCGTTCATCGACGACCGCCCGCCGACCGCCACCGTGACGGCACTACACGACGGGCGGGTGCTCGCCGTGCCGCGCCCCCTCCTCGCCGAGAAGCTCTCCACCGACCCGCGATTCGCGAGCCGCTTCTACCGAGCCATCGCCACGTTCCTGGCAAGTCGCTTGCGCGGCACGCTCAAGCAGTTGGGCGGGACCTCCTCGGAGATCGACCTCAGCGAGCTGGACCTCGACGAATTGCACTCGTTCTCGCAAGCCGGGGTGCGCTTCGAGCGGATCCTCCGCCGCCTCCAAGAAGTCTAGGCGTCGGGCGTCACGCGCCCCCGATCTCTCCCACGGCGAGCCGGTAGAGCGTACCCGCCCGTCGGAGGTCGTAGCCCGAGCGCACGGACTCGAGTTCGGCCTGCACCGCGTTCTCTTCGGTCTCGAGCAGCCGGAACGAATCGCCGAGACCGAGGTCCAGACGGCGCCGTTCCGCCTCGAGCTGGTCGCTGGCCAGGTCGGCCGCCTCCTGAGCCGCGGCGGCGCGTTCCCCTCCCGCACGGATCCCCCGTACCGCGTCGCGCACCTCTCTGCGAACCGCGTTCTCGGTGAGCACGAGGTCGATCCGCCGCAGCTCGCGAAGCAGGTCAGCGGCCTGGTCGCGGCCGCGGTCACGCCGATTGCGGAGCGGCTGGGAGAACCCCAGCCCGACCGACCAGGACCATCCCTGGTCGAGCGCACCGAGGGCGTTGCCCAGCGTCGAGTCGGTACCGCCTCGGCGTACGCCGGTGTCGAGCGTGAGCGACGGAAGCCGGGCGTTGCTCGCGGCGTCCGCCACCACGTCGGCCCCGCGCAGGTCCAGGCGCGCCGCGAGCACGTCGGTGCGCCGTTCGAGCGCGAGCCCCTCCGCCGTGGCCATGTCGGAGGAGGTCGTCATCGCCACTTCACCAGGAGCGCTCTTGATCGGCTCCGGGCTGCTCGCCAGCTCCTGAACCGCGCTCTCGCCCCATACCAGGAAGACGAGCGCGTCGGAGGCGCTCTCGCGGTTGCTGCGCGCGGCGACGAGCGTTGAACGCCTGAGCGCCACCGCGCTCCTTGCGGTCAGCACGTCGACCTCGGCGACGAGTTGCCGCTCCGCGAGCTGCTCGTTGCGGAACAACAGCGCCTGGGCGATCTCGAGGGATCGCTGCAGCACGGCCTCCACGGCCTCCGCCTCGGCCAGCGCCCAGTACGCGAGCTCGACGTTGGCGGTTACCACCGAGGTCGCTCGGTTCAGGCGGTGGGCGGCAGCCTGATCGAAGAGGCGCGCCACACGCAGATCCGCGTCCCGGGTGCGGAAGCCCTCGAGCAGAGGCTGGCTCAGCGACACGCCTACGTCCGCATCGTAGGCGCTTCCGACTCCGGAGGGCAGTCGAGTCCCCGCGAGGTCGACTCCGATGGCGGTCCCCCAGGGCAGCACCTGACCCACCCCCACCCGATAGGCGTCGGTCCGACCGCCGAGCGCCCGGCTACGGGCCAACCCGGCTTGCAACTCGAGCGCGAGGTCGAAGTCTCCGCCGCGGACGTCGACGTCGGTCTCGGCCAGCTGGCGGCTCACGCGCGCGGCCTCCAGGGGCAAGCTCCGCTCGCGCGCCACGACGAGCAGCTGCTGGAGCGAGATCTCACGACCCGGCAGCGCGCCAATGAGCTCGGCGAGCGGGCGCCGAGCCAGGGTCATGAGATCGCCGCCACCCGTGACCTGGGCGCTCGCATCCACAGCGGTCGCCCCGAGGGCCATGAGCGCGACCCACGCCATCACGACTGGACGCAACGAGGCGGGGAGCATGTCAGGCCTCCTGACGGCGGGCGAGCTCGGCGAAGAGCCCCGGTACGGCCATGAGCTCGTCGAACGTGCCCGACTGTACCACGCGGCCGCCCTCCATGACATAGATGCGATCCGCATTCCGGATGGTGCTGATGCGGTGGGCGATGACGACCCGCGTGGCGTGCAAGCGGTCGATACTCTCCGACACGATCTGCTGGGCGCGGTTGTCGAGCGCGCTCGTCGCCTCGTCGAAGAAGAGGATGCGGGGACGGGTGACCAGCGCACGGGCAATGAGGAGCCGCTGGCGTTGCCCTCCCGACAGCGTCCCGCCCCCCTCGGCCACCATCGTGTGCAATCCCATCGGCATCGCCTCGATGTCCTCCTCCATGCCTGCCATGCGGACCGCTTCCCAGGCGTCGTCCATGGTGAGGGACGATGTACCGACAATGTTCGTGAAGACGTCGCCGGCGGTGAGGCGACTGCTCTGCAACACCACGCCGAGCTGACGTCGGACCGCGGTGATGTCGATCGATGCGAGGTCGTGCCCGTCGTAGTAGACCGAACTCGACTCCGGGAGATCGAAGCCCAGCAGGATGCGCAGCAGCGTCGACTTTCCTGCGCCCGACGGGCCCACCAGCGCGATGAACTCACCGGGTGCAGCCTCGATCGAAACGTCTTGTAGGATGACCGGGCCGTCGGGTGAATAGCGGAACGTCAGGCGATCGACTTCGATGCGCCCGGACAGCTCCCCCGGGTCCGGTTTGTCGGGATCGTGCTCGGGAACGGTCTCCAGGATGGGCTTGGAGCGCTCCCAGGCCGGGATCAGTCGGACGAGATCGATCGCCGTCCCAGTCAGATTCGTCGCGGACGCGATGAACATGCCGAATGCACTACTGAAGGCCAGGAAGCGCCCCGTGGTGAGGCCCTCGACCGAATCCCCGGTCATCGATACGAACGCCCAGTACAGCAGCAGCGAGGACAGGATCGGCACCACGCTGTTGAACACATCCACGTGGTTGTCGAAGAGCCGGAACTTGTACGACACGTCCTGCCGCGTGCGGAACTCGGAGGCCCAGCGCGCGAACGCGCGTGTCTCGGCCCCCGCGACGCGCAGCTTGGCGATGCCACCGAGCAACTCGAGCACGAGCCCGGCCAGCCGCCCAGCGGCCGCCTCCGCCTCGCGGGCGTATCGAAGCGCGACCGCAGAGGTCGCGGTGAGGAAGGCGATATTGACCAGCAGGATGGCGGTGGCCACCAGAGCCAAGGGCACCGAGTAGAAGAACAGCAGGGCGAACGAAGCGCAGGAGACCAGAGAGCTGAGAATCGTGTTGATGGTCGCCCCGCCGAGCGCGTTCCCGATCATGCTGATTCCCCGCGCGCGCAGGGCGAGGTCGCCGGCCGCGTAGCTCCGGAAGAAGGGGAGCGGAAGCCGGACCAGCCGATCCAGAACGGCCATCTGCAGCGCGGACTCGGTGCGCGCCTGGAAGCGCATGACCGCGAACGAGCGGGTGAGCTGGAACGCGGTCGTGGCGATCGCGGCCACCAGCAGCGCCATGAACACGTTGAGCAACTGCGGGCGGTCCGCGCTCGGGATGATGGCGTCGAAGACCGTGCCCGTCAGGATCGGAAGCAGGAGCCCGAGGACCGCGCCGAGCGCGCCCATCGCGAGAATGGTGCGAGCGTCCCGCCAAGACCCGAACGCGACGAATCGCCAGAGATCTCGAGCACCGAGCGCGCGCGCAGGCAAGGACCGGTACAGCTGATACGCGAACCCCTCGAGGGCCGCTTCCAGCTTCTCGTCCACGGGCCGGCGCGTGCCCGTCGCTGGATCCTCACACTCGTAGGTCGATAGCGTCGGCTGCAGGAGCGCGACGGGAGCGAGGCGCGCCGCTTCCCAGTCCTCGAGCGTGACGTCGTCGGGCACGTCGCGCACGAAGCCGAGGAGCGGACCGTTGTCGGCGATCGACCACCCCGGAGTGAGCACGACCCGTCGGTACCCGACGCCGGACGCGCGCGCGATGGCGCGCAGCTCGTCCGTCAGACTCGTCCTGCTCCGCTCCCACGAAGGCGCGGGCTTCATCTCGATGCCCAACGGTCGACCGACCAGCCGGCAAGCGCTGAGCAGAGGGCTTGCCGAGGCGTCCGTCGACTCGCTGGTGCGGTCGCGCGTCGTCCCCGCGAGGAGCTCGAGGGATGCGGACCCCACCTCTTCGTCGGCTCGCAGCCGCGTGCGTAGACGCTCCAGCTCCTGACTGCGTTCGAGCGCGAGCACGTGGTCGGACCACTCGAGCGCGATACGCTGGAAGGATCGAAGCCCCTGCCAGGTGCTGTCATGCGGGGCCAACTGACCGAGTGCGGAGGAAGTCACGGTCGCGGGCGCGGTGGACACCAACCAAGCTCCCGGCGCCAGCGGAAAGGGGGCCTCACTCGTGTCGACGGGTAGCGAGTCGACCCCCGCGAACACGAAGCCACCCGTCCCCACGGTGACCCAGGACACGCCCCCTCTCGCCGACACACGAGCGCCTGCACCGATCTCGGCTCCTTCACCGGGCGCGAGCAGGTGGTCGGCCTGGGGCTGGCCTCGCGCGGAGACAGCGGACGAAAACGCCCGCACATAGTCATCCAGCAGGATATCCAG
>JBEBGN010000229.1:0-3851 GCA_040081395.1 Longimicrobiales bacterium
GTACAGCCACTGCGCCGTCGCTTCGGCGATGCCATAGAAATCCGGATCGAAGTATCCGTCGGTGAGATTCTTCTCGTACGAGAACCCTCTCATGCTCACGCCGAGCCAAAGGCTCGACAGCACTTGTAGCGAGCTCGTGAGAGAGGCGCTGCGCCTCCCGTTGTCCTCGCGGCCGGCGATCTTGCCCAGACCGGCCGATCCGTCCACACGCCAAACGGGTGAGAGGCTCCAACGGGCCGACAGCGTCACCTCGGTGCTGCGACCGGCGAGCTCAGCCAGGGCGGCGGTCTCCGTGGTTCCGGTGGAGGCGACTTGGACGCCCCCCCCGAGCGCGTGCCGCTGGGGCGTACGCACCCCCGCTTGGTACTCCACGAGGGTGGTGGCAGCGGTTCCGTTCGTGCGACTTCCGCCGACACCCACAGAGACGATCCAACCTGGACCGACCTGATAGGCTCCGGCGACCGAGACGCCGTCGGCCCTGCGGCGGAAGATCCCCTGCTCGAGCGCACGGTGATAGGCACGCGCCTGCACGTCAAGCCTCGGGAACGGATGCCAACTCGCCATGAGCGAGGTGGTCCACATCCGGTTGTCATCCGAATCCGACTCGTAGACCACGGTCGGCCGGGCGAGCGGCGCCAGCGCGAGCCGCGCCGAGCGGAGCTGGTCGAGGATCTCCGCGCTCGTCGGAGCGAGCACGGCAGCCCGCTCCAGGGCCTCGACGGCTTCCGCGCTGCGCCCTTGCCAACGATACAGCTGTCCCAGGCCGGCCCACGCATCCGCGCTCTCGGGAGCCACGCGCGTGGCCTCCGCGGCGGACCGCTCCCCGGCGACGAACTGTCCATCCCACCCAAGGGTCCGACCCCTGCCTACCAAAGCATCGACCTCATCCGGGGAAGACGCCAGCACCCGGTCGTACTCGGCGATCGCCTCGTCCAGCAACCCGGCGTAGGCGAGGGTCTGCGCGAGGCCGAGCCTCGCCTCCACATCGCCCGGGTCTGCGGCGAGCAGTGCGTCGTATGCTGCGCGTGAAGCCTCGAACTGCGCGGCGCGGGCGAGCGTCTGCGCGCGCAGACGTCCCGAAGCTCCCGTGAGCGGCGTGATCGAGATCAGGTCGTCGTAGGTGCCGAGCGACTCGTCGAGGTCGCCAGACCAGGCCTGGAACGTCGACAGCGCCTCGAGCGCCTCGGGGTGGTCCGGCCGCACGGCGAGCACATCGGACACCTCGCGCTGCGCGCCCGGAACGTCCCCCGACCAAGCGCGCACGCGTGCACGCGCCAAGCGGGCCTCGAGGTTGCCGGGTGCGCGCGCGATGAGCCGGTCGAGCAGCTCGAGCGACTCGTCATAGTCGCCCGCCCAGGCACGCATGAGCCCCACCCTGAGCAAGGCGGTCTCATCGTCGGGTTCCCCAGCCAAGCGAGCGGTGTAGAGCTCGAGTGCCAGCCCCGAGTCGCCTGCGTCCCAGGCACGATCCGCGGCGTCCAGCGGACCCGTCGCAGGTTCGTCCTCCGACACGCGCCCGAGATAGTCGCGTGCGGTGGCATGATCGGGAACGAGCTCGACCACGCGCGTGAAACGCGCCCGCACCTGGGCCAGGTCGCCGGTCCGCCACGCAGCGAGACCTAGCCCCGCAAGCGCGTCGACGTTGTCGGGCTGCGCCGCGACGACGCGCGTCCACGCCTCTACCGCGTCACTGACGGCCCCCTCTCGCAGCAGCACGTAGCCGAACCCGGTACGTGCGTACTGGTCGTCGTCACAGCGCGCGAGCGCAGCCTCGAAGCGCGTCCTGGCGGAGGCGACGTCTCCGGCACCGTACGCGGCCCAGCCGGCCTCTGCGTCAGGGCCGGAAGCGCGCGGACAAGGCTCCTGTGCGGATGCATCGGTGGCCATGGCCGCGAGGGCCAGGACGGAGAACGCAATCACCCGCACGGGGACGGCGCGCATCGGGCTGGGGAGCGTGCGGCGGGCAGCGATCGACATGGGCAGAGTATACAAGCCCCGCGCCCGCGCGTTAAAGCGATTCGTGCCGCGCGGTGCGGGCCGCCGGAAGAATGAGCCTCACCGCTCGACCATAGAAGAGGTAGTTCCAACCCCAGTTGAGCAGGACGAGTGCACGATTCCGGAACCCGACCAGCCAGGTGATGTGGATTGCGAGCCAGAGGAACCACGCGGTCCAGCCGGTGAACGCGAGCCCGAATACATGCGCAGCAGCGGCATTGCGCCCGATCACGGCGAGCATGCCGGGGTCACGGTAGGTGAATGGCTCCAGCGGCTTGCCGGCCGTCCGCCGCACGAGGTTGGCAGCCGTGCGGATGCCTTGCTGGATGGCGACCTGAGCGACCTGCGGAAGGGGCTGACCGGCCTCGTCCTCGCGGTACGACAGGTCGCCAATCACGAAGACCTCGGGACGCTCGGCGAGGTTCAGGGTCTCGCTGACCGGAACGCGACCGCCCCGCCCGACCGGCAGGCCCCATCGCGCCACCCGGGGATCGCCCTTCACACCCGCGGTCCACACCACGGTCTCCGTCGCGAGCGAAGTCCCTTCGGCAAACGTGACGCGCTCGGCCTCGACTCCCTGCACGGCCGCAAGCAGCCGCACGACCACGCGGCGGCGGGTCAGTCGCTCCTGCGCGTACGAGGCGAGCTTGGCAGGCATACCACGTAGAAGCGAGTCCGACGCCTCGAGCAGCTCGATGCGAACCTCCTCCGGCGCGATGCCAGGGAAGTCCACGAGCAGGGGCCCGAACACCAGCTCGGAGAGCGCTCCGGCATACTCGACCCCCGTAGGTCCGCCACCCACGACGGCGAACGTGAGCAGTCGGCGGCGGCGCTCCGGGTCCGCGGACACTGCGGCCTCGAAGCGCGTCAGCACGTGGTGCCGGAGCGGGACCGCGTCGTCCATCCACCGAAGGGGAAAGGCATGCTCGGCCGCGCCCGTCACGCCGAAGTAGTTCGGCTCGCTCCCGAGGGCGAGCACGAGATAGTCGTAGGGGACGGAGCCCTGGTCGGTGTGGACGAGACGGCCCTCCAGGTCCAGTCCGGTCATCTCCGCCATCCGCACGGTGACGTTGCGCGCACGGCGCAGCGTGGATCGCACGGGGTGCGCGATGTCGGTCGGACCGAGCTCGGCGGCGGCTACCTGGTAGAGCAGGGGGAAGAAGGTGTGATAGTTGTTGCGGTCGATCAGGGTCACGTCGACCGGGCGGTTGGCGAGGCGGCGCGCGACCCACATCCCGCCGAAGCCCGCGCCGACCACCACCACCCGCGGGGGAGGCATGCCGAGCTAGACGACCGGCAGCCCGGGCTCGACCTCGCGCGCCCACGCCACCAGGCCACCGCTGAGGTTGCTCACACGCGCGCGCCCGGCCTCGCGCATGAGCACCGCGGCATCCCAACTGCGCTGACCGGTGCGGCAGTACACGATGACCGGGCGATCCTCGGGGACCTCGCCGAGCCGTTCCTCGAGTTCCCCCAGAGGGATGAGTCGGGCGCCGCGGTCCGCGAGATTGCTGACCGCCCACTCCCACGGCTCGCGCACGTCGAGCAGATACGGTGGGCTCTCCGACCTGAGTTGCTCGGCCACCGTGCCAGCCGCCACCTCCGGCACACCTTCCCCGTCGGAGTCGGTCCCGTCGCGGTTCGTCGGCGTGATGCCGCAGAACAGGTCGTAGTCGATCAGCTCGCGCTGTGTCGGCTGGTCGCCACAGATCGGGCAATCCGGGTTGCGACGCAACTTGACCTCACGCCAGTCGAGGCTGAGCGCGTCGAAGATGAGCAGCCTTCCCGCAAGCGTCGTCCCGACGCCGAGCAGCAGTTTGAGCGTCTCGAGCGCCTGGACCGAACCGATGATCCCG
>JBEBGN010000075.1:0-14065 GCA_040081395.1 Longimicrobiales bacterium
CTACGGTCGCACCCTCGGCCGCGTAGCCTTTGCCCATCGCGGCGCGCTTCAGTCCCCAACCCACCTCGTCACCCGGCCAGCCGCCTTGTTTGCCCCCCGGACGCCAGGGCCCCAGACGACCGATCCACTCCCCCGTCTCCCTCTCGAGAACGGAGAACATCGAAAAGCCAAGCAATGCCCAGGCGCCCGTCATCGTTGCCAATCCACGCCAAGCCATATCGCGGGGGGCGACGCCACCGATGAAGCGCATGGTGTCCTCCTCCTTCGCCATCGACGCAAAGCCGTCGAAATCCTCCTGTGTTGGAGGGCGGAGGATGAGGCGGGGGGTGACGAGGGTCGGGCCGAGGCTCATGGCATCAAGCAATGGCTACCCCACGCGCGGGTCAATCGCCGCGGGCGAATACCCAATGCCACATGGGCAGGCTGAACCCGAGATAGACCACCGTCGCCGACAGGAGCCGAGCGATGCGGTAGTCGATGCCGGCCCATTCCCGGAATGCGTTGTAGACGATGGCGGTGATGACCAGAGTGCCCATCTCGACCAGGATGAACCTCAGGATCTGCCGGCGAAGGACTGCGGGCGATTCGGTGAGATGGGCACGGAACGTGAACCGCTGGTTGCCGAAGAACTGCACCACCAATCCGGCCAGGAACGCAGGGACGATGGCCCATCGCTCGGACACTCCGCCCCGGACGGCCGCGACTAGGACCAGCCAATCCACCACTGTCGCCGAGATGCCGACAGCGGCGGAGGTGGTGAACACGGCGGCCCGACGGCGGAAACGGCGGCGCTTCTCGTGGGGAATCAAGCCATCGCGGTGCCTCTCACCTCACGCCCCTGGGGATGAGCTTGTCCATCACTGCCTCGTGACTCCCCCGCTCCTCAGTCCTGCTTCAGGGGCCCGAGGTTTCGATCGAGGAGCGCCTTCGGGTCGGGCGCCCGGCCCATGAATTCCACGAAGAGGTCGTCCGGATCCGCCGAATCGCCCCGCGACAGGATCGTGTCCACGTAGCTGCGGCCGGTCGTCCGATTGAAGATCCCTTCGCGCTTGAACCGCGTGAATACGTCGGCGTCGAGCACTTCGGACCAGAGGTAGCTGTAGTAGGCCGCCGCATACCCGCCGGCAAACAGGTGCGAGAACGATGTGAGCGCGTGGTGCTCCGCGAACGTGCGGGAGGGCGCGAAGTCCACGAAGCGCTCTTCGCCGAACGCCATCACCTCCTCCCCCTGCGCCAGGTCCGAGGAGGCTCCGTTCCGGTCGCGCGCCTGCCGGAGCCTGCGGGCGAGCTCCGTGTGGAGCGCGAGGTCCACCGAGCCGAGCGAGAGCTGGCGCATCTGCGCCCACCCCCCCATGAACCGGCGCGCCGAGAACATGCGCTGGACGAGGTCGTCCGGGAGTGGTGCGCCGGTCTCGTGGTGGCCCGCGAATACGTCGAGCGCTTCGCGCTCCCAAGTCCAGTTCTCCATCAACTGACTGGGAAGCTCCACCCAGTCCCAGGCCACGTTGATGCCCGCGCGAGACGGGATCGTCACACGCGAGGTGCAGTGATGGAGGAGATGACCGAACTCGTGGAAGGTGGTCTCCACCTCGCGGTGCGTCAGTAGCGCCGGCCGATCCCCCTCGGGCGGCGTGAAGTTTCCGCAGATCACGCCGAGGTGCGGCGCGAAACTGCCGTCGGCGCGCGGTCCGCCCGTCACGAAGTGGTTCATCCATGCGCCCGGGCGCTTCTCGGCCCGGGGAAACCAGTCGGAGTAGAAGCCCCCCACCAACGTGCCGTCAGACTCGTCGTACAGCTCGAAGTAGCGCACGTCCTCGTGCCACACCTCTTCGATCCGGCGCTCCTCGACGCGGAACCCGAACGTACGCCGCACGATCTCGAACAGGCCCTCGAGGACCCGCGGGAGGGGGAAATAGGGCCGCAGGGTCTCGTCGTCGATGTCGTAGCGCTTCCTACGCAGGTCCTCGGTGACGAATGCCGAGTCCCAAGGCTCCACCTGTGCGAGCCCGAGCGTCGCCGCGTGCGCCCACAGCTCGGCCACGTCGCGCTGCCAGTAGGGGCGCGTGCGCTCTACCAGGTCGGCCTCGAAGTCGATGGCGCGCTTCCCGGTGCCCGCCATGCGGTCCTCGAGCGTGTAGTCGGGGAACGAGGAATAGCCGAGGATGTCCGCGAGTTCATCACGAAGCCGTAGGATACGCGCGATGAGAGGTCGATTGTCGAACTCGCCGTCACGGCATCGCGTCGAATAGGCCACGAAGATTTCCCGACGCAACTCGCGGTCCTTGCAGTACTTCAGGATCGGCTCCACCGATGGATAGTCGAGCGTGAGCAGCCAGCCCTTTCGTCCCTTGTCCTTCGCCTTCTCGGCGGCACGTCGTCGGGCCGCGTCGGGCACACCCGCGAGCCGTGCCTCGTCTGTGACGACCAGCTCGTAGGCGGCGGTGGCATCGAGCACGTGCTCGCTGAAGGACTGCTCGAGCTGGGCGAGCTCGATGCGAACTTCCTCCAAGCGCTGCTTCCTGGTCGGGGGTAGCTCGGCACCGGCATGCTGGAACTCGCGCACCGTCTTGGCGAGATGGCGCCGCTCGATTCCCTCGAGCGCCTGTGCGTCGGGGGTGGCTGCGTACGACTTCACCCTCGACCAGAGCGCCCCATTCAGCGGCAGTCTCGACCAGAACGCGGTGATCTTCGGTAGGACGGCGTTGTAGGCCTCGCGGAGCTCGGGGGTTTCCGCGACGCTCACGAGGTGCGTGACCGGCGAAACGCGCTCGGCGAGTCGCTCCACCGTCTCGTCCAGCCGGTCCATGGTGTTGGCCCACGTCGGCTCCGAGCGGTCGGCGGCGAGGGCGTCGACCGCGGACTGCGCTTCCTCGAGCGCCCGCAGGATCCCGGGCTCGACATGGGACGCCTCGATCCGGTGGAACGGAATGCGAGGGCCGCCCGCGAGCAGCGGGTTGGGTTGTTTGGTCACGGCATCTGGATGTCAAAAAGTCGCGCCCGGGGACGCACAAGATGCGGCGAGGGCCGCGACCCGCCTAGGCCGGGCCGGAGCGACCCGACCTGAGGGCGTGACGGCAGGGGTGTTCTGGCTGTGGGTGCGCGCCGAGGGCATCTTGGGCGATGGCTGACCGTCCGGCGCACCCCGCGTCTCACGCGCACGACCACTCCCACCCGCACGGTGGGCACGTCCACCACCCCGTCGGCGGTGTTGGCCGAGGTGGGATGAGCAACCGCCTCACCTGGGTGCTCGCCCTCACCGCGGTGTTCATGGTCGCCGAGGCCGTCGGCGGCGTGCTGTCCGGCTCGCTCGCGCTGCTCGCGGATGCGGGGCACATGCTCACCGACGTCGCGGCGCTGGCGCTCTCCGTTTTCGCGATGCGTCTCGCTCGGCGTCCGCCCAGCACCAAGCGCACGTTCGGGTACGTCCGCCTCGAGATCCTGGCGGCCCTCGTGAATGGGGCGACCCTACTCCTCATCGCCGCGTGGATCCTGGTGGAGGCCTGGCAGCGACTGCGGGACCCCGTTCAGATCGACGGCACGCTGATGCTCGGCGTGGCCACGCTCGGACTCGGGGTCAACATCGTCGGGGCGACGCTCCTCCACGGGCACGCGCACGACAACCTCAACGTGCGCGGGGCCTACCTGCATGTGCTCGGCGACCTCCTGGGATCCGTCGGCGCCATGCTCGCGGGCGTGGTGATCCTCACCACGGGGTGGGCGCCGGCCGACCCGATCGCCTCCGGGCTCATCGCTCTTCTCATCCTGTGGGGCGCCTGGGGCCTGGTGCGCGAGGCGGCCGACATCCTGCTCGAGTCCGCACCCGGACACGTCGACATGCAAGCGATCCTGGGCGACCTGGCCGGCGTGGCGGGCCTCGACGAGGTGCATGACGTGCATGTATGGACCCTGACCAGCGGCTTCGTGGCGCTGTCGGCCCACGGGGTCATCGACGACCCTCGCGAGCACACCAGGATCCTGGAGGAGGTGCGCTCCCGCATGAAGGCGCACGGGATCGAACACGTCACATTCCAGATCGAGCATCGCACTCTTTACCAGCTTCCTTCGAACGGCGTGACCTGAGCGTCGCCGCTCCGGCGGGTTTTGGCGTTGACAAGCCCCGGGCCCCTTATACTTTCGCGGCAACGAGTGGGTCGGGTCGGCCGCGTGCCGCCTCCCGCTTGACGTCCTGCCAGGAGGCTCCGAGATGAGTTCGTCGGTCTTGTTCGAGGAGGAAGAGGTACTGGCTCCTACCGCCCTCGCGTACGACGACGAGGAAGAAGAGGAAGAGGATTGGGACGAGGGCGACGACGACGAGGATTGGGACGAAGACTCGGACGAGGATGATGAGGACGACGACGAGTCGGAGGACGATGAGGAGGAGGACGAGGAGTGGTACGAAGAGGACGAAGAGGAACTCTGGTAGGCCGTAGTCGGACGGCACCCCGAGTAGGGACCGCCTCGGCCGCCAAGGCCGGGGCGGTCTTTCTTCTGTAGGGCGCTGCCATGTTCCTGACGAAATGGGTGGGACGCCTGATCGGCGCGAACGTCGCGCTCTTCTTCCTCACCACATTCAATCGAGACCTGGCGAACCTCCTCGCGCTCTACCCTCCCGCGGCCCTGGTTCGACCCTGGTCCGTGGTCACCTACATGTTCGTGCACGCGGGCTTCGCCCATCTGTTCTTCAACATGATCGGCCTCGCGTTCTTCGGTCCTCGGCTCGAGAGCCGTCTGGGGAGCAAGAGCTTCCTGCTGCTCTACTTCCTCGCTGGACTCGGCGGCGCCGTGCTGAGTTTCGTCTTTGCCAGAGACGCCGCGGTGGTGGGCGCCTCGGGTGCGGTGTACGGCGTACTCATGGGGTTCGCGATGTTCTGGCCGCACGAGCGGATGATCATCTTCCCGATCCCCATCCCGCTGGAGGCCCGCGTGGTCATTGGCGGATACCTCGCGCTGTCGCTGCTGCAGGGCTTCGGTGGATTCAGCAACGGGATCGCCCACTTTGCGCACTTGGGTGGAGCTGCATTCGCCTATGCCTATCTGAAGTGGTCCGCCTGGCGCAGGGGTGCCGGGCAGCGGGACTTCCAGCAGAAGATGAGGCCGGATGCCACCCCCCGCGGGCTGGTTGGGGATCAGGTGGCGCTCGCGCGTTGGCGCGGGATCTCGGTGGCGTCCATGCATGAGCTGAACCGGGGCGAGGTGGAGCGCTTGCTCGCCAAGGCGGAGCGGGACGGGGCGGGGACTCTCTCCCAGTCCGAGCGCGATTTCATGGATCGCATGTCGGTGCGGTGAGGACTGTGGACGGGCTTCGTCTGCTCTGTGTGGCCGCGCATCCGGACGACGAGTCCCTCGGCTTCGGCGGTACGCTCGCCCAAGCGGCCACCGAGGGAGTGGAGGTCTCGCTGGTGGTGGCGACGCGAGGGGAGCGGGGGCGGCACGGCGACGGGACGGAGCCGCACCCGGGGCCCGAGGCACTCGGGCGCATCCGCGAGGCGGAAGTGCGTGCAGCCTGCGATGTCCTGGGCGTTCGCAACCTGCGCTTCCTCGACTATCTGGACGGGGACCTCGATCAGGCGGATCCAGATGAGGCATCGGCCCGCATCGCGCTGCTCGTGCGCGAGCTGCGCCCCCAGGTCGTCATCACCTTCGACCCCTTCGGCGCCTACGGCCACCCCGACCACGTCGCCATCAGCCAGCTGACGGTGGCCGCGGTGCTGCGGGCTGCGTCCGCCGAGCCGATCGTGGGTGACGAGCAGGGCCCGCACCGCGTGGCGAAGCTCTACTACATGGCGAATACGGAGCGCCGCTGGAGCGCGTTCCAACGCGCCCTGAAGGCGCTGCAGATGACCGTGGATGGAGGGGTGCGCACGGCGATCTCGTGGCCCGACTGGTCCGTGACCACGACGGTCGACGCGTTCGACCGTTGGGAGACGGTGTGGCGTGCCGTGCAATGCCATCGCACGCAGATGGCCCAGTACGGCGCGCTCACCCGCCTCACGCCCGAGGACCACCGCGTTCTCTGGGGCACGCAGGAGTACTACCGTGCGTTCAGCCTGGTGAACGGTGGGCGCGCGCGAGAGTCGGGTCTCTTCGAGGGGATCCGCTGACCGACTCCCTGCGCTACCCGGTGCCTGCCCGGGTGCACCGGGTCGAATGGGTCGAGCGTCGCAGTCGCTTCATCGCGACGGCGGCCCGTGCCGCCGACGCAGAGACCGCCCGCGGGTTCGTCGAGGAAATCGAGCGGGAGATGCCCGACGCGACGCATCATTGTTGGGCGTTCGTCGCGGGCCCGCCCGGGGATACGGCGCATGTCGGACTGAGCGACGCGGGCGAGCCGCACGGTACCGCCGGGCGCCCCATGCTCACCGCGCTGCTCCACGGGGGTGTCGGCGAGATCGTCGTGGTCTGCTCACGCTGGTTCGGGGGTGTGAAGCTCGGCACGGGTGGGCTCTCGAGAGCGTACGCCGAAGCGGTGAACCTCGTGCTCGAGAGCCTGCCCACCGTGGAGTTGGTCGAGCGGGTTCGCCTCGGCGTCACCGTCGGCTACGCCGAAGTGGACGCGCTGAAGCGCCTGGCGACCGAACTGGGCGCGCTGGTGGAAGAGGAGGAGTACGGAGCCTCGGTGCGGTACTCCCTCGCCGTACCCGCGCCCGACGTGGAGCGGTTCGAGGAAGCGCTGGCGGGGCTAACTCAGGGACGTGTCGTCATCGTGCGTCTGTAGACCTGGCAGCGACCGCGAGCCCTTGCCAGTGAGCGGGTGGGGGCGGATGATCCTGCGAGATCCGGGCGTGCCCACGCGTCCCCCAGAGGGGCGCCGCGCCCGACGTGGAGCGACCATGCGAACCGATGCCGTGCGGGTGAACCTCCGTCCTTTGATTCTGGCGTCCGTTCTCTGGGCTGCCATCGGCGCCGAGTTTGCGGCCGCGGAGCAGCTTCCTCCCGACGAGCCTGGGGCGCCTGCGCGACTCAACTCCTCGCCCCGGCACGGTGAGTGGGTCGATGTGCCGCTGCCCGGCAGCGCGACGCCGATCCGCTCGTTCGTGGTCTATCCCGAGCGCCGCGACAACGCGCCGGTCGTGATCGTCATCCAGGAGATCTACGGGCTCACCGACTGGATCCGCGGCGTGGCGGACCAGTTGGCCGCGGACGGCTTCATTGCGGTCGCACCGGATATGCTCTCCGGAATGGGTCCCGGTGGGGGTGGCACGGCCGCGTACGCGACGCGCGACGACGTGGTCGCCGGGGTGCGGACCCTCACGCCCGTCGAGTCGATGCGGCGTCTCGACGCTGTGTTCGCGTATGCCCGCACGATTCCCGCGGGCTCGGGCAATATCGGTGTGGTCGGGTACTGCTGGGGCGGGGGCATGAGCTTCGCCTACGCGGCCCATCAGCCCGGCGTCGGCGCGGCGGTGGTCTACTACGGCACGTCGCCCGCGGACGCAGCCGCCTACGGTGGTTTACGTGCTCCCGTGCTCGGGCTCTACGGGGAGGACGACCAGCGCGTGAACGCGACGATTCCGACGGCGCGCGACGCCATGGGTCCCCTCGGCAAGACGTACGAGGTCGAGATCTATCCGGGCGCGGGACACGGCTTCCTGCGCGCCCAGGCAGACCGTGAAGGCGCCAACCTGCGCGCGACACAGCAGGCATGGCCGAGGACCGTCGCGTTCTTCCGCGAGCATCTGGGGGGTTAGTCCGTCCCGAAGCGCCGACGTCGGAACGCTCGTAAGGGTCGCAAGCCGCCACGCCCGTTCTCCTCCGTTCGTTCTCCCATATTCTAGATCGCACGGGGGATCGCATGGTGACCAGGACACGACGGGGGGGATCGGGGGTGCCAGGGGCGCTCGCGCTCGTGGTGGCCCTGTGCGCATCCGCGGGGCCTGTCGAGGGGCGCCAGACGACCCCGGTGCCGAGGACCGTGGGCCTCGCGCTCTCCGGCGGCAGCGCCAAGGGGATCGCCCATGTAGGGGTGCTGCGCGCGCTCGAGCGCCTGGGCGTGCGGGTGGACGTGGTGGCGGGCACGAGCATGGGGGGCGTGGTCGGCGCCATGTATGCGCTCGGGCTCTCCGTCGACTCGATCGAGAGCGTGATGCGCTCCGCCGACTGGCCTTCGCTCATGACCGACGCGACGCCGCGGGGGCGGCGTTCGCTGGATCAGCGCAGGTTCGACGATCGTGCCATCCTCGCCGTGCCCCTGGAGGGGCCGCGGGTGGCGCTCCCCGCCGGGGCGATCCTCGGCTCGAATGCTATGCGCCTGCTCGAGCACGTGATGTGGCGCGCCGGTACGGTGCGCCGATTCGAGGATCTGCCACGACCGTTCGGCGCCGTCGCGACCGACCTGGAGACGGGGGAGCCCATTCCCCTACGCACCGGGGTGCTCGCCCAATCCCTGCGAGCGAGCGCCGGTCTGCCTGGTGCTCTCGAGCCGATCACGCTCGACGGTCGCCTGCTCGTCGATGGGGCACTCAGTCGCAACTTGCCCGCCGTGGACGCACGCGAGTTGGGCGCGGATTTCGTCGTCTGCAGCGACGTGTCCGCGCCGATCGATTCTGCTGAGGAGCTGCAATCGTTCGTCGACGTGCTCTCCCAGCTCGCCTCCCTCAGCATGCTCGAGGCCACCCTCGCACAACGCGCCCTCTGCGACGTGCTTATTCTCCCGGACGTTGACGAGCTGTCGAGCTTCGATTTCGACCAGGTCGACGAGTGGGTCACGAGGGGAGAGCGCGCAACGCTCGAGCACGAGACCGCGCTCTCCAGCCTCGCCCTGGCCCGGCCGCCGCGCGAGCGCTTCGGAGCCGCGCCCACTCTGCTCGGCGACTCCGTCATGATTGCGAGTGTCGCGATCGAGGGTGTGACCGATGTCGGCATGATCGACCTGGTCCGACGAGAACTCGAGCTCGAGACGGGCGACTTCGTCGGCCGCGACCAGATGGCGTCCAGGCTCGCCGATCTCGAGAGCTCGGGCTTCTTCGGTCTGGTCCGCTACCGACTCGACGAGCAGGCCGACGGCGCCGCGCTCACGGTCCACGTGCAGGAGCGCCCGCGGGACCGACTCGGGGTGGGCCTCCGCTACGACGACGAGCGGCGCGCGGCGCTTCTCTTCACGGCCACGCTACACAATCTCCTGTTGCGCGGGTCCGTGACGCGACTCGACCTCCGCGTCGGGGAAGAGATGCGCATCGGCGCATCGCTCCGCAGGCGCCGGGGACTCACGGGCAGGTTGGGTGTCGGAGCAGCGGTGCACTGGAGTCAGGCGCCGCTCGTGCTCCCCGCGGCGCAGGGAGGGCCCACGGACGTGGACCTCTGGTCGGGCTCGCTCTCGCTCGGCCTCGTGGCTGCGCGCTCCGCCTACCTGGGCGTCGAGGGGGTCCTGGAGCACGCCGAGGATGCCAGGGGCCAGGCTTCGGCCCGCACCGCCGCCGCGGCGATCGTGCTCGACCATGAGACCCTCGACCGCATCGACTTCCCACGTGGGGGTCTGGACGTGACAGGACGCGCGGAGTGGGGCATCTCCGACGTGGGCGCGGGAGGGGAGTACATGACGACCACCCTGGATGCTCGTGCGTTCCTGCCCCTCGGCTCGAGGATCACCGCCGACCTGGGCGTGTTCGCGGGATACACGCAGGGAGGCGACCTGCCTGCGCACGAACGACTCTTCCTGGGAGGGGCGTACCGATCGGCCGTCTTCACATCGACGCACCCGACTTTCCAGGGACTGCACGGCCAGGAGCAGATGGGGAACGCGGTCCAGGTGGCACGGGTCGGCCTGCGACTGGAGCCGACCACGGACTGGTTCCTGCGCGCGGGGGTCGACGTCGGCGCATCGCGAGACGAGTGGCGGCTCCCGCTCGCTCGCCCCATGACGGGGTGGGCTCTCTCGGGCGGATTCCGGTCACGGATCGGGCCCGTGGTCGGTGAGGTGAGCAAGGTCTGGGGTGGGCGTCACGACCCGCGCGTCTCCGTGAGCGTGGGGCGGAGCTTCTAGGGCAGCGGTAGGTCGTGAGCACCGGCTCGGTTGAACGGGTCCGGGTACCTTCGTAGCTTTCCGGCCCGTTTGCCCCGGCTGGTGGGCCGACGCGGAGTTTGGGCCTGTAGCTCAGGTGGTTAGAGCGTGCGCCTGATAAGCGCAAGGTCGGTAGTTCGAGTCTACCCAGGCCCACTCGATTGCACGGCGTGCCCCCGTCGGTCGGCGGTATCTTCTTCGGACGTAACCCGACTCGCTCTACGGAGGCGCGCATGGGCGGGCTCTTCGATTGGCTCGTATCCCTGTCGCAGACCTATCCGGGCCTGCGGCTCGACCTTCTCGCCCGCCTCGTACTGGCCGTTCTGATGGGTGGAGCCATCGGCTGGGAGCGTGAGCACGCCGGCAAGCCGGCCGGCCTCAGGACGAATATCCTCATCTGCATCGGGGCGACCCTGCTCACCGACCTCTCCGTGCGCGTGGCTGCCTCGGCGGAGGGACCGGCCGACCCGGGACGCATCGCCGCCCAGATCGTGACCGGCATGGGCTTCCTCGGTGCGGGCACGATCATCCAAGGTCAGCGCGCGGTGACCGGGCTCACGACCGCCGCGACGCTGTGGATCGTGGCAGCGATCGGGATGGCGATCGGCTTCGGCGCGGTCGTCGAAGCGGTCGGCACCACGTTCCTCGTCTTGGCCACGCTCATCTTCCTGCGCCGGTTCGAGGCGCAGATCGACGAGCACCGGCGGAGGAAGGACGACCCAGCCGCGACTTGACCCCCGACCGGCGCAGGGATCCTTTCAGGCCCGCCCACAAGCCTAGGATGAGCGCATGAAGAGACTGGTTCTGCTGATCGCCGCCGCTGGGTGCACCGCCGCTGGACCTGTAGTCGAGTCCGACCAGCTGTTCAAGCTCGGCACGTTCGAGCAGGGGGCCGGACCGTTCGTCGGCGTGGTGCTCGGGGACTCGCTCGTGGTCGACTTCGCGGCCGCGAACGAGGCCGTCGCTACGGCCGCCGACCCGCTGCCCGCACCCGCCGACATGAAGGACCTCATCGAGCGCTACGAGCAGGGGGTCCGCACGCGCATCCGTGAGATCATCGGTTTCGTCGAAGGAGCGTCGACGCGCCCCGGGTTCGTGCACAGCCTCGCGGATGTGAGAACGCTTCCGCCGATCATGTATCCCACCAACCTGGTCAACACTGCGCTCAACTATCGCGAGCACGCGCTCGAGATGGCTGGCCTGGAGAGCGGGCCTCCGGCGCTCGTCTCCGGGGCGCCCCCACCGGGGACGGCGACGCCGAGCACCGTCAGCGCGCCGGGGATCTGGGAGCGTGCGGCCGACGATGCGCGTTGGAATCCGTATATGTTCCTGAAGTCTTCCTCCAGTGTCATCGCCGACGGCGAGGCGGTCTTGCTGCCCGTGGGCCGTGACCGCGTGGATTCGGAGTGCGAGCTCGGCGCCGTGATCGGCCGTGCTGCGTCACGCGTGCCGCTGGCGCAGGCCAACGACCACATCTTCGGCTACACGATCGAGCTCGATGTCTCCGATCGCGGTGGACGTGGCGACGAGCGCTACGGCTCCGACTGGTTGATCACGAAGTCGCACGACACGTTCGGACCGCTCGGCCCCTTCATCGTGCCCAAGGAGTTCGTCGCGGATCCGCGCAACCTGGCGGTCAGGTACCTCATCAACGGCGCGCCCTTCCAAGAGGCCAACACGTCGCTGATGATCCATGACGTGTTCGACCAAGTGGTCTACGCGTCCAACATCCTGACGCTCAGGCCGGGGGACGTGATCGCGACGGGCAGCCCGGCGGGCGTGGGCTCGGCGCGGAACCCACCGATCTTCCTTCAGCCCGGCGATGTGTCCGAGTGCACCTACGAGGGGATCGGCACGTTGACGAACCCGATCGCGAGCGCGGCCGGTCGCTGAAAACGACGATCCCCCGGGGACCGTGCGGCCCCCGGGGGATCGGCTTCGGAGTGCTGCTTAGCTAGCGGGTGGAGATGGTGTCGTGGGGAACGCCGGACGTCCTCACTGGACCCATCCCCATGATCTGCACCACGGCGCGCTGGTCCCTCGCCATGTCGTAGTGGACCCCTTCGGCGGGCTCGTAGATGAAGGTGCCGGCCGTCACCGGGATCGTGCCCTGAGGATCGTAGTGGCGGGCCTTCTCACCGGTGGAGACGTACCAGGTGCCCTCGAGCACGTTGATGAGCCGGGCCTCGTTGTGCGTGTGGGGCGTGCTGCCCGACCCCGGCTCCCAGACGAGCTGGATCACGTAGAGCCCAGGCTGGCTCGGGTTGCCGAAGAGCACCCGCTGCCGACCCGTGCCGGTGCTGAACGAGGCCGCGAGGGCCTCGGGCGTGACGATGATGAACCCTTCCGCATCCGCCGGCGAGACGAGCTGCGGGGGCGCCGGGGTGCCGCGGCCTTGGGCCGAGAGCGCGCCGGCCCCGAGGAGGGCCGAGACGGCGAGGGTGCCAGCGATCCGGACGACCGAGAGGGCGTGCATAGTCACCTATGGTGTTTGGAGTCCATTTGCGGGGATACAGATAAGTCGTACGGAGGAGTGAGGCAAACGATCCGCCGTGGGCTCGTTGACATAGATGACATATGCTATATCATATGTACTATGACCAAGAAGCAACTCGTTCGCGCGGTCGACCCTCGGGTGCTCCGCCGGGCTGCCGAGATCATCAAGCTGCTGGGCCATCCGGTGCGGCTGAAGATCGTCGAGGTTCTCGAGAGTGGAGAGGCGACGGTATCCGACATTCAGGAGCAGCTCGGGCTCGCGCAGGCGATCGTCTCCCAGCACCTCGCCAAGCTGCGCGGGGCGGGGGTGGTCGCGGCGCGGCGCGAAGGCGTGCGCGTCTTCTATCAGCTCACCGAGAACAAGGTGCCGCACATTCTCAAGTGCATACGCACCTGTGATATGTAGCCGAACCCCTCTCTTTTTTCGGTAGAGAATATGCTAATAGCTATGATTCTATCTCTGGCGGTCGCGCAGGCCGATACGGTCGCGCTCTCGCTCGCGGCGGCCCGGGCGCGCGCACTCGAGTCCAACCCGTCCCTTCTGGCCGAACGCGCGGACGTGCGGGCCCAACGGACCACGACCACCGCGGCCACGCGGGCGTTTCTTCCGACCGTGCGCGCCGAGGTCTCGGGGGTTCGCACCAACGACCCGGTGGCGGTGTTCGGACTCAAGCTCCGCCAGGCCCGGTTCGCGGGAAGTGACCTGGCGTTGGGTGCGTTGAACGATCCCGCCTCCTTCGCTGGATTCAGCAGCTCGGCGTTCGTCGAAGTCCCCGTCCTCGCACCGGAGGGATGGTACGGGTACCGTGCGGCCCGGAGTGCCACGGCTGCGCGCGAAGCAGGAGCGACGAGAGTGTCTGGGGCCACCGTCTTCATGGTGACGCAGGCCTACGTCGACGCGCAGCTCGCGGCGGCGCGTGTGGCGGGCCTCGACGGCGCCCTGACAGCGGTGCGCGAGCACGCGCGCCAAGCAGAGCTGCTCAATCGCCAGGGACTCGTCACGGGGCTCGACGCCCGTCTCGCGTCACTTCAGGCGGCGGACCTCGAAGTCCGCAGGCTGGCGGCGGCAGCCGAGGCCGCGAACGCCGTCTCGCGACTGCGTGCGCTCATCGCCGTGCCGGAGGGCACACCGCTGGTACTGACAGACTCACTGGGCGTCCCGGTCGGAGACGCGGCCTGCCGCGACTCGGCGTGCGCACCCGACAGCCGCGGTGATCTTCGCGCATTGGAAGCGGGCCGCGACGCCGCCGAGGCCGCACGGAAGAGTGCATGGGCGGCGCAGCTGCCCCAGGTCGGTGTGTTCGGAGGTGTGGCGTACCACGGGCACGACACGCCGTGGAACTCGGGCAGCGGCGACTGGACCTTGGGGGTTTCAGTTCGTTGGAACCTCTTTCCGGCGCTGAGCGGCGTCGCCGCGGTGAGGAGGGCAGCGGCCGAAAGAGAAGCGGCCGGACATCGGTACGAGTCCGCCCGCCGCAACGCCGAGGTCGAGGTACTCTCGGCCGAGCGCCTGCTCGAGGCAGCCCGTGGCGGCGCCGCAGTGGCCGCGCGGGCGGCGGTCGAAGCGGCGGA
>JBEBGN010000230.1:0-3832 GCA_040081395.1 Longimicrobiales bacterium
GAGCATGCGGCCGGGACCCTCGCCTTCCCCCACTGCGAGTGCGCCCTGGGCCGGGCCGGCGATGCGGTACCGGAGTCGGTCGCGCAGATGAGTCAGATTCTCCTGCACCTGCGGGTGTGCGAACATGCGGTCGTTCATGGCCGGGCAGACGACCACCGGCGCGCGCGTGGCGAGCAGGGTCGTGCAGAGCAGGTCGTCCGCTCTCCCCTGCGCGGCACGCGCGAGAAAGTCGGCGGTCGCCGGTGCCACGCAGACAACGTCGACTTCCTTACCGAGGCGGACGTGCAGAGCCGCCCCTTCGGCGGAGAACAGATCGGTCAGCGGGCGACGCCCCGTGACCCCCTCGAACGACAGCGGAGCCACGAACTGCTGCGCAGCGTCGGTGAGCACGACGTCGACGACCGCTCCTAGCCGCGTGAGATCCCTGGCCAGCTGGATCGACTTGTACGCGGCGATGCTCCCGGTGACGCCGAGCAGGATCCGCCGCCCTCGCCAGGGACGGCGCGGAACGAGCTCGGCGCCCGGCACGGGACCTACTCGCGCCCGATCGGGCCCTCTTCCTTGCGGCGACGCTTCACCAGGCGGAACTCGATCTGGCCCGAGGTCAGCGCTTCGAGGGCGCGGGTGGTGAGCTTCTTCTCTTCGCCGAGGGGCATGGCCTCGCGCGGGAGCGAATTGAGCTCGCGCGCATACTTGGCAGCCACCAGCACGCCGAGGTACTTGCTCTCGGTGCCCTTGGCGACCTCGTTCGGGGTGAAGACTCGCATGCCGACTCCTATGTAGTGATGTGCCCTAGGACTTTGCGTTCGTGTACTCGGCGTACTCTTCAGCGAGGATCCTACCGATCTCGGCCCGGAGGGTCCTCGCTCCCTCCATCGCGACTCCCGTGCTGCCCGGCCGGACCTGCCCGGCCACGATCGCCCGGATCTCGTCCAAACACCGTTCCAAGTCGTCGTTGAACACTACGTAGTCGAAGTCCTCGACGGCCTGCAACTCCTGGAGAGCCGTGTGCAGCCTGCGGGCCACCGTCTCCGGGGTTTCGCTGCCGCGCCCGGTCAGGCGGGCCATCAAGGTATCGATGTCCGGGGGCAAGACGAAGACGAGCTTGGCATCCGTGATCCTGGCCTTGATCTGCCGGGCGCCCTGAACGTCGATGTCGAGGACCACGTGCTCGCCGCGGGCGCCGGCACGTTCCAGCTCGGCGCGCGGGGTGCCGTACAGGCGCCCATGCACCTCGGCCCACTCGACCAGCTCGCCACGGGCGACCATGGCCTCGAAGCCCGCGCGGTCCACGAAGTGGTAGTCGACACCGTCCACCTCCCCCGTCCGCGGACGCCGTGTCGTGGCCGAAACCGAGAAGACGTACCGCCCGGGGCCTTCCACCAGCCGGTGCGCCAGCGTGGTCTTTCCGGTACCGCTCGGCGCAGCCAACACGACGGGGCAGGCTCCTGAGCTCACTCGACGTTCTCCACCTGCTCGCGAACCCGCTCGATCTCCTCCTTGAGCGCGACGGCCGAGCGCGCCATGGCAGCGTCGTTGGCTTTCGACGCGATGGTGTTGGCTTCGCGCTGCATCTCCTGAGCGAGAAACCCGAGCCGCTTGCCGACCGGCTCCGTACCGTTGGCGGCCAGCGCCTCGCGGAAGAGCTCCACGTGGGAGCGGAAGCGCACCACCTCTTCATTCACGTCCCATCGCTCGGCGAGGTAGGCTACCTCCCGCGCAAGACGATCCTCGTCGACGTCGATCTGCTCTGACAGCTCGCGCACCTGTTGGCGCAGTCGGTCTCGCTGCTCCACCAATCGGGCAGGCGCGCGCTGGGTCACGGCGTCGAGCTCGGCGGCAATCGCCGCGAGGCGGGCCTCCAGATCGGCGGCGAGGCGCACCCCCTCCGCCTCGCGCAGCGCTCTCACCCCACTTCCCACCGCCTCCACCAGGTCCGTCACGAGTGCGGGATCGATGTCGGTGCTCCGATCCGGCTCCGGGCCCCGGAAGAGTTCGGGAAAGCGCGAGAGCATCTCCAGGTTCACCGCGCCGGGCACGTTCATGTCGTGCCGAAGCGCTTCCAGCGCGACCAGGTACGCACGCGCCTTCTCGAGGTCCGGGCGGATGCCGGTATCGCGCTCGCCCTCGACCCGCTTCAGGGATAGCACCACGCTGACGTGGCCGCGCGCGATGTATCGCTTGAGCGCATCCGTCACCAGTACCTCGAACCGGTCGAGAGACGTCGGTGACTTGAGCGAGAGGTTGAAGTAGCGGTGGTTGACCGTCTTCACCTCCATACGCAACCTACCCGCGGGCGTGTCTCTCTCCGCTTCGCCGAATCCGGTCATGCTCCGGATCATCGCTTTCCTCCGAGATCATGTCCGAGGGCGGGGCAAGCTACTAGTTCCATAGATCCCAATGCAGGCCGAAGAACGACCTCGTGAGCGGGAGAACCCGCCCGGGGAAGTTCTGGAGGTTGCGGCGGATGGTGAAGTTCTCCCAGCCGAGAAAGAGTCGCACCGTGAGGATGCGCGCCTGGACGCGCCCGTACCAGCTCTGATAGAACGGAACGGGGGCCAGTCCTCCTGTGGTGGAGAACACGTCCATGGGGTCGTACCCGCGCACGCCCAGCGTCCACCAGAGCTCGAAATTGCCGGTCTCCAGGTACGTCTTCCGAAACACGAACGCACCCCGATAGCTCTGCTTGGGCAGATAGGGGCCCGCCTCGTCCCACATCTGGTACGACCCCTCCAAGCGCAGGGACCGCCAGGGCGTGGGCAGTGAGCCCCAGGCTTCCAACCCGTTACGCTCGCGGCCCGCGACGGCCCCACCGCCGCGGTCGAGCTCCAATCCGAGCGGCAGGTGCAGGTCAGCATCCGTGCGCAGCGCAGCGGCCGCGAGCGTCGCCCCGGCCAGCGTCACCGCACCTCCCAGGCGAAGCGCGGTTCTCTCGGTCGTAGCATACGTCGGCCCCACGGGGGGCGTCGGCCAGGCGAGCGGCGGCGTCGGTGCCGGACGCTCGTCGAGCAGGGGGCCTGAGCGCGCGGCATACGTGCCACCGTCCCAGGATCCGAACACGGTCACCGCCGGGATGGGCGTTAGCCACGCCGCCCCGCGGTAGCTCAATACCGCTTCGCTCTGCCAGGACGACCGAGCCATCTGCGCCGAAACACCGAGTCGATCGGTGGCGAAGCCCGCCGCGCCATCCAACCGCCGCTCCAGCAACGCGTCGTCCGGGAAGAGTCGACCTTCGGCGCGCGCCCAGAGTCCCCCGCGGCTGGCTGACACGCGCGCTCCGTGCTGCGCGACGGATCCGCCCTCGAAGTCGTAGGCCGCGCGTACGTCGTCCACGCCGTGGCTCGAGCGCCCGGTGTACAGCTCGGTCTCGAGGCCCGGCACGACCTCGAGTCGTGCACGCACCGTCCAATCGGTTCTGGACACCGAGGCCGCATAGCTCGTCACCTGAGTCTCCGAACCGATGCGGCGGTGCTCGAAGGCGATCCCCGCCCGGTTCCCGCGGTGCAATGCGTAGCGGAACCAAGTGCCGGTTCGGTTTCCACCCTCGTTCTGGCCGTAGCCCCGCGTGTCGACCCGTTCGAGCGCCAACGCGAGACTTCCGCGCAGCGCGGTGGGGTCGGCGTACATACCGCGGAACATGTTCGTGTCGAGTTGCCCCGTCCCGGCCTCGATCAACGTGAAGGACCGACCCTCGACGAACCGATACGAGGTGAGTTCGACCTGAAGCTCACCGGCCCCTCGCTCGAGGCGCACCCGCTCGACGCCGCCGAGTCCCACGCGCTGGAGATCCGCGACGCCACCCTCGAGCGGAAGAACCTCGAAGCCGTCGCGC
>JBEBGN010000076.1:0-14031 GCA_040081395.1 Longimicrobiales bacterium
GTCTCCGGTCGGCACGAAGCAGATCTCCTGCGACTCCGGCTTGTCGGCGGTGACGAGCCCGAGCGCGCGCGCCCGCTCGCGCACCTCCGGCTTGGTGAGTTCGCCGACGGGGAAGAGCAGTCGCGGGAGGAGGTCAGGGGGAAGCGCCCAGAGGAAGTAGGCCTGATCCTTCTGAGGGTCGCGGCCGCGGAGCAGAGCCGAGCCGCGCGCGCCGTGCTCGACGCGGACGTAGTGGCCCGACGCGATGAGGTCGCACCCTAGAGTGCGTCCACGCGCCATGAGGTCGCGGAACTTGGTGTTGCCGTTGCAGCGCACGCACGGGTTCGGCGTCCGCCCGACCGCATACTCGCGCACGAAGTCGTCGATGACGTCGCGGGTGAAATCCTCCTCCACGTCGAACACGAAGTGCGGGATGCCGAGCGCGTCGGCTACGCGCTTCGCGTCCGTGATGCCGTCGAGGCCACAGCAGGTCTTGGAATTCCCTGGCGCCTCCGAGTAGCAGAAGGTCTTCATGGTGACGCCCACGACGTCGTGCCCCGCTTCGACGAGCAGCGCGGCTGCCACCGACGAGTCCACGCCACCGGACATGGCGACGAGCACCCGGCTCACGCGACCGCCCTCGCGCGCGTCACCACGCGCGCGGTCACCTCGGCCGCCCGGTCGACCTCCTCCGCGCGCGTCGACCTTCCGAACGAGAAGCGCACCGCCGCGAAGGGGTCGTCGGGTCCGTAGAGCGCGGCCATCACATGGCTTCGCTTCGCGGCACCTGACAGGCAGGCCGAGCCGCCGGAGACGGCGACCCCCTCGAGGTCGAGCGCCATGAGCAGGGCGTTGCCGTCCTTCACGCCCGGGATCCCCACGCTCAGGATGTGCGGAGCGCGCGGTGCACCCCCCGCGTTGATACGCAGGCCCGGGATCCGGTCCACGAGCGCGAGGATCATTCGCTCACGGAGTTCGGTGAGGCGAACCGCTTCGGTCGGGCGCTCTTCCACGGCGAGCCGCACGGCACACGCGAGCCCCACGGCACCCGCTACGTCCTGGGTGCCCGGTCGAAGTGCGCGCTCCTGTCCGCCGCCGTGGAGAAGGGGAGCGACGCGCGTGCCCTCACGCACGAAGAGCAGGCCCGTGCCCTTCGGTCCCTGGAGCTTGTGCCCGGTCGCCGAGAGCAGGTCGATGCCCGCCGTCCGCACATCGACCGGGACTTTGCCGAGCGCTTGCGCGGCATCGGTATGCAGGGTCGCACCGGCGGCGCGCACCTGTTCCGCCACCTCGGGGATCGGCAGCACCATCCCCGTCTCATTGTTCACCCACATGAGCGACACGAGCGTCGGTCGTTCGGCCGTCGCGGAGCGCAGCTCGTCCGGTTCGATCCTGCCATCCGTAGGAACGCGCAGAACGACCAGGCGTGCGCGACCCGAACGCGACGCGCTCTCCGCCGCCTCGAGCACTGCGTGGTGCTCCAGCGCGCCCACCGCGAGCGTGGGCGTCGTGCCCTCCGCCTGAGCGTCGCACCAGCCGAGCAGGGCCAGGTTGTCGGACTCCGTACCCCCTCGTACGAAGAAGATTTCCGAGGGCTTGGCGCCGAGGGCGCTCGCGATCTCGGCGCGCGCGGCTTCCAGAGCCGCGAACGCCGATCGCCCCCACCGGTGAATGCTGGAGGGGTTGCCGAAGGTCGCCTGCGCGAACGGCGCCATGGCGGCGACCACCTCCTCACGGAGGGGCGTGGTCGCGGCGTGGTCGAGGTAGATCGGGTCCATGGTCGGATTGCCCTGGCCGGGTCGAGGGTAACTTAACCTCGGTCGGACAGGCGGCCCCCAGGGTCGCCGCCGCCTCCATCGATGACCCGAGACACGCCCCCGTTTCCAGAAGGCAGGCCCGCGCACTTCCGGTCCACCGTGCACGGGACGGTGTTCGCGGGTCGCGAGCGGTTCGTGGACCAGCTCGCGGAGGGGGATGCGCTGCGACTGGTACCCGACCCGCCGATCCAGAACGAGCCCGAGGTGTGGGTGCACCTCGAGTCGGGGGAGCCGGTCGGTCACCTGCCCGCCGAGATCGCAGCGTGGCTCTGGCCCTGGATGACGCAGGGGGGCGTCGCCGAAGCCAGGGCCGTGAAGGTGCTCGGAGCCGACGCGCCGTCCTGGCGACGCCTGCTGCTGGAAGTCTCCTGTCAGGTGGCCTAGCCGGCCACCTCGTTCAGAACGTCGCGACCGTCAGCTGCGACAGGTCTGCGACGTCGAAGGGCTCACCCACGCGATACGGCTCGCCGTACTCCACGCGGATGAGCGACCCGTAGTGCGCCATCTTCACGCGCACCTGTTCCAGGATGTCGCGCTCGCCCCCCGGGTACACCTCGCCATATCCGCGCACACCCTCGAACTGCGAGGAGTAAGCCGACAGCGCCTCGAGCTTCTTGCGCAGCTGTTGGGAGATGTCGACGACGAAACTGGGAAGATCCACGTCTTCGCGGAACGCGGTCGCGTAGACGAGCTTGAGGGGGCGGAAGGGCGCTCCGTCGGCCTCGAGTTTCTTGAGTCCGGACATGAAGCACGCGTCCCGCACCAACTCCGCGGCGACCCTGTGGTCACGATGGCGTCCGACCACCCAATGCGTCACGACGACGCGAGGCCGCAGCGCCCGCAAGTGCTCCGCCACGACCCTCCGGGACCCGGCGTCGTTCTCGATTCCCGCGTCGGGAAGTCCGGCGCAGCGCCGTACCTCGATCCCCATGATCTCGGCGGCACGGGCGGACTCACGGGCGCGGATCTCCGCGGAGCCCGCGCTTCCCATCTCACCCGCGGTCAGGTCCAAGATACCTACGCGCTTGCCGCGGGAGGCTGCCTTGATGAGCGAGCCGCCGCAGAGCAACTCGGCGTCGTCGGGGTGGGACATCACGGCCAGCAGGTCGAGCGGTTTGTCGGTCATGGGGCTCACTCGTAACGGAGGGCGGCGACGGGCTCTAACCTAGCCGCTCTATACGCAGGGAGGAGTCCGAACAGCATTCCGGTGATCGCGGCCATAGCCAGGGCGGTCCCGACCGCCCACACCGGGATCTCGGCGGGGATCGGCGTCCAGGCTGCCACGGCGGTCGCCATGCCGAAGCCGACCAGCATACCCATCGCCGCCCCCAGTACGGTCAGGAGCGACGCCTCGACCAGGAACTGCCAGAGGATCTCGCGTTGCGTCGCGCCCACGGCTTTGCGAATGCCGATCTCGCGCGTGCGTTCGGTGACGGAGATCAGCATGATGCCGATCACTCCCACACCGCCGACCATGAGGCCGGCCGAAGCGAGGAGGAGGATCACGAGGAAGAACACCGCAGTCAGCCGATTGAACAGCTCCAGGATCTGCGCCGAAGACATGAGCGCGAAGTTGTTCTCCTCGCTCGGGCCGAGTCCGCGCATGCCACGCAGGGTCGCGATCACGTCGTCCTGGGCACGAGCCAGGCTCACCGAGTCCCCTGGAATCACCATGATCTGTGCTTGCCACGGAGATTGGCGCAGGCGACGCACAGCCGAGGTCCACGGGAAGACCGCGAAGTTCTGGAACGCGGTGGAGAAGATGTTCTCCTCGGGCTGCATGACGCCGATGACGGTGAACGGCTCCTGCGTGCCGCGGAAGTCATTGGGCACCCGGATCACCTTCCCGACCGGATCGCGCTGTCCGAACAAGGCCTCGGCGAGTCCCGCGGAGAGCACCACCACGGCGCGGTTCTGGTCGACTTCGGCGGGCGTGAAGTCGCGCCCGGCGATGAACGTTCCGGGCTGATAGGCAGGCCATCCGGACGAGATGCCACGCGCCTGGATGCCATCGACACGCTCGCTCTCGAACTGAAGATCGACCGAGAAGTCGAAAACGAAGAGCGCGTCCTGCACCGTGGGCAGCTGGGCAATGCGGGCGGCCTCTTCCGGCTCGATCTCCGGCCGATTCCACCAAGGTGGCCGGTTGTCTCCGTCCGAGAACACGACGGCGGTGAAGTCGATGCGCGCCACGATGAAGTTGCTCGGCCCCGCGGACTCGAACGCCGACATCACGCTCGAGCGGATGCCTGTAACGAGGGCTGCGATCGCCATTACCACGGACACGCCCACCGCGACCCCGAGCACGGTCAGGAGTGAGCGCACCTTGTTCGCGCGTACGGCCTCCCATGCGATGCCGAATCCCTCGGTGACCGCGGAGGCGCCCTGCACGCCGTAGTCCTCCAACGGACCCTTCAGCGGCTCAGCCATGGTAGGCCGCAATCCGGAGGCTACTCATAACGCAGGGCATCCACGGGATCGAGCTTCGAGGCCTGGGATGCAGGGTAGACGCCGGCCACGATTCCCACGGTCATGCCCAGGCCGATGCCGAGCGCGATCCACCGCCCGGCCACGGCAGACGGCATGGGGGACAGCGCCGCGAGCAGCTCGGCGATGCCGATTCCCAGGGCCACCCCGATGATCGCACCGACGGTGGCTAGCGTCGCGGACTCGATGAGCACCTGGGTCAAGATGTCTCGTCGCCTGGCCCCGATCGCTTTCCGTACGCCGATCTCGCGTGTCCGCTCCATCACCGACACGAGCATAATGTTCATGATCACGATGCCGCCCACCACCAGCGCGACCGACACGAAGATCGGCAGGACGGTGAACAGCATCCGGGAGATGTTGTTCCAGAAGCTGATCGCCTCGTCCGCGGTCTCGAGCGAGAAGTCGGCGTCCTCGGCCGGGCGCAGACCGCGTCGCGCGCGCATGATGCCTTCGACCTCCGCCTGCACGTCCCGGAGCTGGTCGGGGTCGACCGCCTGGATGATGATGTTCTCCGCCACGTTCGGCGGCGCGACGATCTTCTCGATGGGGGAGCGCGCAGGAGCGATGGCCAAGTTGTCGAGCGACTGCCCGAACATAGAGCCGCGCTCCTCCAGGATGCCGATCACGCGGTAGGGGAACCCACCGATGCGGATCGTGCGGCCGAGAGCGACGCCGTCCTCGAAGATGACGTCGGCGGTCTCGGACCCGACCACCACGACCGGCGCGCCGGCATCCGCTTCCTGCGGCGTGAACACGCGGCCCTCGGTCACCGTCAGGTCGCGTATGACGAAGATGTCTGGCGTGGCCGCCGTGATCTGAACGCCGGTGGCCGTGCGGCCATTGTCCCCGACCGCGCTGGCGTTCCCTTGGTTCTCGACCGAGATGCGCGCCGGGAGCGTCAGTCGCTCCTGGATCGCTTCGGCATCCGCGAAGTAGAGGAAGGGCCGCCGCTGCCGCGCTCGTCGCTCCTCGCGGCTGGTGTTGATGTTGACCTGTTGCCAGCGTCGGAGCGTGACGGTGTTCACGCCGAACACCTGAGACGAGAAGTCCTCGCGCACGAGTCGGTCGAGTCCTTCGACCACGGTCACCACCACGATCAGGAACATCACCCCGAGGATGACGCCCAAGACCGAAAAGAAGCTCTTCAGCTTCTGCGACCAGATCTGCTGGAACGCGAGGGTGACCCCTTCCCAGATCGACACGCGCGGCGCCTGCTAGTTGGCTTCGGCCGGCAGATCTTCCTCGGTCGCGACGATCGCGTCGTTCTCGACGAGCTGCCGAATGCGCTGATACGGCCCCGCGACCACTGTGTCCCCTTCGTTGAGTCCGGAGATCACCTCGAAGTACTCCTGACCCGCGATGCCGATGGTCACTGGCGTGAACGTTGCGCGGCCACCGCGAGCGAGGAAGACCCCCTCGATTTCGCGGGGCTCGTCGGCGTCTGCGACGTCTTCGGACACCCAGGTGGAGTCCTCGCGCACCGTCATCGCGATGATCGGGACCGACACCACCTGCGGGCGGCTCTCGACCACGATGTCCGCGGTGGCCGACAGGTCGGGGCGGAGCGGGGCATCGGTGGGATCGAGTGTGAGCACGACCTCGAAGTCGATCGCCGCCTGCTGGCCGGCCGTCTGGCCTTGGCCCCCCGGCGGGGTGATCGCCGAGTTGCCGATCTCGGTGACACGTCCCACGAACTCCCGATCCCTGAAGGCGTCGATGCGGATCACCGCGCTGTCCCCGAGAGAGATCATCGACACGTCGGTCTCGTCCACCTGCACGACGATCTCGATCACCGACAGGTCGGCGATGGTGAGCACCAGGCTCCCCGGGTTGTTCATGGTACCGATGATGACCGTTTCCCCCTCCTCGACATTCAGGCGGGTGACCTTTCCATCGATGGGGGCGGTGAAGACCGTCTTGGAGAGCTGCTCCAGTGACTCTTCCACGGCCGCGCGTGCCTGCGAGACACCGTGCTCCGCGGAAGAGAGCGTGGCCTGACCGACCTCGAGGCTCGTCGTGGCGTCGTCGATCTGCTGCCTGCTGACCAAGAGCGAGTCACGAGCGCGGAGCGCGAGCAGGCGGTCGAGGTCACGGCGGGTGCGCGTGAGGTTGGCCTCCTGCTGAGTGCGTTGTGCCTCGGCCTGGGCGAGCGACGCCTGGGTGCGCGATACCGAAGACTGGTACTGATCCGGCTCGAGCCTGAGCAGGGTCTGGCCGCGACGAACGTCGTCCCCCTCGTCGACGAGCAGCTCGGCGACCCGAGCGGAGACGTCGGAGCTGATGTCCACGGTGCGGCGCGCGCGGATGTTGCCGCTCGCGGTCACGATCTCGACGACATCACGCCGCTCGATGACCTCGGTGCGGACCTCGATTCCCTGTCCGCGCGCGCGCGCCACGGAGAGCCCAGCGGCCGATCCCAGCACGGCGACGACGACGATGCCGACAATAACCTTCGTTCGGGTGTTCATGATGCTATGGCTACTCGCGTAGGGGGCGGCCGACGAGGGCCTCGAGGCTCGTGATCAGATCGTGATACGCGAAGACCGCCGCGATCCGGTCGGCCTCCGCCTGGGCGAGCGTGGTCTGCGCGGTGACGAGGTCCACGAAGGTGATCTCACCCAGCTGGTACCGTTCGCGTGCGAGACGAAGCTGCTGCTCGGCAAGGGCGCGGTTGGTCTCCTCCAGCAACGCGCTCTGATACGCCGTCTCGGCGTTCGCCAATCCGATGGCGATGTCGGTCTCGAGCGCGATCTCCTGCTCCCGCACCTGCTCGGCGACGTCGTCGCGTTGGAGCCGGGCGGCCTGGAGGTTCCGCTCCCGTCCCAAGCCCTGGAAGATCGGGATGCTGAGCTGGAGCGAGACCGTGAGCGGGGAACGCTGGAAGGCGAAGGGGAACTGGTCGTTCTGACTGATGATCCGCTGCCGCTGCGCGTCGGTGAACGTGAAGCGTGAGCAATCGATCGGGGGCAGGGGACTGGCGAGCCGGGAGTAGAGATCGTTCGTCTGGACGCACTGCGCGATCGATTGCTGGATCTGGCCCTGGGCCTGGGCGACCTGGAAGTCGGTGCTGCTCGCTTCGCGGGTGAATCCGGTCCAGGCGGTCGAGAGCGAGAGGGTGGGCATATACTGCGACCGGGCCATGCTCACACCGATCGTCGCCGACTCCTGGGCGCTCCTTCGCGACCTGAGCGTCGGGTTGTTCTCGACGGCCATGGAGCGAAGCGCCTCGACGGTCCAGGTCGGTTCGCTCAGCTCGAATGTCGTGGTGGGCTCGAAAGGCTGCCCGATCGATTGCCCCAGCTGCTGAAGTAGCCTCAAGCGTGCGGTCTCGAGGCGGTTCTCGGCCTGGAGCTCGCTCACGCGCGACCGACCGACCTGCACCTCGGCCTGACCGACGTCGATACCCGTGACCGCCCCGACCTGGAGCTGTCCCTGCGCGAGTCGCAGGTTGAATTCGCTGTTCTCGAGCTGGAGTCGAGCGACCCGGAGCGCCTCCTGCTGTCGCAAGATCTCGAGGTATCCGTTGGTTACCTGCGTGACCAGGTTCGCCTCGGCTGCGGAGATCTGTGCAGCGGTGACGCGCCGGTCGGACCGGGCCTGAGACGGTCCCTTGAGCGTGGCCCAATCGAGCGAATAGGTCAGCCCGAGCCGGTAGCTCGACGAGTAGTAGGACGGCTGGTTGCCGAACCCGAGGTCGCCGAGTGTCAGGCTGCCGAGCTGCTGCTCACCCGTTCCCTGCCACTGCACACCAAACCCAGCGGTCGCCTGCGGAAAGAAGCGCGAGTAGGACTCGCGGACGTCCCAGTCGGAGAGGGCCGCGTCATTGCTGGTCTGGCGGAACCCGGGATTGCTGCCACGCGCGATCTCGAGCGCCTGCTCGAGCGATAGGCGTGGCGGCACCGCCTCTTGGGCCTCGACGAGGCCGGGGAAGAGGAGGATCGATGCGAGTGCGAGCGTGCGGACGCCGTTCATCATTCTCGTTCCAGGTGACCGAGTATCGGTAGCCCTGATCGTTGGAGAGTCTCGAGGGGAGGGTCCGGGCGACGGCTGCCCATACGCCGAACGGGGCGCGGTGGTTTCGCACCGCGCCCCGTCCAGGCATGTGGGCTCGTGCGCGTCTCTTACGCGCGACGCGCGCGGGTCCTTCATCCGCCGCCTGTTTGGGGTCGTGCGGCCCCGACGGACGGGAACGTGGGTGGAGGCCTAGCTCGCCGCCTTGGTGCCGGTACCGGTCATGGCGAAGGCGCCCTGGTTGATGTCGAAGTAAACCGTCAGCCCCTCGCCGGCGGGCTCCAGGGTCACCTCGGCCTCGAACGCCTGTCCCTGCGCGTTCCCCTCGAACGCCAAGACCAGGCTCTCGCCGGTCTTGCTGATCTCGGTCACGTTCTGCTCCATGCCGATGTCCGGGGACCCGATGGTCGCGGCGACCTTTCCTCCCTGGTCAGTGACGTCGAGGTTCATGGAGAAATTCCCCATGTCGGACGTCATGGCCAGGACCCAGGTTCCCAAGAAGGTCCGCGCCTGGGCGACGTCGAGCTGCGACTGCGCAGACGCGAGGCCGGGGGCGAGGAGCGAGCCGAGGAGCGCGAAGGCGAGGACCAGCGCGCGGGGGGTGAGTCGAAGCGTCTTCATTGGTAGGGCAACCTCCATGCTGAGTGTGCTTGGCAAATGTGGCGCGGCGTCGTTTCGTCCGCATGTTCGCGAGGTTACAGAATGTAACCGCGGTGTCCCCCCGGTTCGGCCCCGGGTGCAACATTCAGCAATGACGCCGACATACTCGCGTAAGGCACCTACGCGAATCTCACGAGGAAGGTGTCACGTCGCGTCCAAGCCGCCGCGCAGGAGTAAGTGGCCTGCAACAGATGAGCCGTTGGCATTCGAGCACCGCTGCATCCGCTGGGGCGGCGTCGCTCCTCCTCCAAGTAGGGATGCTACTCCGTCGTCGTCGCTCCTTGCCCGAGCGGCGGGGCACCCGTTGCGACTGCAACGGGTCCGGCGCTCTCGGTGCTCAACGTTCACCTGTTACAGGCCACTAGTGTGAGGGGACGGGTCCTCGTGATCGACGACGACCGCAAGCTCTGCGGCCTCCTCTCGACGTACCTGACCTCGAGCGGTTTCGAAGTCGTTACGGCCGGGAATGGAGATGATGGGCTCCGCCTCCTGCGCAGCGAGCAGCCCGACATCGTGGTGCTCGACGTCATGCTGCCCGGGATGGACGGATTCGAGGCCTGCCGCGCCATCCGACGTGCTTCATCGGTCCCGATCATCATGTTGACCGCTCGCGGCGACGTCACCGACCGCGTGGTCGGGCTCGAGCTCGGGGCCGACGACTATATGCCCAAGCCGTTCGAGCCGCGGGAGCTGGTCGCGCGCATTCAGGCGATCCTTCGGCGCGGCCGCTCGACCGAGGCGGTGTGGACGTTCGGGCCACTTCGGGTCGACCCCGAGCGCCGCTCCGCCTTCCTCCACGACCAGCCGGTGCCACTGACCACGGCCGAGTTCGACCTTCTCGAGATTCTCATCCGGGGCAGGGGCAGAGTGCTCTCGCGCGGCAACATTCTCGATGAGGTCAAGGGAGAGGCGTGGGACGCCTTCGACCGCTCCATCGACGTGCTCGTCAGCCGCCTGCGCCAGAAGCTCGACGACGATCCGAAACAACCTCGTTACGTCCGCACGGTCCGCGGCTCGGGATACTCCTTCGTGGGAGTGCCCGACGAATGATGCTCGAGATGCTGGGGAGGGTGCGGAGGGCGCTCTTCCTCAAGGTCCTGCTCGTCTTCGTGGGCGCTTTCACACTGGTCGCCACGTATTTCGCGGCGACCTTCTGGCTCGTCGAGTACCGGCGGGAGCGGCCCTCGCTGCAAGCCACGGCGGTCAACTATGCGGGCCTCGTCCTAGACGACATCGAGCGCCCCGTCGACACGACCAGGGCACGAGAGATCGCGGAGCGTTTGGGCGTAGGGATGAGGATCCAGGGCCCGGGTGTCGATTGGGCCAGCTCGGAGGAGTTTCCCGGCTTCGACGACGTCGAGCTCGACCCCTATCCGCAGGTGCCTGGCGCGCGCGCCGGGTTCGCGGAGGGGTTGGGTTTCAGCGCGGACATCCAGCGCGGAGAGTACCGGTATCTGCTCTCGCTCCAGGCAGGGCGGACGGCGCTGCGCACGGCGAGCCCGACCGACGAGATCCTAGATTCGCTCTTCATGCTGGCCGTGCTCGCCGGCGTGTATTTCGTGACGCGACGGCTGCTCCGGCCGGTGCGCGTCCTGACCGAGGGCGTCGAGCGCCTGCGCGCGGGGGATCTCGATGTGGAGATGCCCACCCGTCGCACCGACGAGTTGGGACGCCTCATCGTCTCGTTCAACGCGATGGCGCGTGCGGTGCGGGAGCGCATCCGGGCGCGTGACCAGCTCCTGCTCGACGTGAGCCACGAGATCCGTTCGCCGCTCACGCGTATGCGTGTCGCGTTGGAAATGATGCCCGATTCGCCTGCGAGGCACAGCGTCATCGAGGACATCGAGGAAACGGAGGCGATGATCCGCGAGCTGCTGGAGACTCAGCGGCTCGACAGCCCCCACGGGGGCCTCGAGAGGTCACGCATCGACGTGGGCGCGCTGGTTAGAGAGTGTGTGGCGTCGCTCACCGAGACGGGGCCAGGTGTGGAGTTGAAGGGCGCCGACCGTCCGATCCTCGCCGATGTCGATCGGGAGCGACTGCGGATCTTGGTCAACAACGTGCTCTCGAACGCGATCAAGTACTCGGATCCGAAGGGGCTGCCGGTGCGCGTCGTGCTCGACTCGGCCGACGGGGCGATTCTGATCTCCTTTCACGACCACGGGATCGGCATTGCGGGCGATGACCTCGCGTATGTCTTCGAGCCGTTCTATCGTGCCGATCGTTCGCGCTCGCGGGACACGGGGGGATATGGGATCGGGCTCAGTCTCGCGAAGCGGATCGTCGAGGCTCACGGGGGCTCGATCGAGTTGAGCAGTCGGCTGGGCGAGGGCACCTCGGTGCTCGTATCGATCCCGGCCTCCGGCAATGGCACGCATGGAGGCCGGCCCCGATGGTGACGTGATGGTGTGTGCAGCGGCGGATTAGAACTCCATCGGTGAGGAGGCTGACGATGGTCGAGTTGACCTTGAACGGGGCGGCGATCCAGCTCGACGCGGCCCCAGGCACCCCTCTCCTGTGGGCGATCCGGGAGCAGGCGGGCCTCACGGGCACCAAGTTCGGGTGCGGCATCGGCGCCTGCGGCGCGTGTACCGTGCACGTCGACGGGCGAGCCGTGCGCTCATGCTCGGTACCGGTCGAGTCCGCTGCGGGTCGCGCGGTGACCACCATCGAAGGGCTCGCGGCCTCGCCGGAAGCGCTGCACCCGGTGCAGCAGGCGTGGATCGAGCACCAGGTCCCGCAGTGCGGCTACTGTCAGTCGGGAATGATCATGGCGATCGCGGCCTTCCTCGAGACCAACCCGGCGCCGACCGACGACGAGCTCGCCGCGGCGATCACCAACATCTGCCGATGCGGTACCTACCAACGCATACGGAACGCAGTGCAGTCGCTCGGAGCGGCCGTGGTCGAGGAGGTGCGCAATGTCTGAGGATCAGAACCCAGCCCCGGAAGGGCAGGCGAACCCGGAGCAGCCAGCGAAGAAGTCCCGACTACGGAAGTGGTCGCGGCGCGCGTTCATCGGTGCAGGTGCAGTCGCCGGCGGCGGACTCGTCCTGGGCGTGGGTGGCGTCATCCTCGCGCCGAACCGACTGAAGTATTTGCCTGCGGGTGCCGTCGACGGGGACGGCCAGCTCAACACCTGGATCAGGATCACGCCGGACAACCTGGTCACCGCCCAGATCCCGCACTGCGAGATGGGGCAGGGCGCGCTCACCGGCCTGGGTATGCTGCTCGCCGAAGAACTCGATGCCGACTGGAGCCTCGTCGAGATCAGGCAGGCTCCCGCCGAGGACGTCTACGCGAACGGATACATCATCCACGCATTCCTCGGTGAAGTCGGGTTCACGCCGCCGGCTTGGCTCTTCCGTGCGATGGACTTCACCGCGTTCAAGATGGCCGACATCTTCGGCATCATGACGACCGGCGGCAGTACGAGCACCCGCGGCACCGGTGCGTTCGGCATGCGTCTCGCCGGTGCGTCCGCGCGCGCGATGCTGCTCGAAGCCGGCGCCGAGCGATTCGGCGTTCCGATCGAGGAGTTGACCACCTCGTCGTCCCGCGTCGTGCACGCGGCTTCCGGCCAGAGCGCGACGTACGGCGAACTCGCGGCTGCCGCGAGCGCGCTCGACCTTCCCCGGCGCCCCACGCTCAAGTCGCGCGAGCAGTACCAGCTCGTGGGCACCTCCCAGCCGCGCGCCGACATCCCCAGCAAAGTGGTCGGGCAGGCCCAGTACGGCATCGACGTGGTCGTGCCGGATATGCTGTACGCCGCGATCATGCGCGCGCCGATCCCCGGCGGTCAGCTCACCAGCGTCGACCAGGCTCCCGCGCTGACCGTGGCCGGCGTGACCCAAGTGGTCGTGCTACCCGACGCGGTGGCCGTGGTCGCCAACGGCTACTGGCAGGCGCAGCAGGGACTGAACGCCCTGTCACCGCAGTTCACGGATGCGGGCGTAGGCGGCGTGGACTCGGATGCGATCCACGCGATGCATGTGTCCGCACTCGATGCCGAGCCCATGGAAGCGACGCTCGAGGGAGCCCGCACGGTCAGCGCGGAGTACCGCGTTCCTTATCTGCACCACGCGACCATGGAGCCCATGTGCGCGACCGCGCGCATGGCCGAGGGTCGGCTCGACGTGTGGTGTGGCACGCAGGATCCGCTCAGCACGCGCGGCGTGGCCGCGGACGCTGCCGAGTTCGAGCCGGAGTCGGTGACGATTCACAACCAGCAGCTCGGCGGCGGCTTCGGTCGGCGGCTCCCGGGCACCTACGACTACGTGGAGCAGGCCGTACACGTGGCCAGGGCGGTGTCACCCAGGCCGGTGAAGCTGATCTGGAGCCGCGAGGAGGATATGCGGCACGGATACTACCGGCCCTGCGTGCATTCCCGTTTCCGCGCCGCGCTGGACGCTCGGGGGCGGCCTCTCCTGTGGGGGAATCGCTTCACCGGTGGATTCGGCGACGGGAGCGCTGCAACCCCGCATTACGCGGCGGAGGAAACGGACGTCCAGGCGGTCGAGCTTCCGGTGCACCTGCGTACAGGTGCGTGGCGTTCGGTGGCCGCCTCGCAGCACGGCTTCTTCGTCGAGTCGTTCGTGGACGAGCTGGCCAGCGCGGCCGGGCGTGACCCGTTCGAGTATCGCCGAGAACTGCTCGAAGAGGAGCCGCGCCATCGGGCCGTTCTGGAGCGTGCCGCCGAGATGGCGGATTGGGGCACGCGACCCCCGGACGGCCGCGCTCGGGGCATCGCCATGGTCGAATCGTTCGGCTCCATCGTGGCGCAGGTCGCCGAGGTGGGCCTCGACGAGTCGGGGGGCATCCGCGTGTATCGTGTGGATGCGGCCGTCGATTGCGGTCTGGTCGTGAACCCGCAACAAGCAGAGGCGCAGATCCAGGGCGGTGTAGTGTTTGGACTGTCCGCGGCCCTCTTCCATGAGATCAGCGTCAGGGACGGGGCGGTGGTGCAGCGCAACTTCCCCGACTACGACATGGTCCGGCTCGCAAACGCTCCTTGGGTGAACGTGTCGTTCGTGGACTCGGGAGCGGCCATCGGTGGACTGGGCGAGCCGGGCGT
>JBEBGN010000077.1:0-14025 GCA_040081395.1 Longimicrobiales bacterium
CGGCTTCGGCAGTCAGCGTCATGGCGCCCCGCCCCCCGGTCCCTGTGTACGACACCATGCTCGGCGTCTCCACGCCCCCTGGGCGTCCCGCCGAGGCACACGCCTCCAGAGCCACAGGAAAGAGCGCGACCGCTCCCCACCCGAGAACCCTGGCTCGCTTCATCACAACCTCCCGGTGTGCGCCGATGCCGGACCCGACGCAGGACACAATGGCCCGCCGCCAGGCCCCGCGCCAGCCGCGGGCGCTCCTTTCGGAACCGCCCCCCCAACCCGCACTTTGGCGTCGGTGTTCGACGACGGGACAGGAGGGGCTTCCATGAGCAAAGCACTCGACCTCACCATCGCGATCGGGGGCGCCGCCGGGCAGGGCATCGCCACACCCGGCAACGTCCTGGCGCGCATCTTCGCGCGGCGCGGCTTGCACCTCTACTCGTACAACGCGCACCAGTCGATCATCCGCGGGGGCCACATCCTGCTGATGTTGCGCGTGGGTCAGGCCGAGGTCCTGACCCACGGCGACCGGCTCGACCTGCTGCTGTGCCTGAACCAGGACACGATGGACCGGCACCTGCGGCTCCTGGGAGAAGGCGCGCGCGTCCTCTACGACAGCGACCAGATCCACCCGGGAGAGCCCGCGGCGGGCGTGCGCCTCTGCCCCATGCCCGTGAAGCAGCTCACCGGAGAGAGCAAGAACAAGGTCATCCAGAACACGCTCTCTCTCGGCGTGATGATGGGGCTCTTGGGCGTCGAGTTCGATGTGCTCGGCGAGGTCCTGACCCAGAGCCTGGGCAAGAAGGGCCCCGAGGTCGTGCAGGAGAACATCTCCGTGGCGCGCGCCGGCTACGACCACGCGGTGAAGAACTTCGAGCCCTTCCCGGAGCCCCTTCCCCGCGGGCCGAAACCGCTCGCGGTCTGGGCAGGCAACGACGCGCTCGCGATCGGGGGCGCCGCGGCCGGCGTGAAGTTCTACGCAGCATATCCGATGAGCCCGGCGAGCGGCGTGCTCCACTGGATGGCGGCGAACGGACGCGGCCTCGGCATCATGGTGCGTCAGGTCGAAGACGAAATCGGCGTTGCGAACATGACCATCGGGGCAGCCCACACGGGTGTGCGCGCCATGTGCGCAACATCGGGGGGCGGCTTCGCGCTCATGACCGAGGCGGTGGGCGCGGCAGCGATGATGGAAGTGCCCTGTGTCTTCATCAACGTCATGCGCGCCGGCCCCTCCACCGGCGTACCCACCAAGACCGAGCAAGGGGATCTGCGTCAGGTCCTGGGTGCCAGTCAGGGTGACTTCGAGCGCTTCATCGTTGCGCCGCTCAACGCGCTGGACGCCTACGCGACCATGCCGGAGCTCTTCAACCTCGTCGACAAGGCTCAGTGTCCGGGGATCGTTCTCTCCGATCTACTCATTTCGGAAGGCACGTTCAGCGTCGACCCCGACGCCGTGGACCTGCAACCGCAGATCGACCGCGGCGCACTCGTTCAAGACCCGTCACCCAATGGTGATTACCACCGCTACGCGGACACCGAGTCGGGCATCTCGCCGAGGGTGCTGCCAGGCTACGAGGGCTTCGTGCATACGGTCGCCACCGACGAGCACGACGAGTCCGGCGTGCTCATCAGCGACGAGTTCACGAATCCGTTCATCCGCCGTCAGATGGTCGAGAAGCGCGCACGGAAGTTCGAGACCATCGCACGCGATGTGCCGGTACCAGCGCTCGAAGGCCCCAAGAAGGCCGAGGTCACCCTAGTCGGCTTCGGCTCCACGCACGGCGTGATCAAGGAGGCGATCGGGCGACTCGCCGAGCATGGTGTCGTCGCGAACCAACTGTCCGTCAAGTGGATCGTCCCGCTGCACGCCGATGCGATCACCGCCATGCTCGGCAAGGCGAAGAAGATCATCATCGTCGAGAACAACTACTCGGGACAGTTCGCGGAGTACCTGCGGGGGCAGACCGGCGTCACCGCCCACGCGCACATCCGAAAGTACGACGGCGAACCACTCACTCCGCGGCACATCGTGCACGGGGTGTTGGACATCATGAGCCAAGACACCAAGGTGTACGTACCGACCCAGGAGATCACGGTATGAGCCACGCGACCCTCGCGACCAAGCCCGTCGAGCTGCCGCGCAAGCCTGCGTCCGCGAAAGACTTCAAGGGCCGGGTCGAGCCCGACTGGTGCCCGGGTTGCGGCGACTTCGGCGTGCTGAATGCGCTCCAACGCGCCGTCTTCGAATTGGGCCTCCAGCCCCACCAGCTCATGGTCGTGAGCGGCATCGGCTGCTCCTCCAACCTGCCCGGCTACATCAACGCGAATGGCATGCATACGCTGCACGGCCGCTCGCTTCCGTTCGCGACCGGGGCGAAGCTCGGGAACCACGAGCTGACCGTGATCGCCACAGGGGGGGACGGCGACGGGTACGGCATCGGGGGGAACCACCTCATGCACACCGCGCGACGGAACATCGACCTCACCTACATCGTGATGGACAACCAGATCTACGGACTCACCACCGGGCAGATCTCACCGACGAGCCGGCCCGGCATGAAGACCAAGAGCACTCCGACGGGCAGTATCGAGTGGCCCATCAATCCGCTGACTTCAGCGATCATGAATGGCGCGACCTATGTCGCGCGAGGCTTTAGCGGCGACCCCAAGCAGCTCACCGAACTGATGAAGGGCGGAATCCAGCACAAAGGCTTCGCGCTCATCGATGTCTTCAGTCCGTGCGTGACGTTCAATCACGACAACGACTATCCGTTCTTCAAGGAACGGGTGAAGAAGCTCGACGACGTAGGCCACGATCCATCGGATTGGAAGACCGCGTGCGAGCGCGCGATGGAGTGGGGGGACACGCTCTACACGGGCCTCTTCTTCAAGAGCGACCGTCCTTCGCTCGACTCCCTCGAGCCGGTGCTCCAGAACGCTCCGCCGCTCGCGCGCAGGCCGCTCGGCCTCTCCGCCGAGCAGGCCAAGTCGCTCATGGGGAGGATGATGTAGTTAGTCGCCGTCGCCGCCGCCGCCGCCGAGGCGCGGGTTGACGACGTTGTTGAAGATCGATCCGAACGTGAAGCCCAGGCCGACCTGGATGCCGTATTCGTAGTCGGTGCCCAGCTGACGTTGCCCGATCAGGATCTCGTCGGGATCGAGCCCCGCCGCCGACAGGTAGATCTGGTCCTTCACGCGCGCGTAGTTGCCCTGGATGTTGAGGTCCACGCCGCGGAAGAGCCTGAACTCCAGGCGGGTGAAGAAGTCGATGCGATGCTTCTTCGGGTCGTCCAGGAAGTGCGCCCCCTCGAGCGACATGTTCAGTTCGCCCCAAGGCTGCTGGAAGTCGGCCGAGAACTCGAGGCTCTGCTTCGGGCGGATCTCGGAGATCTGGTTGAAGATCGTGCGGTCTTCGTAATAGAAGGTCTGCATGCCCACCTGGTACTCGGCCGTGATCGAGCGACGCGTGTTCTCGGTGTACGGGTAGAACGAGTACTCGATTGCCGGTGCGACCTCGGTGTAGAGCGCCTGATTCACGCTCTGATCCGCGCCGATGCTGCCGGCTATACCCCATGACCAGTTGGGGTTGATGCTCCACACGGCGACCGCCTCCCCGCCGAGGTCGCGGGACGTGCTCAGCTCCGTGATGCCGCGCCGCTCGAACTCGAGCTCCTCGTATTCGCCGCGCGCCTCGATCTCGATCTTGAACTCCTCGGTGATGCGGCCCGCCTCGAACGAACCCTCCAACACCGTTTCCTTGCGCTGACTCTCGCCCTGCAGCTCGCCACTGACGTCGATCTCGAAGACCCACAGATTCCAAGGGTCGTTGGTGGGGTCGATGGTCTGCTGATCCTCGTCTCCCGCGTTCCCGAAGTCGATCTCGAGGCCTGCGCCGCGACCCGTGTACGCCAGATACCGCACGAGCCCGAGGGCCAAGGTCTGCGTGTAGCCTTCGCGCTGCTCGTCATCGGTGTTGAACTGCTGGCTCACATACCGCAGGGTGTCGGCGCGACCTTCCAGGTCACCCAAGCCCAAGAAGTAGAACGTCCGTTCCGATCCGCCGCCCCCCGTCTGCTGATTGGTCACGAGCACGTGCACATCCGCCACGGTCCGATCCCGGACGTAGTCCACCACGGGGACCTCCTCCCGGATGTAGTCGAAGTCGCACCCACCGCAGTCCAGGAAGACGCGGAGCGGAAGTTGGCCCGACGTGGGCACGTCCTGCGCCAACACGGACGTGGGCACGAGGAAGCACACGAACAGCGGTAGCACCGATCGGCAGACGCGTAGCATGTATTGGGTGCAAACTCTGGGGGTGGCGGCCACGCGAGCTTCTACGCGCAATGGGCACTACTCGAGGTGGCTGAAGGTAGGGGATCGTTCAGCTCGTTTTGTTCGCTTGCGGCACAACCTGAGTAAGGAAGGCGTAAGCCCTTCCCTACATCTGCAGGCGATACCCCTTCTTGCGGACCGTCACGATGTGCTGGGGGTTCGCGGGATCGCGTTCCAGCTTGCGCCGCAGCTCTGCCACGTGCACGTCGACGGTGCGGGTCTCGATGTCCGTGTTCGCGTACGCCCACACCTCACCGAGTAGCTCGGCGCGCGACGCGACGGCTCCGCGGCGCCTTAGCAGCGCGACGAGGAGATCGAACTCCTTCGGCGTCAGCGTGACCGGCTCGCCGTCGCGGATGACGGTACCCGAAGCCGGGTTGACCTCGATCTCGCCGAAACGCTCCACCGGGAGGCGCTCCGCCGTACTCGCGCCCCCCGCGCGCCTCAGCAGCGCCCGCACCCGCGCGAGCAACTCGGCCGTGCTGAACGGCTTGGTGACGTAGTCGTCGGCGCCACGGTCGAACCCGGTGAGGACGTCGGCTTCCTCTCCTCGCGCCGTGAGCACGAGCACCGAGGTCCGGTTCCCCGCTTTGCGCACCCGCGAAAGGACCTCGTAGCCGTCCATGCCGGGGAGCATCAGGTCGAGGAGCACCAGGTCAGGCGCGAGGTCGACGATCTGATCGAATGCTTCGCGGCCGTCGGAGACGACGTGGACCTCGTATCCCTCGAACTCGAGCGTGGCCCGCAGCCCGAACGCGAGGTCGACGTTGTCCTCGACCAGCAGGATGCGCGTCATGGGAGCGCGACCGCCTCGGGCTCGGCAGGCGGTTCGGCGGCGAGCCCGGAAGCGCGCGGCAGCTCCACCACGAATCGGGAGCCCGCGTTGCTCGGGCCCCCCTCCACCCAAGCCGAACCCCCGTACTGTTCCACCAGGGACCGCACCACCGCCAAGCCCATTCCGCTCCCGGGTCGCAGACCATCCACGTCGCGCGGGAGTCTCCAGTACGGATCCCATATGCGCTGCCGGTCCGCCGCTGGAACGCCCGGTCCCTGGTCTTCCACCACGAGGCGTACTCTTCCGTTTTCCGCGGACGCTCGGACCTGCACGGTCTGGCCCGTGGGGCCGTACTTGATCGCGTTGTCGAGCAGGTTCATCAGGATCCTTCGCACCCCCTCACGCTGTCCGCGCACCGCGAGCCCCGCGGATGCGTCAGTCTTCACGGTCGCCCCTGCCGACTCGGCCATGGGTTGGAACGATGCGATCACCTCGCGGAACGCGTCGTCCAGGTCTACGTCGCGAAGATCGCTGCCAAGTGCCGGTGCCGCCCTGCTTCTGGAGAACTGGAGGATGTTCTCGACGAGCTGAGTGAGTCGCTGTGCCTCTCTACGAATGATCTGCAACGCGCGCGAGCGCTCCGCTTCCGACCTGAGCTTGTCTTCGCTGAGCAACTCGCCGAGCATGCGGATCTGGGTCAGCGGCGTCCGCAGCTCGTGCGACACGCTCGACACGAAGTCTTCCCTGAGCCGGCTGAGCTGTTCGTGGCGGCGGATCTGCAATAGACCTCCCGCGCCGACAGCGAGTGTGAGTGCGATCAGCGCTAGCGAAATCGAGAGCCGAGAGCTCGGCAGTCCGCCGATCACGAGGCTCGACGCAGCCTCGGGGCGAATCGAGGCGGTCACTACCAGCGAGCCGAGGGCAGCACTCAGAGTATCCGCGGCCGAGAAGGTCGGCTCGTAGCGAACGGGCGACTCGAAGATGGAGGAGCCATTCGAGCGCGCGAGAGTGAGCGAGAGCACGGAGTCCGTGGGAAGTCCCTTGGCGAGTGCCGACGGCAGCAACTCCGTCGAGCGCAACCAGTGCGATGCGATCTCGCGCAGGGCGCGGTCATCGAGCATGACCGCGTACACCGCCACCAGCGGGCCTGCATCCCTTTGTGCCGTCGCGTACGCGACCGCACTGACACCCGTCGAGGTCGAGTCCAAGTAGAACAGTCCGTACCGCTCCGCTGGGTCCGCCGCGTAGCGGGTCATGGCCGCCGTCACGATCGCGGACACCACCTCCTTCGGCACCGACCCTGTGGCGAACTCCGAATCGGCTTCGATCCCTCCATCAGGGAGCAGGATGCGCGTGAGTCCGAGGGGTTCGCGAAAATCGGGACAGGGGCAGTCGAGCGCCCGCATGGCATCATCGAGATCGCGCTCCACCTCGTCGATGCCTGGAAGATTGCCGCGCGTCCGCCGGGGCACCTCGTCGAACGCGATATCGAAGAAGCGCGACAACTCGACGGTGGCGGTCCGGGCGTACTCACCCGCGGCGACCTGGGCATAGTCGCGGAGCACCGCCTCCGTGGTCTGTCGGTGGGAGCGCGCGGCAAAATACCCTTGGAGCGCCAGGCCGCAGGAGAGCCCCACGGCGGCGAAGAGCACGACGCCGAGTAGGGTCGTCGAAGACCGGGCCCCTCGGCGGGGCCGGGACGTGCGGGGCAACGCCGCCTTCCGATGAAGGGGATCAAACGCGACGCCGGATGTTGGCCGCTCGGCCCAAGCTGGGCAACGCCCAGGGTTGTTCGGAAACCGTTAAGGAAGCTCGCACCGACATCGGTTGAACTGCTTGGGGAGTCCGGACCGGAGAGGTTACGCTTCACCCGCACGGGGCCTGTTACATGGCGCCCCCGACCCCGACGAGCACACCACAGCGGATGAACGACCTGACCGAGGGGCCCATCTCAGGCCACCTGATGAGGATCGCCGTCCCGATCGCCATCGGGATGGTGTTCCAGACCGCCTACTACCTCGTCGACCTCTACTTCGTCGGGCGGCTAGGGGACGCGGCGATCGCCGGCCTGGGATCGGCGGGCAACGTGCAGTTCCTCGTCATGGCGATCACCCAGATCCTCGGCGTGGGCACCATGGCGCTCATCGCGCAGGCCGCCGGCCGGAAGGATCGGGCGGACGCGAACCTGATCTTCAACCAGAGCCTCGTGCTCGCCGCCGTGTGCGCAGCCGTCACACTCGTCGGCGGTTATGCGCTATCCGGGCTCTACATGGAGCGACTGGGCGCCGATGCAGCCACCAGCGCGGCGGGCCTCACCTATCTGTATTGGTTCCTGCCTGGCCTCGCGCTCCAGTTCGCGATGATCTCGATGGGCTCCGCCCTCCGGGGCACGGGCATCGTGACCCCGACGATCGTCGTGCAGGTGCTCACGGTGATCCTGAACGCGATCCTGGCTCCCATCCTCATCTCTGGATGGCTGACCGGCGTTCCCTTCGGCATCGCGGGCGCGGGCATCGCGACCACCATATCCGTGGCGGCCGCGGTGATCATGATGATCGCCTACTTCCTGCGCCTCGAGCACTATGTCGGCTTCGACAGGGCGCTGGTTCGTCCGCGCGCCGACGCCTGGAAGCGCATCCTCGCGATCGGCCTTCCGCCCGGTGGCGAATTCGCGCTCATGTTCGTCTACATGGCGGTCATCTATTGGGTGATCCGCGACTTCGGTCCGGAGGCCCAGGCAGGCTTCGGCGTCGGATCCCGCGTCATGCAGGCGATCTTCCTCCCCGCCATGGCGATCGCGTGGGCCGCCTCCCCCGTGGCCGGACAGAACGTCGGAGCCCGCAAGCACGACCGGGTACGCGAGACCTTCCGTACCGCCATGATGACGCTGAGCGCGCTCATGCTGGTGCTCACACTGCTGTGCCGGATTCGACCGGAGGCCCTCATCGCGATCTTCTCGAGTGATCCCGAGGTGGTGGCCGACGGCGCGGAGTTCCTTCGCATCATCTCGCTGAACTTCATTTTCAGCGGGATCGTCTTCACCTGCTCGGGTATGTTCCAGGCGATCGGCAACACCGTCCCGGCTCTGATCGCAAGCGCGACGCGGATCGTGACGTTCGCGGTTCCCGCGGTTTGGCTCTCCTACCAGCCCTGGTTCGAGCTGCACCACCTGTGGTACACGTCGGTGGTCACCGTGACCATGCAGGCGGCCGCCAGCTGGTGGATGCTCTCCGTCGAACTGCGGAGGAAGCTCACGGATGACACCGCATACACGCCTCAGCCCGCGCTCGATGCGTCTGCTGCTCTGTAGCGACATCCACTGCGACTTGGCCGCCGCGCACAGGCTGGTCGAGCTGTCCGCGAAGGCAGACGTGTTGGTAGTGGCGGGAGACCTGGCAGTGATGCGCACGGGTCTACAGAAGACGGTGGACGTGCTGGCCTCGGCCCCCTGCCCCGCCGTGCTCGTCGCCGGCAACGGCGAGTCGTACGAGGAGCTGGCCGACGCCTGCGCGTCGTGGCCGGAAGCGCACGTGCTTCACGGCAGCGGCTGCGAGATCGGCGGGGTACCGTTCTGGGGACTCGGGGGCGCGGTGCCCGTCACCCCGTTCGGGCCCTGGAGCTACGACCTGTCGGAGGCCGAAGCCATACCGCTGCTGGCGGACTGTCCGGCCGGTGGGGTGCTGGTGACGCATTCGCCCCCTCATGGCCACGTGGATCTGGCCGGCGGCAAACACCTCGGCAGCCGCGCCATCGCGGCAACGATCGAGCAGGTATGGCCGCGCCTTTCCGTATGCGGCCACATCCACGCCTGTTGGACCGAAGAGTCGATCGTGGGCGACACGCGCATCGTAAACGCAGGCCCCGGCGGAGTCTGGGCGGAGCTGTAGACCGCTAGCCCATCTGCGCCGGCAGCCAGGTCGCGATCTCGGGGAACGCGATCAGCAGAGCGATCATGACCAGCTCGCCGAGCACGAACGGCAACACGCCGAGGAAGATCTCTGTCATGGGCACATCCGGCGCCGCGCGCCGCATGACGAAGACGTTGGCCCCGATCGGAGGGGTCACCAAAGCCACCTCGGACATGACGACGATGAAGACGCCGAACCAGATCGGGTCGATGCCGAGCTCGCGCACCACCGGCATGACGAACGGGATCGTGAGCACCAGCATGCCGAACACGTCGAGGAGCGCGCCGAGCACCAGGTAGAGGCCGACGAGCAGCAGGATGAACCCCACCCTGCCCAGCCCCAGGGCGACCAGCGCGTCGACAATGGCTTCCGTGGTGCCCGTGACGGCCAGGAAGCGTGCCAGCAGGTAACCCGCCACGATGATGGCGAACATCATCGCGCTGATGAGGGCGGTCTCTTCGAGCGCTCGCGCAAGGGCCCCACGGTTGACCCGGCGCTTCAGTCCGGCGATCAGGAGGACGCCCGCGCATCCGACCCCCGCCCCCTCGGTGGGCGTGAAGGCGCCGACGTACAGCCCGCCGATGACACCGAAGAAGAGCACGAGAATGGGCAGGAATCCGTTTACCGACTGGCGCCTCTCAGCCCATGTGGCCGCGGGCCCGCGGGGCCCGAGCGACGGCGTAATGAGGCAACGGACTAGGATGATCGCCGAGAACATGAGCGCGGTCAGGATCCCCGGCACGATCCCCGCGATGAAGAGGGCCCCGATCGAAGTCTCCGTCATCACCCCGTAGAAGATGAAGATGACGCTCGGAGGGATGAGGATGCCGAGCGTCCCGGACGCGGCGAGGGCCCCCGTAGCCAAGCGCGGGTTGTACCCGTACCGGCGCATCTCCGGCATGACGATCGCGCCCATGGTAGCCACGGTCGCGATGCTCGAACCGGTTACCGCGCCGAACGCCGCGCACGCGACCACCGACGCGATCGCGAGCCCACCCGGTACACGACCGATCCAGGCGCGGATGCCCGCGTACAGATCGGTGGCCAAGCCGGTCTGGTACACCAACTGGCCCATCAGCACGAAGAGGGGGATGGTGACGAAGACGAAGCTCCGTCCTTCGCTCCACGGGATGATCGTGGCCTGCGCGAGCGCGGGCCCGGGGCCTTCCAGGATCCAGAGGCCAACGGCGCCGACGACGGCCATCGCGAACGCGACGGGAATCCCGAGCACGAGCAGCACGAACATGACCCCGAGGCCGATCCCGCCGAAGAGCTCGAGGCTCACAGGGCCCCTCCCCCGTGCGGCGCCTGAACAGTTGGGGTCGTCGAGCCGGCGACCGGGTGCGCAGCCGTCGGAGCCGGATTCGCAAAGAGGCGTAGGACAGTCACGAAGCCGCACAGCGCCATGAACGCCATGTACGGCCAGAGCGGCCAGAGCAGATCTTCCCCCGTCTCCCCCGTACGCATCATGAACGGCACGTAGCGCGCAGCCTGCACCGCCATCATGCCGAAGAATAGAATGCCGCACACGACCGAGAGCACATCGACGAGCCGGCGCCGAGCCGGAGCAAGTCGATCGTAGACGACCTCCATGCGGATGTGGTACGCGCGGTCCCACGCGTGGGGGAGTGCCGCGGTGATCGACATGAGCAGGAGGAGCCCGCTCACGTCGCGCGCCCACTGGAGCGGGGAGTCGAAGACGTAGCGGAGCATGACGTCGAACGTGACGAGCGTCACGAGCGCGGGGAGCATGACATAGATGCCGAGGCGGAAGAGCAGCCCGGACGCCCTAGCCGAGACCACATCGACACGCCCGAACAAGGCGTCCAGTCCGCTCGGCGTCGCGGCCTCCGCCGAATCGTCCACGCCGTGCGAGGTCAAAGGTCGATGATGCCCTGAACAGGGCTCTCGGCCACGTGGTTCCAGAGCTGCTCGTCGGTCCAGCCGAGGTACCTCGCTGCTCGCTCCTTCGCTTCGGTCACGAAGTCGGCGGCGGGCAGGCCGAGGGCCTCGTTGTCCTCGATGAAGCGTTGCTCCACGGGGTGGACCGCGTCGACCCACTGCTGACGCTGTGCCGCCGTGGGAGAAATCATCTCGATGCCGTTCTCGGCCAGACGGCCCAGCGCCACCTGTAGTGCGGCGCCGCCGTAGTAGTTCTGGTTGGCGACCTGGCCGCGGAAGCGGAAGAGGTCGTGAAGCTGGACGCGCAGGTCGTCTGGCATGGCATCGAACGCGCGCGGGCTGACGCACCACTGGAGCACGGTGTGAGACAACCCGATCTGGAGGTAGTGGGTGCCGATGTCCCACAGTCGGTACGCCGCCATGTCCGGCGCGCTGAGCGCCACGGCATCGATGATGCCGCGTTGGAAGGCGGTGTAGGTCTCCGACGCGGCGATCACGACCGGGATGGCGTCGAGCTCACGAAGCATGTCGGCCATCAGGCCGCCCGTGGAGCGCACCTTGAGGCCGGCGATGTCGTCAGGTGTGCGGATCGGGACCTTGGCGATGATGTCGTAGGCCGTCGTCGCATCGGCGTGCGCAAGATACACGCCCATGCGCTCGTACTCGCTCTTCCAGAACCTCGGATAGAGTTCTTCGGACACCAGCGACGCAACGCCCGGCGTATCGAACAGGAACGGGAGCTGGAGCCCGTGGGAGAGGTGGAAGCTGCCGGGTTGGTAGGTCGCGTAGCCGTGCGTGTAGTCGGTGACACCGGAGGCGATCGCTTTGAAGCCGTCGAGCGCGCCGTGGAGCAGACCATCCATATAGTGCTCCCAGCGGATGCGGCCCCCTGTTTCGCGAGTGACCAACTCTTCCCAGGGCAGGAAGACGCGGGCGTACAGGCCGTGGGAGTTGGGAATGTGCCCCGTGTATCGAAGCACGACTTGGTCCCCCGAGCCGCCGCGGCTGCCGGCGACGAACGGGGCCGCTACCCCCGCGCCCGCCAGCGCCGCGAGGACGCGGCGCCGGCTCCATTCCGAGGGGGCTCCCGAAGACATGGGGCACCATCTTGGGGCGCGGCGTGCTCTTGGTCAAAGCAGCGGCCCGATTGTAAGGCGATGTAAAGCGGGGGAACCCTTGCCAGGAAAGGCGCCTACCACCGACTGTGACCCCACCCGAGACTAGGATGTCGCCCCTCAACGTTCCCTTTGGGGAGTTGGTCCGAGTCCTTGGTCCAATACAGACCTCGAGCGCCCCTGCCCATCGAGAATCAGGCCGCGCATAGGTCGCACCTGGGAGAGAAGACGAAACATGACGAGTCACATGGCCCGCCGGCCTGTCTCGCGGATCGCGCTCGCACTGAGCGCGCTCGCGACCCTGCCGTGGGCGGCTCAAGCACAGGGTCCAGGCACCGAGAACGGCCTCTGGACGTACCTCGGCGGTGACGCGTGGCACACGCGCTACACGCCGGGCAACGAGATCACCGCGGAGAACTTCGACGAACTCACCATGCTCTGGCAGTTCGACGCGGCGAGCTTCGGTCCGAGCACGCCGAGGGCGACGCCGTCGTACGTGGATGGCAAGCTGATCACCGTGACCGGCGAGGACCGGCACGTGATCGCGCTCGATCCGAGCAACGGCAAGCTGCTCTGGAGCTTCAGCGAGCCTTCCAACACGATCCGCCACCAGTACTCGATGCGTAAGGGCTACGGAAAGGGCGTGGCGTACGCCGAGGTAAACGGTCGCGGCGTGGTCTACATCTCGACCCCCGGCTTCTTCCTGTGGGCGCTCGACGCCGATACCGGCCAACCGCTCGAAAACTGGGGTGAGCCGATCCCGCTCCCGGGCTTCCGGCAGACGGGCGGCGTGGACATGATCCCCGACCTGATCGAGGGCTGGGGTCCGTGGGAGCGCTGGACCGGTGGCGCCTACGATCCGAACCAGGGCATTCCGCAGGACATCGGCTACATCACGACCTCCTCGCCGCCGATCGTGGTGAACGGTACGGTCGTGGTCGGCAACTCGGCCGAGCAGGGCTATCAGCAGACCCGCATCGAAAACGTTCCGGGCGACATTCTCGCCTACGATGCGGCGACGGGTGACTTCAAGTGGAAGTTCCACGTGATCCCCCGTCCGGGCGAGTTCGGCCACGAGACCTGGGAGAACGACGCGTGGGACTGGACGGGTGACGTGTCGTCCTGGGCGCCGATGGCGGCGGACCCGGAGCTGGGCTTGGTCTATGTCGTCACGAACGGCGCGACCATCGACTACTACGGCGGCTTCCGTCCGGGCGACAACCTCTTCAGCACCAGCATCATCGCGCTGGACGTGAACACGGGTCAGCGTCGTTGGCACTACCAGATGGTGCACCACGACATCTGGAATTACGACACCCCGACCGCGCCGATCCTCATGGACGTGAACGTGAACGGCCGCGCGGTGAAGGGCATCTACCAGGCCACGAAGCAGGCGTTCTTGTATGCGCTGGATCGCGCCACGGGCCAGCCCATCTGGCCGATCGAGGAGCGTCCGGTGCCGCAGTCGCGCGTGCCGGGCGAGAAGCTGGCTGCGACGCAGCCCTTCCCCACGCGCCCCGCGCCGTTCGACCTCCAGGGCCGCACCGAGGCCCAGCTGATCGACTACACGCCGGAGATTCGTCGGCGTGCGCTGCAGGTCGCGCAGGACAACAACCTGCTCGCGCCGCTCTTCAATCCGCCGACCACGATCACGGATCCGGCGGGTCCCGCGCGCGTCTGCCCCGGTGACACCGGTGGCGTGAACATCACCGGACCGGCGGTCGCGGATCCGGTCGCGGGGGTCATCTTCATCACCTCGCACAGTGGCTGCTCGAACCTGTCGGTCATGCCGGCGACGGAGTCCCCGCTCGACTCACCCGAGCAGACCGGCCTCACGCACTCCGATTGGAGCGCGGGACGTGGCCAGGCCGCGCCCGGCGGCGGCGGTGGTGGCGGTCGGGGTCGCGGCGGCCCGTCGGTGGATGGCCTCGACATCTTCAAGGGTCCGGTCGGCCGCATCACGGCCATCGACCTGAACACCGGCGAGCACCTCTGGGTG
>JBEBGN010000231.1:0-3808 GCA_040081395.1 Longimicrobiales bacterium
ACCCACACGTGGACCGGCCGCTCCATGCCTTCGCGGGAGGTGCCTTCGTGGATCGCGCTGCCGCTCCCATAGTTCACGCCGAAGCCGATCACGGGCCAGCCGTAGTTGTTGCCCGGCTCGATGAGGTTCAGCTCATCCCCGCCCTGTGGACCGTGCTCGGCCTCCCACAGTTGCCCCGTCACAGGATGGATGGCGAGCGCCTGAGGGTTGCGGTGCCCCTTGCTCCAGATCTCCGGGCGAATGCCCTCGCGACCGACGAAGGGATTGTCCGGCGGCACGCGACCGTCGTCGAAGAGGCGATTGATCGTGCCATGGTGGTTGGAGAAGTCCTGGGCGGGGTGCGCCTCCCCGAGGTTCGGCGCCGCCATGCGTTCGCCCACCGACACGAACAAGTGGCCCTGACCGTCGAACGCGAGACGGGACCCGTAGTGGCCGCGCCCCCTAGTCTGGGCCTCGAAGATCTCCTCCACATTCGTGAGCCGGTCGTTCTCGAGCCTACCGCGGATGACAGCAGTCGTGGACTCCTGCCCGCCGAGAGGCTTCGAGTAGGTCAGATAGACGAGCCGGTTCGTCGCGAACTCGGGATGGGGCACGACGTCCAACAGTCCGCCCTGCCCGACGGCGAAGACCGCCGGCAGACCCTCGACCGGCGCCGCGAGCAGGCGGCCATCGCGGATGATGCGCAGCCTGCCTGGCCGCTCGGTGACCAAGATGTCCCCGCCCGGCAGGAAGCCAATCGACCAGGGATGCTCGAGCCCTTCGGCCACGGTCACCACGCGGAAGGAGTGCTGCGCGCTCCCGTAGACAGGGGCCTGCGCCATCATCGGCGTTGCGATGGAGAGTGCAGCGCCGACGGCGAACCACGCCGTTGCGATCGGACGAGCCATTGTCAGCCTCCTGCGAGCAGGGTCGTAGCGGTTCACCAAGGCCCCAAGGTTAGACCTAAGCAGCCGACCCATCAACGCCCGGGCGGCGTGCGACACACGCATCGAAACGGGACGCTCGCCCACCCGATGGAGACCCGACCGTCAGCGCAGGGCGGCATCGAGCGCCACCGCCCCGCCCACCAGCGGCAACTCGAGAGATGTGCCCGCCAAGTCGATCGTCAGCTCGGTACCGGAGGGGGGCCAGAGAGTGAACTCTCGGTCACTGGAGAAGATCATGAGCGCGATGCGCCGCCCCGCCGGAATGACCTGGTCGTCGGGTTCGAGCTCGAAGGTCACGTCGTAGAATCGGCCCGGCTCCAGTGGTTCGCCCTCGGTCGCCGAGGCGTGGTTCTGCGGGTCTGCCCATCCTCGGGTGATCAGGCTCGCCGACGCGCTCGGCTGATCGACCCAGGGGAGCATGACCAGCCACACCGACAGGTTGGCCGCAGGCCGACTCGACGAGAGGCGCACGGTCACGCGCGGCGTGCCCGACAGGTGCACCGGTCCCGTGAGCTGCGGGGTGGCGTAGAGGAGCCGGTGGTCGTCCGATCCGGCGCGCGCGAGCGCCCCACCCGTCAGAGCCACGTCGTCGACCAGCGTCTCCAAACCCTGCCGAAGGCCGGGGCCCGCGCTCAGAGCACCCACCCCTCGACCGCCCAGCCCCGGGCGCAGAACGACATCGACCGCACCAGGGTGCGGATAGTCTGCATACGCGGTGGGAGCCTCGCTACTGGCGCCCTCGCGCACGACCCACGAGCGCGGGTCGCGCTCCACCCCGTTCTCGATGCCGAAGAGCCAGCGCGTCAGCCATCGGTTCATCAACTCGAGGGGAGGATGACCGCCGTGTCCGCCCTGGTGGAGAAAGAGCTGAACCGGCACGCTTCGAGCGCGAAGGGCTTGGTACGCGCGCACGCTGTGGCCGGGCATGACGTTCCAGTCACTCAGCCCGTGCGCGAGCAGCGTGGCTGCGCGCACCCCGGTCAGGTCGGCAGTATAGTCGCGGCCGGCCCAGAAGTCGTTGTAGTCTCCGGAGCGCCGGTCCTGTCCGGCAGCGAGTTCCCCGTCCCGCACTGTCCGAACGCAGTACGCGCGCCGGGCCGGGTCTCCGCTGTGGACGAAGTCGAAGAGCACGTCGACGTCTTCGCCCAAGTAGCCACCGGGTGACCGGACCAGGCCGTTGGATCGATAGTAGTGGTAGTACGAGGTGTTCGCGGACATCGGGATGATCGCCTCGAGGCCTTCGACACCGGTGGTCGCGGCTGCGAGCGGGAGGGTCCCGTCGTACGAGGTGCCGGTCATCGCCACCCGTCCCGTTGACCAGTACGCGGTGACCGGGTCGACACCGTCTGGTGACTCGAAGCCGCGCGCCCTGCCATTCAACCAGTCGATCACGGCCTTGGGCGCCAGCGTCTCGTTCCGCCCACCGATGGTCGGACACCCCTGAGAGAGCCCCGTCCCCGGCGACTCGGAGTGCACGACTGCGAAGCCCCGTGGCACCCAATCGCCCACGTGGGCATTCGAGATGACGGGGCGCAGGCTTCGCTGCTGGATCTCGGGCATGCGCGCGCGCGGAGGAGGCGCGTCCCCCAATTCGTGACGCACATTCCAGAAATACTGCGGCGCGGCGGATCCCACGCCTGCGAAGTAGGGGCTCGTCTCGTACACAACCGGCACGCGCAGACCCTCGGCGTCCGTTTGCCGGGGCCGGGTGACGCCGACGTGTACGCGGTCACGTCGTCCGTCCCCGTCCGAGTCGAACTCCGTCTCGACCCAGAGGTCGTGGCGAATCCATTGTCGAGGATCCGCGAACCCCGGCACGACCTGCGCTTGCCCGTCTCGGAAGACGGGGAGCGTGGGGGCAGTCTGCGCAGACGAAGCCTCGGCGAGGAGCGCTGCGAACGCCGCGACGCAGACTACTCCGAGGCGGTCCGCCGTGGGATGACCCCGATCCGCGGCGCGCCCGCTCACCTCATGTCGGCCTGGCGCTCGACCAGCTCGACTCTCGCGCCCTCGGGTCCCGCGATGTAGAAGAACCGGATCACGCCGTTCGGGAGCGTCAGGTCCGTGGGTTGGCTCGTCAGTTCCGCCCCGCGACCGGTCAGGGCGGTCACCATGCTCTCGGTCTCGGGGGAGCGCCAGCCGATATGATCGATCGAGCCCTCGGTGCTCGGGAAGTTCTCCCCACGCTGGACGAGGATCCACACGTTGCCCGGGTAGAGGATGCCGTCGAGCCGCCCGCGCATCCGCATGCGAACGCCTCCGAACATGTTCTCGTACCACGCCAGGGTACCCTCGGGGTCCGGAGAACGCAGGTGGACGTGGTGGAAGCCCAGATGCTGCGGCTCCTCGATCAGTTCCAGTCGCGTGCCGAAGGGATCGTCGACGAACGCCAGCTTGAACAGGCCTTCCACCTCTCGGAGGGGAGAGGTGATCGTGGCGCCGGCCGCGCTCACCTCGGCGAGTTTGGCGGGGAGGTCCGGAAACGAGAACCCGAGATGGTCGATCACGCTCCCTGCACTGGGTCGGCGGTTCTGCCCCCGCAGGAACATGATCCGGGTCGTCCCGAAGAGGAGCCGGTCGTCCCTTCCGTCCACCCACTCGCCCCCGATGTGGTCGTGATACCACTGCGCCGCGGCCTGTGGATCCGGCACCGACATATGCACGTGGTCGTAGAGGGCCGTCGGGGTCTGCGCGGTCGCCGGAGAACCGAACGCTGCGAGGATCGTGAAGACGGCGAGGGGTGCAAAGCGCATCGGGGGCTCCGAGGATCGGTGGGGTGACGGAAGGATTTTACGGCCTGTTGGACTTCCGCGCGCCCACCCGACCGCTGCCCCTCCGATTCGGCAGCGGGGACACCCCACAAACGGCCGGGGGGGGGGGGG
>JBEBGN010000232.1:0-3796 GCA_040081395.1 Longimicrobiales bacterium
GAGGGGCGGCTGACGTGGCGACCGGCAGGTGCGTCGGAGCCGCTGGTCATCGACCTCGTCGAGGTGATGAAGCCGTTGTAGCCGCGAGCGGTCAGTCGGATCTCAGGGCCACCATGGGGTCGACGCGGGTGGCGTGCAGCCACCCAGAGGGCCCTCGCATGCTCATCCGTAAGGCTTCGCGGGCATCACGGACTCAGTCCGCCTTCAGCGCCCGCATCGGGTCCACTCGCGTGGCCCGAAGGCCAGGAACGAGACCGGCTAACATGCTGACGACCAACAGGATCCCGGCCACTCCGCCAAGGACCCACGGATCGCGCGGCGACGTATCGAACAGTAGGTCCTGCGCGTATGGAGCGGCCCAGTAGACAGCCGCGAGACCGAGCGCGACGCCGAGTCCGGTTAGACTGATTCCCTGCCATAGCACCGAGCGGAGCAGCCGTGCCTTCCTCGCGCCCAACGCGGTGCGGATCCCCAGCTCGCGAGTGCGCTGAGCCACGTCGAAGGCGAGTACGCTGTACAGCCCGACCGCCGCGACCACGAGCGCGAGCAGGCCAAAGATGGTGAACATGGCCGCGCCGAGCGTCCAGGAGCGCGCCTGTGGGTCGAGGCGGTCCCGCATCGTTTCCACCCGCACGTAGCGAACCTCCGGTGCCAGCGAACGGAGGGCCGCTGCGACTCGAGGCACGATGTCGTCAGCGGACTCCTGGGCCCGAACGTACACCGTGTTGTATGGTCTCCCCGCTTGTCCGCCAGGCAAGTAATACGCCATGTGTGGTGCGTCACGCAATCCGTTGCGAGCCGCATCCTCCACGACGCCGACCACACGTGTGCACTCCGTGGCGCCCCGCCCGACATAGATGCACCGGCCGACCGCGTCTCCGTCGGGCCAGATCGTCCGCGCCATGAGGTCGCTCACCACCGTGGCGCGCTCCGCGCCATCGACGTCGGAAGGAAGGACTCCGCGCCCTTGCGACACCCCGAGCCCGATGGTCTCGAAGTAGTTCGACGAAACGTTGCTCTGATATGGGCCACCGCCGGCCAAGCGCGGAATCGAATCGACACCGTCGGCTCGTAGGGTCGTGGAGTATCCGGAGCCGAGGCCGCTTCCCGTAGCAGCCGCGGAAATCACTCCGGGGAGACCGTCGATGCGACGGATGGCTTCCTCGTAGAGTCCCATGAGGTGTGCGGCCCGGATCGCTCCCGGCGCAGCCGCGGCCCCGTCGAGATCGGCCACGACTCCCTGGAGGACTGTCTCGTCGAGCTCGAGCTGCACCGCGACGAGGCGGTCGACGTCTAGGCCGAGGTCCGCCCGACGAACCTCAGCAACGCTGCGGATGAAGAGTCCGGCTCCCACGAGGAGCACGACCGTCAGCGACGCCTGAAGGACCGTCAGGAACCCCCGCAGGCGCGACGAGCGCGGCGTGAGCGCGGCGCCATCCTGCTTCAGACCGAGGACGACGTCTGCACGGCTCGATTGTATGGCTGGCGCGACTCCGGCCAACAATCCCGCGCCCACCGCCAGGAGCGCCGTGATGAGCGCGAGGCGAGGCGACAGCGCCGACTCCGGAAAGAAGACATCGGGAAGCAGCGTGGACCGTACGACCGAGCCCCCCCATTCCGCGATCAGGAGGGCAAACGCTCCACCGATGCATGCGAGCAACAGTGATTCGATCACCGCTTGCACGACGAGGGCCCGCCTTCCGGCCCCGAGCGCGAGGCGAACGCCGATCTCCTTGCGTCGACGAAGGCTTCTGGCGGTCAGGAGGTTCGCCACGTTGGCGCAGGCGATGAGCAGCACAATAAGCGAAACGCCGGTAAGCCATTGAGCTACGCGAGCCTCGCTGCCGGCTTCCGGTCCCCGGGCGAGGATGAGTGGCGTGAACGTGATGCCGTGAATGTTGGTCATGCTGGCGCCCGCGGCCTCGCGGGCGTTCGTGACGATAGCCAGTCCTTCGACGTAGGCGGCGTCGGTCGACACGCCGTCCGTCAGACGTGCGACGGCCGACACGCAGTAGCAGTTCCAGCTGTCCTCCAGGTTGCCGCGATCCGCGGTTGCCGTGAGCTCGAACGGCAGCCACGCGTCCACACGCGCGAGGTCCACGCCAGTGAGCCCGGCCGGGGCGACACCAATGATCGTGTGATCACGACCGTTGATCTCGAGCGTCTGCCCCAGGATCTCAGGGTCAGCAGTAAATCGGCTGCGCCAGTACTCATGGCCGAGCACCACCGTCGGTTCCGATCCGGGCTGCGCCTCTTCTGGTGTATAGAAGCGGCCGAAGGCGGGCGATACTCCCAGCAGCGGGAAGAGCTCGCCGGCCGCTTCGGCCGCCTGGAGCCGCTCGGCCGACTCACCGATCCTGACTGTACGCGGACCCGGCCGGCTGTACGCGGCGATCGCCTCGAATCCAGAGTGGGCTCGGAGATGGACGTAGTCCGGATAGGTCAGCGGGTTGCGGAACATTTCTCCACTGATCCCACGCACCTGCCCATGCACGCGGACGACCCGCCCGGGGTCCACGATGTGGGCCGGCGGACGCAGGAGCAGTCGATCGATGATCCCGTACATCGTGGCGTTCGCACCGATGCCGATCGCAAGCGTGAGAATGATACCCGCCGCCCAATGAGGTTGCCTGCGCAAGAGTCGTCCGACGGCAATGGCGCTCCGCCGGGTCAGTTCCGCGCGAGCAGCCCAACGGTCAACCACCACGAGTCCCCACTCCGCCCTACGCATACGCTGCTGGTAACGTGCGCGATCCCCGAATCGTCGTTCGGCCTCCACGCGCGCCTGGTCGGGCTCCCAACCCTCCGCGACGAGCCGATCCGTAAGCTCGGTGAGGTGGTGCTCGACTTCCCAAGTTGCCGACTCGTGCGGTCTCGGTCGACGCAACCCAAGTCGGTCCAACCAGCGACTCGGTCCGCGGGTCGGAGTCACTTGCGCCTTCCTACGCCTCGCCCGACAGCTTCTCGACGGCTACGACATACCGTTCCCAACGCGCGCTCTCCTTCTCGAGCGCCTTCTTCCCGGGGGCAGTCAGCCGGTAGTAGCGCGCCCGACGCCCCTTCTCCGATATGCCCCAGTCGCTCGAGAGCCAGCCGCGTTTCTCCATGCGGCGGAGCGCAGGATACAAAGCGCCGTCTTCGACGAGGAGGTCCTCATCGGTAGTGTGGCGAATCCAATCGAGGATCGCGAAGCCGTGCAGCGGGCTCTGTGCGGCGAGAGTACGGAGCACGAGCAGCTCGAGCGTGCCCTGGAAAACGGAGAGTCCGGATTTGATGCCGACCTTCATCGAGTTCCGCCCGGTCTAGGCCATCTGCCATTGGACTAACCATCTTAGACTAAGGTGATATGTCCAATTGCCGCAAGTGCGGCATCCCATCGAGTCGCACCGTATCTTCCAACACGAAGTCCCAGTCCGACATTCTGACGCCCCGGACGCGGCGGCAGACTCACACAGTGAGCGCGAGACCCATGTCGAGGCCGACCAGCCCCACCGCCGAGTGGACCTACTCCGAGTACGCACGCCTGCCGGACGACGGCAACCGCTACGAGGTCATCGACGGTGAGGTGTGCGTGACCCCGGCGCCCGGGCCGAAGCACCAGAAGATCGCCGCTACGCTCTACATCGCCCTGCAGCGATACGTCGACCAACACCCCGTGGGCGAGTTGCTCTGGGACGTCGACCTGCTCTTCGTGAGCGGTCAGTACCTGCGCCCGGACATGGTCTTCGTCCCCACGAGCTCCCTGGCGGGGATCACTGATCGCGGCGTGGAGTCACCCCCGGGTCTGGTCGTCGAA
>JBEBGN010000078.1:0-13927 GCA_040081395.1 Longimicrobiales bacterium
CGCGACGCTCCACGCGACCGGGATGCCCCAGATGGCGCTGAAGACGACCGCCGGCGCGGCGATGATCGTCCCGCACGACATGCCCCGCGACAGCAGGAATAGTAGCGAGGTGAGCGAACGGGTCTTGGCGTCGAAGCGCCGCTCCAGATACTCGTACGCGGTATAGACGCCGCTCCCGTGCAGCATCGGTACGATCGTGACCCCGAGGATCACCATCGCCAACGGCAGCCCCAGGTAGATCTGGATGAAGCGCAGCCCATCGGTGGCGCCCTGTCCCGTCGTGCCGATCATGGTGACGGCGGAGAGCTGCGTGGCCATCACCGAGAGCCCCACGACCCACCAGGAGAGGCTCTTGTTGGCGACGAGATAGCCGGAAAGCGAGTCCGTGTTCTTCGACAGTCGGATCCCGTCCCAGATCACGTAGACGAGATACGTGACGACGATGACCCAATTGATCCAGTGCACCCGATCCGCCTAGCGGTTGTAGAGCACTTGGACGAGGCCGAGCAGCGTCAGCGCGACCACCTGCACGACGAGTACCCGCATGAGCGTGGAGCGAAAGCGCGAGGGGGATGTCGTCATGCGTCAACGATCTCCCATGCAGATGCCCATCGCCCGTGCCGTGCGCACCTCGTCACCGTCGACCGGCACGGTCTTGTTTCGCGCGATCGCGTCCGCGAGCGGGACGGCGAGCACGTTCGGCGGGTCCAGGGCGACCATGGTGCCGAATGCGCCCTGCTCCACGAACCGGACGGCCGCGGCCCCGAAGCGGAGGGCGAGCAGGCGGTCGTAGGCGTTGGGACCGCCCCCCCGCTGCAGATGACCGAGGACGAGCTCACGCGTCTCGCGCCCCGTGCGCTCGTTGATCTCACGAGCCACGACCTCGGCCATACCGCCGAGGCGCCGCTGCCCGTCCCGCGTCTGCTTGAAGAGCGGCTGTCCCCCCACGGGATAGGCGCCCTCGGCGACGACGACGATCGCGAAGTTCCGCCTGTCGGCGTACCGCTTCTCGATCTTCTCGCAGATCGCGTCGATCTCGTACGGGATCTCTGGGATGAGAATCACGTCTGCGGTCCCGGCGAGCCCGGCGTGCAGCGCGATCCAGCCGGCGTTTCGCCCCATCAGCTCTACGACCATGACGCGTTCGTGCGCTTCTGCGGTCGAGTGCAGCTTGTCGATCGCGTCGGTGGCAGTCTCTACCGCGGTCATGAAGCCGAAGGTGAGCTCCGTGGCTGCGAGGTCGTTGTCGATCGTCTTGGGCACGCCGACGATGTTGACGCCCTTCTTCCACAGCTTGTGCGCGATGTCGAGGGAGCCATCTCCGCCGATGGCGATCAAGGCGTCGATGCCATGGCGTGCGAGCCCGTCGACCACGTCCTGGGTCCGGTCCACTACGGTGATATTGCCCGCAGCGTCCTTCTGCGAGTAGTGCAGCGGGTTGCCACGATTCGTGGTGCCCAGGATCGTGCCGCCCAGGTGGGTGATCCCTCGCACGGCCTTTCGATCGAGCCGCATCAGCTGATCGTCCTGCAGGAGGCCGTCGTAGCTGTCGTTGATGCCGAAGACCTCCCAGCCACGCTCCTGGCCGGCGAGCACGACCGCGCGGATCACTGCGTTCAGGCCGGGGGCGTCACCGCCCCCCGTGTTCACCGCGATGCGTCGAATCGTCATGGGCGTATGAGAGCTTCCTGCAAACGAAATGGGCGTCCGGCCGAAGCCCGACGCCCATTGTAGCGTTCCGAGCGTGCGGGGTCACCCCGCGCGGCTGCTCGGCCTAGAACGACATCCTGATGGTACCCTTTGCTTCCAGCCCGAACACGCGCACGCCACTGCCGGTCGGGTCCTCGAGCGAGCCGAGCAGGATGCGCGCTTTCGGGAAGAAGTCGTGACCGCCGAAGATCCGCATCGGAATGTCGCCGCCAGCGGCGACCAACCAGCCCGAGCCCGCATTCGAGCCCGCGTCGTCTTCACGCGCTTGCAGCTTGAAGTCGACGTGAGGGCGGAACACGAAACCACCGCCCAACTCGACGCTGCCCATGAAACCCACGAGCGCCAGGTTCTGCTTGGGGGTGTTCACGTCCAACGAGCCTAGGGGCGTGCCCGATGGATCGAGAATAGGGACCGTGAGCGTGCCGTTCTGCCTGATGAGGTCAGCGGCGTACACGGTCCACACGCCCGCGCCCATGCGGAATGCGTAGGTGGCGTCGAAGCGGATCCGCTGCCCGGCCTGGAAGAGATTGGTGCCGTTCGCCTTGTCGCTCGTGTAGCTGATGAACGTGCCGCCGAGCGTGAGCGTGCTGTTGCCGAAGTTGCGGTCGAGGCCGAGGCGGATGCGCGCTTCGTTACCCGGCTGGTACTCGAGGCTCGAGTTGCTCTCGTCCGGACTGAAGGTGCCGCGCACGGAGTAGGCACCCGCGAGCCCGAGCCCGTAGTTGCCCATGCTGCGCGCCACGGCGACCGAGCCGGTCACCGCGAAGCCCCGCCCCCAACTCGCTTCGCGGAAGCCCAAGAGGTCCGTCGAGAGGAGGGAAGCCACGATGGCCTCTTCACCATTACGAGCGGCGTCACCGGTCGGGAGATTGAGGCCGACCGTCGCGAGCGCCCACGGGGTCGCTTGGTAGGAGGCCCTCAGGCCCGTGTCGACCGGACCCGACAACTTGTAGAGCGTGTCCCCCCGCTCCACCCGGCCCTCGGCCCACGCGCCATACACGTCGAACGCCAGGGTCTCGGTCGCCGGCACGCGCACCGCGACCGGGAACAGGAAGAGCTGCGCGGCATCGGCGCCCAGCCCGGTCTCGAACGCGTAGCTCATGAAGTCGGGGCCGCCGCCCACGGTGATCTGAGCGCGCGCGGGCGCCGCAACGAGGCCCATCGCAAGGAACGCGAAGGCGATCGGTCGCCGGAGGCTCAGGCGAATCACTCGCCACCTCCCGGATTGGAGATGACGATGCGGATGACGGCGCCGATGGCGCCCGACACCGTGTCCTGACCGCCAGATTCCTGGACCGGGTCACGGTTCGTATCCTGCGTCGCTGTCGTCGCCTGTTCCTGCCCCTGCTGGGTCGTGCCGAGGTCGAGCGTGGCGCCCGTGGGTGACGGGGCAACCGCTTCGGTGGCGCTCGTCAGGGTTCCGCGTGTGACGCTGGAGGTGATCTCGAGGTCTTGGGTGGTCTGTGCGCGCGGGGGCGAGACCATGCCGAGGTCGAACTCACCGGTCGCGCCAGCGAGACCTCCGAGGTCGACCGTGGTGATGGACGACGCGCCGACGAGGTCGGCAGCCTCCTGCATGGCGGCGTCTCTGCCCCCGAAGCCGTCCGGCTCGAGCTGAACCGACAACTCGAACTCGGTTTGCGCTGCCTCGTAGTTCCCATTGTCCAACTCCCGCAAGCCGCGTCCGTAGGCGAGGAATGCGAGCACGTTGCCCATGCGGTTCTCGAGAATCGCCTGTTCTTCCGCCGGTGTGAGTTCCACGGCAAGGACTTCGCGGATCGTCCGGATGACGATCTGCTTCTCCATGTCGAACAGTTGCTCGAGCACGGCGGACTCCGTGATCTGACCTGCCGAAGAGGTCCGCGGAACGTTCAGGATGTCCGCATCCGTCTGCAGATCGTTCTCACCCAGCGTGGTCAACACGCCCTGGAAGACGTGCTCGGCCCTCAGCAGACGCCCGGCGCGCGCCCCGGTCGTGGCTTCGGCGTATCCGGAGGAGGTGAGCGACATCTCATCGAGCAGCGCTTGGATCTGTGAGCGCTCGAGCACGACGAGCGCGTTGGACACCGCGAAATCGGTGACCATCATGTCGGAGAGCGCGTAGATGAGCGGCTCGAGGTCCGCACGCGTCGAGTTGAACGCGAGCGGAAGCACCGCCACGGACTGGGGCGTGACGTCCGAAGCGCCGGCGATGGTGGCTTCCTGGGTGAGGGCCTGCTGAGCCTGCGCGCGGAGTAGGTTGCGGCCGATGAGCGTGAGCCGCTGGCGGACCTCCTCGCGGGCGTCTGCCGAGTTGGCGACGATGAGATAGCGGTCGTAGGCGTCACGCGCCGCGGACCAATCTTCGAGCTCTTCCTGTACCATGCCGAGGTATAGGAGCGCCGGACCCGATTCATTGCCCGCGTCGACGGCCGCTTGGAGTGTCGTGCGAGCGGTCTCGAACTCCCCGGCCTCGAACTGGGCCATGCCCAGCTGCACTTGGAGGTCGGTGTTCTCCGGCGACGCCGCGATCTCTTGTTGGAGTCGGGGGATGTCGGCGGGGCCGACGTCGGGGAGCGTCGTGGCGCAGGCGACGAGGCCGAACGCAACGGCGAGGATGGCTGTGCGCCTCGCGAAAGGTCGAGGGGCGAGGGTCATGACTGGCTCCTGGGGAGCGGCAGGGACATCGCGGAGACAAAACACGGGGAAGGCGGGTAGCACCCTCCTACTCGCTTCCCCGCAGACGCCACCATAAACTATAGGGTGTGGCCAGATGGCGGGCAAAGGGAAATCCCCTTTCTGCCCGCCTTTCGAGCCTCAGACCGAAGGATACGCCCGGAGCTGCCTTGAACAAGCCAGCCATCCTCATCACGGCCCTGCTGGTGACGGCTTCTGCCGGCGTTCCGGCGCCGCGAGCCCATGCCCAGGACCTGCCCACGGTCGCGGTCCTGGATTTCAGCAGCTTCATGATGGGCGAGGGCGGCAACTCCGTGAACCTGGGTAAGGCCATCACGGCCATGCTCGTCACCGAGTTCAGCAGCCGCCCGGGCATTCAGGTCATCGAGCGCGCCCAGCTCAACGACATGCTCCGCGAGCAGGACCTGGTGCTCTCGGGTCGCGTCGACGAGAACAGCGCCATCGAGATCGGTAAGATGCTGGGGGCCCAGTACGTGCTGCTCGGCCAGGCGTCGAGCATCGTCGACAACCTGCGCATGGACATCCGCGCGGTGGACGTCGAGACCTCCGAGATCGTGGCTGTGCTGAAGAAGTCCGATCGCACGAGCGAGCTCCTGTCGGTCGTGGTCGCCTTGGCCGACGAGTTCGGCCAACAGCTGAACTTGGTGCCGCCGTCGAATCGACCTGCCATGGAGTCGATTCCGGTGCCGGCGACGATTGCGTTCAGCCGCGCGGTGGACTTCGAGGACCGCGGCGAGACCGACCGTGCGATTCAGGAGTATGAGAGGACGCTGGAGCTACACCCGGCCCACCGGGATGCGCAGCGCGCGCTGGCGCGGCTGCGGGGAGGAACTTAGATGACGAGTTCGAACTCGATGCGACGACTCGGGCCGGCGTGCGTGATCGCCGGCCTTTTTGCTCTCGGTGTGCCCGGGGTGCTCGCAGCCCAGGCCATCTCGTTCGCGGGCGAACTGCCCAGGACGCTGGTGTTCATCGAGGAGGAGGGGCGAGGCAAGGTTGCCTCCCGGGAGATGACCTCCTTCCTGCTCGAGGCCGGCTTCCCGGTGATCGATCCGTCCCTCGCCATCGACCAAGCCGCGCAGGAACTGGTCATGCAGGCGAACAACGGCAATAACGGTGCAGCGACGCAGCTCGGGAGGGACTGGGGCGCGCAGGTTCTAGTCCTCGGCGTGGCCGAATACGAGACGCGCCCAGACCCGGTCAGCGGGACGCTCATCACGGCGACCACCTACGTGAACGTGCGCGCACTCCGCCTCGATCTCGGAGAGGTCGTCTCGGACGCGACGGCCGACGCGCGCGCCATCGACGCGACTTCGCAGGCTGCGCGCACCAAGGCCATCCGCGCGGCCACGCAGTCGGCCATCGCGGACTTCATTGGGCCAGTCGTGAACGATTGGGAGCGCCGGACATGGCAGGAGGCCTCCTACTGGTCTCCTGATCCGGGCTCGGTGCAGCAGTCGACCACGCAGACCGCGACCCGCCAGGGCGCGCCCGGCATCGCGGTGACGCGCGCCGACGTGCTCCCGGCGACAGACGCGGTGGCCACGCGCGGGATCGGTGTCGTGCGCCGCAACGAAGGCGGGCTCGACGGCGTGCAAAACGTGGTGCGGCTGGAGGGCGTCGTCGTGGGAGATGCGAGGACCGTAGAAGTGAACGGTGCCCCGGCCCTGATCGAACCGCTCGCCGATGGCGACGCGTCGCGGTACGGGCTTACGGGGTCCAACGCCCGACGCTTTGCACGTGAGTTCACGCTTCCCGTGAGCCAGGACAGTGTGCGCATCGTCGCCTCGGGCTCGGGCGGTCAGACCGTCGAGACCTTCGCGGCGCCGCGCATCGACAAGCGCTGGGCAGTGGTCATCGGCGTGGGCCAGTACGAGGCGGAGAACATCCCCGACCTCGACTACGCGCCGTCGGATGCGCGGGCCGTACGGGATTTCCTTCAGAGCGATGCGGCGGGCCCGTTCGACGAGGTGCTCTACTTGGAGAACGAGCAGGCGACTGGCGCCGCCATGCGAGAAGCGCTCTTCGTCTTCCTCCAGCAAGCGGACTGGGACGACCTGGTGGTGATCTACTACGCCGGGCACGGTGCGCCCGACCCGGGCCGTCCCGACAACCTCTATCTGCTTCCCACCGACACGGACCTCGACGCGCTCGCTTCCACCGGCTTCCCCATGTGGGACGTGAAGACGGCGCTACGCCGTCAGATCGCGGCAGAGCGCGTGATCGTGATCGCAGATGCGTGCCACTCGGCGGGCACGGCCGATGGCGACACCGTCGGCGGTGGCGACAACAACGAAATCGCCGGCGGCTTCCAGCAGCTCTTCACGCCGTCGCGGCGCCTGATGATGACGGCAGCCGACACGAACGAGTTCAGCCTCGAGGATGCCCGCTGGGGTGGGCACGGGGTGTTCACGCACTTCCTGCTCGACGGCCTGCGCGGAGCCGCTGACGCCGACTCGAACAAGATCGTGACGTTCACGGAGCTGTTTCAGCACGTGAGCGGGAGCGTGCGAGAGGCGACGAACGGACGGCAGAATCCGCAGATGAGCGGGCTCGGGGACATTCCGCTGTCGATCGTCGCGGGGCAGTAGGGCCCCTGCGGGTGGGACAGACGAGCAGGCCAGCGGCGTAGGTAGGCGGGAACCAGGGGTCCCTCCTCCGGGGCCCGCTCGCAATGAGTGGGTCAAATGCGGGGGGCTCGCTCAACGGCGCGGCTCGACTCCCTCACTGGCGCACGACCTCTCGTGAGCGCCGCGCCGATGAACCCCTACGGAGGGACCCCTGGTTCCCGCCTCGTCGCTCATCGGCGGACCGTGGTCCCGCACTGCGCTGTTGAGGCCCCCGACAAACGTGCAGCAGATTCTCTGAGCTTCGGTACGAAAGCCGAGAGCCTCAGGCCCTCACGCCGACTCAGGCAGCCTGAATTCCACGGCGCCGATCCGGTCGAGCCGGATCTGTTCGCCTGAAAACGTGGTGAGCCACTCCTCGCCGCCCTTCGCGAAGACATCTCGAATGCGGTCGACCATCACCCACTCGGTACCGTCCTCTCGCCGAAATACGATCCGGCACTCGACGCGCTGGGTGGCGAAGGACTCCAGGCGGTCGTGCAGAGAGCAATCGATCGGGCGATATGATGGGCGCATGGGGTAGCTCCGACGCTCTGCGGACAAGGTGCAAGCAAGATACGGTGCAAGGTGCGGGCCACCGCGTCTGCCTGAGTAACGAGTAGCGCCGACCGGATATGTCAGTCCCCTAACTCGAGTCGCTTCGCGGGCTTCCGACCATCTGGCCGACGGGCGCGGGCTCATACCCGGCCTTCTCCGTCGACGGGACGGCGGCGATCGAGATTCCCCGACCCAGACGGTCATCTGCCGGATGCCCGACCCGCTGAGCCACAAGCGGCTTGCTCCGGGATCCGGGGCGGCCTATCTGTAGACAGTCCAGCAGGTTCCGCTCTCGCAAGTGAGGTCCGCAGGTGTCCCAGCAGCCCCGCCTCGCGGTCGAGTCGATCCCGGGCAAGCGGCCGTATCAGGAGGACTCGGTGTTCGCCGATGTCCTGGCCGATGGACGCACGCTCGTGGCGGTGGCTGACGGGATGGGTGGACACGCGGCTGGCGAGGTCGCCAGCGCGCTCGCCCTGGCCACGCTCCAGCTTGCCCTCGCCGAGGGTAAAGCCCTGGGCGACGCGTTCCGGATGGCGAACGAACGCGTCCATGGCATGGCCATGGAGCCCGGCAAGCAGGGCATGGGCACGACCATGGTCGCGGTGCTCCTCACGGGTGCCGAGTTCAGTGTCGCGAACGTAGGTGACAGCCGCGCCTACGTAGTGAGCGCCAAGGGGATCCGGCAGCTGACGGACGATCATTCCTTCGTGGCCGAGGCCATGAAGCGCGGGCAGTCGAAGGCGGATGCGATGGCCACGCCCTGGCGTGACGCGCTCACGCGTTCCATCGGCACGGAGCCCGAGGTGGATGTCGATGTCTTCGGGCCCTTCCCCGTGGAGCCAGACTCGGCGTTCGTGATCTGCTCCGACGGGCTCTACAAGACGCTCACGGATGACGATCTGCGCGAGTTGTTCATGCAGTCCCGCGGACCCGGTGGCGCAGCGCAGGCGATGGTGACCGCGGCGTTCGACGGTGGAAGCGACGACAACATCACGGTGGCGATCGCGGAGTGCGGTGACGTGCCGCGCGAGAAGGCGCCGACGACGATGGTGCTCTCTTTCGATGCACCCAGTTCACAGCCTTCGACGTTGGTCTCCGAGGCTCTCCCCGAGGAGCCGACGAAGCCGAGTTCTACGGCCGCCGCCGCGGCCCTGCCGCCTTCGGAAGAAGACGCAGCAGCCGGGGGCCTCCCGATGACCGCACTCGCCGTGGTCGCCGTCGTCTTGGCCGCGGTGGTGGCGATCCTGGTCTTGGTGGGCTGACGCCCCGAGCGTCTCAGGCCACGTCGTCGACGAACGTGATCGTGAGCCCTCCGGCCTCGACCACGTCACCGTTCTTCAGCTTCGTGCGTTCCGTCTTTTCGCCGCGCACGGTCATGGAGCCGAACGTCGCGAGATAGCGCACGTCGGTCCCGCCCGTCGAACGTACGATGAGCACGTGGTGCTTCGGGCCCTTGGGAACACGCACGTCGCACAACTCGTCGGTGCCGATCAGGATGGCCGGTGCTTCGGACAGGTAGTGAGTCCCCCTCTCGCCACCGGACTCCCACACCAAGTGCGCGCGCTTCTTGCGGTCGGCGTCCTTGAGCAGTTCCCTCACCTCGTGAGGGTTGATGTGCATGGTGCCCTGAGTCGCTGCCACGGCCGCGACTGCCGCGGCCTTCGCCGTCGGGGCTCCTGGGGGTGGCGGAGCGTGCTCCCCCTCGCCCAGCGCCTTGCCGAAGACGATCGAGAACTTGCCGAAGCCGATTTCGTCGCCGAGGCCGACGGTCTGGGGGCCCTGGATCTTGGTGCCGCGGATGAACGTGCCGTTCGAGGACCCGAGGTCCTCCACCACCCAGCCGTTATCGCTGAGGCGGATCTCCGCGTGCCGGCGCGACACCGAGGGGTTGTCGATCATCACATCCACGCCTTCGTCGCGCCCGATGACGATCGAGGGCTGTTTGAAGTCGTAGACCTGCATCGTTCGGCGGCCGAGCAGCAGGGTCAACTTGGGCATGGGTCATTCCCTCGCGAGCGTACGATCGGATGCGTGGTCCGCGGGTGCGGCGCCCGCGCTATTATGGTCCTCTAGACGGCCGCGGTCCAGATCGCTCACCGTGCGACGGGGACGGCCTGGCAGCGGGGATGCTCGGGCACGAGCGCGAGGCACTCGCGGACGAGCTCCTCGGCCCGCCCCGGAGGCCCATCGGTCAGGGCGGCCTCCGCGTCCCATGCCATACGCTCGCCGACCTTGAGGAGTAGGGACCGCGCCTCAGGGCTGTCCGGCTGGAGCGCAGCGAGTCGCTGGGCATACGTGCGGACGTCCCCGCCCTCGAGTCCGTAGTACCGCGACGTCGCCTGCGCGCCGGCGGCGAGCTCAGTGATGCGCCGCGCCTCCCAGGAGGTATCGACGAAGACGCCGGCGTCACGGAGCCGCTCCACCATTCCGAGCAAGTCGCCCTCGGCCACGCGCGTGAAGAAGGGGGACACCAGCGGGCCGATGGCGAGATAGCCGCCAACGCCGCCGTCGTCGAGCCAGGCCTCGCTCACCGCACCACTGGCGAGTTGGGCGTCGAGTGTCGCGGCGTCGATCGTGCGTCCCCAGGGCTGCACGAAATACGCGCCACCCGCGAGAGCCACCGCGATCACGGCGATGGCCACGAGCCTCCCGTGACCACGGCTGGGCGGTGCGACCGCGGCTGGGGTGGGGCGGGGCGCGGGCGCTTTTCGGGTCGGTGCCGGTGCCTTGATGGACTCCGCTTCCGCGCCGCCGGCGAGAACGCTCTTCAACGCTTGAGCGAGCTCGCTGGCCGACTGGAACCGATCGGCGGGGTCACGCTGGAGCAGGCGCATCACGACGTGCGCCATCGGAGCCGGCACGGTCACGCCCGTCTTGGCGAACGGGATCATCTGGGCACGGTCCGAGGCGGCCATCAACTCGTAGATCTGATTCGTCGGTTCGTGCGCGAGCTTGCCGAGCCACGGGTCCCGGCCCGTGAGGAGCGCGTACAGGATGACGCCGAACGCGAACAGGTCGGTGCGTCCGTCCACCCTCTCGGCGCGTAGCTGCTCGGGGGCTGCGTACCCCGGCGTTCCGAGCGTGCCCACCGTGGTCAGGCGGCTGTCGGCCTCACGCTCCGCGATCTTCGCGATGCCGAAGTCGAGCACCTTCACCATCTCCTCACCCGAACGGTCCTTGGTGAGCATGAGGTTCTCGAGCTTCAGGTCGCGATGTACGACCGGCTCGGAGCCCTCGTGGGCGGCCATGAGCGCGTCGCAGACCTGGAGCGCCAGGCGAACGGTGCGCTCGACCGAGAACGGGCCGCTCGCCTCGAGTGCTCCGGCGAGACTCTTCCCCTCGACGAACTCCATGAGGAAGTAGATGAGCCCCGCTTCGATGTCCTCCTCGTATGTGGAGAGCCCCACGATATGGTGCGATTCCGTGCCGAGGCGTTTCATGATCTGCGCTTCGCGCAGGAAGCGCTTGCGCATTTCTTCCGCTTCGGCACCCGTGAGGCGGTCGACCCCGAGGATCTTCAGCGCCTCGATCCAGCCACCCTTGATGTCCTGCACTTTGTAGACGGTGCCGAACGACCCGGCACCGAGTCGCTTGAGCACGCGCCACTTGTTGCGTAGCAGGGTGCCGACGAGAGGGTCGTCGTCCTGCTTGGTCGCCTGGGCGGCCGCCTCGGCCGCTTCCATGCCCGCGAGCTCCTCTGCGCTCCACTGCATGGTGGGCTGGGGCCCCGGCACGTCCTCGGGGTTCCAGGCCATGGTGGACTGGGGGCGGGGCTTTTCGTCGGGCTTGTCGGGTGTGGACACCTGAGGAACCTAGGGAGCGTGCGGAACCACGGTCAATTCTCTCGGAGCCCAAGCGGCGGCCGGGGGTCGGCCGCGGCACTCTTGCCGTGGGGGGGCGCCGGTCTTTCTTTGGAGCCATGCGTCTACGCCGTATCGCCTACTGGTTCGCCTCGGCCGGGGCCGCGGCGTGCTACGGCCCGCCGGACGTGCCTCTCGCGGCGGAGCGGGCCAATCCGGAGGTGGCGACGCTTCTCGTACAGGCGGTCGATGCGGGCACGGGCGCCGCGCTCTCGGATCCCGAGCTCACGGTCCGGTATCTGGTGCGGGCGCCGATCGTCTTGGATGCATCGGCGGTCGAAAGGGTGCCTTCCGTGGCGCCCTACCAGATCCGCCAGGTCATCGAGGAGAATCAGCTCGCTGTCGAGGTACGACTGGAAGCCCCGTCGTATCATCGCCTCGACACGGTTCTGACGGTGCCGCGCGGCTCGACGGCCGGCCCGCTCACCATGCGCATGTCTCGGCGGCTGGACCTGGTCGCCGGCGGGGCGCCCACGCCCACCCCGACCCCCGCTCCCGAGCCGGACCCGGTCATTCCGCCGGGCGGTGGCCGGGGCACGCTACCGGGGTCGACCGCGCCGGACCGCGCAGCGCTGCTCGCCGGGAATCGCGCTTTCGATCGCGGTAGCTGGCTGGAAGCGACCGAGGCCTATGCGCGTATGCCACTCCCGGACGATGCCAACAGCCCGTACGGCCAGGAATACCAGCAGGCACTCCTGCGGCGTGGCGTCGCGCACATGAACCGCGCTGAGTACGGGTCCGCTCTCGAGGTGCTCGAAAGCGCGGCAGGTTACGGTACGCCGGGGTTCCAGACCTTCCTGCGCCTGTCGGCTGCCCAGTGCGCCGTCGGGCGCACGGAGGAGGGCAGGGGCACGCTCGCGACGCTCGAGCGCGGCCTGAACCGCCGCACCGCCAACGAGCAGCTCCTCGTCGGAGCGCTCATCAACTACGAGCGTGGGCTCTGCTCGCAGGGTGAGTTCGATCGCGCGCAGACGACGCGCGAGAGGGTTCGCACCGGCTCCGCGGCGATCCAGGAACTCCAGGCGTTCATCGACTTCGGTGAGCGCATCGAGCCCGTACCGGACGCGGTCCAGACGGCGATCGGCGACGCCCGCCGTCGCATCGAGGACATCCGGCGACGGATGTCCGGCAACTAGGTAGTCCGGGCGCGGGGCTGGTCAGACCCCGCGCCCTGCGCGCCTAGTCTCCGTCCCCATCTCCTTCCCCGGGCGCGAGCACGAGCGCCACGTGCGTGAGGGTCTGCACGGTCAACGGGAACCCATTGGAGTGGTCGGGGACCGGCTCGGTCAGCAGCCCCAGCGCCGATGTCGTCAACGATTTGTGGCCCGGCGTCGATGTGTCGATGGACCAATGCGTTCCGGCATAGCCCTCGACGCCGGTGATCGCTTCGGCTGCATCCACTGAGCCGTCGGCGGTAGAGAAGTGCACGCGGGCGCCTTCCACGCCGAGCCCCTGCTGATCGACCACGCGCACGAAGGCGTGCACCGTGCGGGGTTCCCCCTGATGGACGACCGCCCCGCTGCCTTCATCCACCAGCATCTGACCAGGTAGCGCGAAGCGGAAGCGGCTGAACGACGAGGTCAGTCCGCCCAGTCGGATGTTCGTGCGGGCGAGGACCGGCTCCGGCCCGACCGCGCGCGCGATCCAGTTCGCACCCAGGGCGGCGTACCGAGCGAACCCTCGCTCCGGCACGTCCAGGAGGTCCCCGATCACGACGGGACAGTCACCCGTGGTTCCCGGGAGCGCTTCGGTCTCGTTCGAACCATCGGTCGCGAAGCGGACGATCTGAAGCTGGTTCTCCTGATGAAATTCGCCCTTGATGACAGGCACTTCGTGCGGATCGAGGCAGATCGACACGATGGCATCCAGCTCCAGCTCGCCGGTCAGCTCCGGAATCGTGGTCACGCGGAAGCAGGGTCCGTACTGCGGGGCGTCGAGCAGGGGAATGCACTCCACATCGAGCTCGCTCGGGTCGAGCCGCTCGACCACGACGGTCACCACGGGATTGCCTTCGGGAAGCGCGTTCGGCGGGATGATGAGTGAGAGCGGGTCTCCCTCGGTGTCCAGCGTGAGGCGGCCCCCCTGGGCGTCGGTGACGGTCTGGGCGGTGCATTCGAGCACGACTTGGCCGTCGGCCTCGCACTGTGCCGGCTGGCTGAGCCAGAACTTCACCGGAATCGTCCTGCCGATCGTGAAGGCGAAGAACCCGGCGGGCGAGTGAGACTTGCCGCGTCCGTGGGAGTCCCGCGGGTCGAGATCGATCGACCCCATCACGACGCCGCCCACGAGGATCTCCAGCCGATAGAATTTCCTTTCGTCCAGGCGCCGGGTCCCGCGCCCGTTCGTGTCCCAACGGATCTGGTACTGGTCGCGTTCGACCTTCGCGGACCCCGGAGGGAAATACGCCACGGGCGTGCCCGGACGGCAGGCGGAGCCTACCAGTTCGCAGACGCGCATGGCGGGTTCGAGGGTCGGGTCGAAGGCGCCCGTGACCTCGGGCTCTTGGACCAAGGGGGG
>JBEBGN010000233.1:0-3779 GCA_040081395.1 Longimicrobiales bacterium
GAGCGCAGCCCGAACGCGACGTCCGACGCATCGGCGTGTTCCGGCACCGCCGTCAGATGGTTCGCGGCGAGAATCCAGCGCCCGTACGCGTCGGGGTGGGTCACGTGGCTTCGCCCGCGCCACTCATGCTCGCCCGTCATGAGGAAGCGGACGGTGCGCTCGAGCGAGCAGTACGCTCCGAATCCCACCGAGCCGGCCACATCGTCCACGACGTCCGGGTGGGCGGTGGCGGATATGGCGTGCGGCGCGCCGAACGAGAACCCGATCACGCCCACGCGTTCCTCTCGTGCCCAGCCGGAATCGCGCAGGCCGAGGATGGCCGCCCGCATGGTCGGCACGGTGAGCCGAGGCGCCAGGTCCAGCTCTTGCCACTCGGGTACGTCGGGAACGATGGCGACCGCCCCGCTCTCCACGAGCGCGCGCGTGAACCGCACGAGCTGCTCGTGCGCACGGCCGCGGCGGGTGATCCCGTGGAGCACGACCCACGCCGGCAGTGGTCCCTCGGCCTCGACGGGTCGTGTCAGCGTGGCGGCCACGCGTCGGTCGCCGCGCTCCAACATCACCGTCTCGTCGACGTACCGCTGCGGTTGCCCGAGCCACGCACGGGCGTAGCGAAGCGTTCGAAGTCGGGGCAGGGCCATGGTCGAAGGTAGTCGAGGAGTGGACGTTGGGGCGGGCGGGTAGCACGGGCTCCTTGCTCCCTCGGTCCAGGGGGCGGCATGATCCGTGGCCGGCATCCCATGGAGAGGTGGAGGCGAGGAGAGGCGATGATGGACGCGGTCGACAACGAGGATGCTTCCGGGGACCCCGTGCGCGCGGACCGGCCACCCTACATGGCTGCCGTCTTGGCCGCGCTCGGCGCCTGGCTTCTCTACGTGTTGACGCTTGCCCCGACCACGGCGTTCTGGGACACGAGCGAGTACATCGCCACCGCGCACATCCTGGGCATTCCCCATCCTCCGGGGAACCCACTGTTCGTGGTGGTCGCGAAGGTGTGGACCCTCTTGCTGGCGCCTCTCGGCCTGTCGGTGGCCGTACGCGTGAACCTGTTTGCCGCCGCGACCAGCGCCGCTGCCACGGGCTTTCTCTATCTCATTGCCCATCGCGTGCTGCTGGGCATCCATCGCGAGCCGTCGTTCGCTCGCGTGGGGGCCGCGACCTCCGCACTGCTGGGCGCCACCGCGTTCACCGTATGGAACCAGTCGAATGTGAACGAGAAGGTCTACACGCTCAGCATGGCGATCATCGCCGCGGTGAGCTGGCTTGCCCTCCTCTGGCACGATCGCAAACACGAGCCGGGGAGCGCGCGCTACCTCCTCTGGGCGGTCTTCCTGCTCGCGATCGGTTCCACCAACCACCCCATGTCGCTCCTGCCCGCACCGGCGCTCGCGCTCTTCGTGGTCGCGTCGGGAGGGCGGTCACTGCTCACGCTGCCCGTGCTCGGCCGCGCCGCATTGCTCGTCATGCTCGGGGTCTCCTTCAACTTCGTGCTTCCCGTGCGCGCCTCGCTCGACCCGCGCATCAACGAGGGCGAGCCCACCTGCGATGCCTTCGGGGGCGCCGCCGTAGCGGTCTACGAGCGTGTGATCCCCGGCCCTGTACGAGGGCTCGCCGCCGACCTGCCGAGGTGCCAGGCCCTCTCGGACAATCTGGCGCGCGTGCAGTACCAGACGCCGCCTGTCACCGAGAGGAAGGCTCCCTTCGCGGCGCAGCTCGAGATGTACTGGCAGTACTTCGACTGGCAGTGGTCACGCGGCCTGGATCCCTCGGAGATCCCGAGCCCAGCGCGACTGCCGGTCTCCTTGCTGTTCCTCGTGCTGGGGGGGGCCGGGCTGTTGGCCGCATGGCGATCGGATCGCGCCGTCTTCCTCTATCTGACGGCTCTGACGGCCACGCTCACGATCGGGCTGGTGATCTACCTGAACTTCAAGCACGGCTACTCACTCTCACCCGAGATCACGGATCTCGACCAGCACGAAGTGCGTGAGCGGGACTACTTCTACGTCGCCGGCTTCCTGATGTGGGGATGCCTCGCCGGGATCGGTCTGGCGTGGAGTTGGCATCTGATTGCGCGCATCGCCGGCACCGCACGCGGATATGTAGCGGCCGCCCCCATCCTCCTGCTTGCGCTCACCCCGCTGGTCATGAACTGGCGTTGGGCGAGTCGAGCGGGTGACTACGCGGCTCGCGACTGGGCCTACGACCTGCTCATGAGTGTCGAACCTTACGGCGTGCTCTTCACCAACGGTGACAACGACACGTTCCCGCTCTGGTACCTCCAGGAAGTGGAGGGCATCCGCCAGGACATCACCGTCATCGTCGGGCAGTACCTCTTCACCGACTGGTATCCACAACAGCTCCTACGACATACGCAGGCGGGCAGTCAGCGTCTCTTCGACCCGACGCTCGCACCGGGGCTGTACGAGGACCGAGCCGCCCCCGCGTCGGCGATCACCCGCATGTCACCCGAGGAACTTCTCCAGATCTCGAGCGCTCGCCTGGTCGAGGACATGACGGTTCCGTTCCCCTTGCTCGCCGTGACCTATCCGGCCGGCACCGTGCTCAACCGCGGTCAACTCCTGGCGCTCCGCATCATTCACGACTCGATCGCCGAGCGCCCGATCTACTTCGCGGCCGAGGGTGGCATGCTGAGTGAGTTGGGCCTGAGGCCGTGGGGTATCCGCCACGGCCTTGCGACCAAGCTCGATCCTCGTGGGCCTGGGGCCATGGCGCGCGAGGGCCTGGTGCAGGGAGGCGAGGCCTACGGAAGCACCTGGTTCGATTTGGACCGCTCGCTCCGCCTCTGGGACGGGATCTATATGTACCGCGGTCTCCGAGATCGCTCGATCTGGCCCGACCGCTCGACGCTCAACATCCCCGCTCAGTACTACGCCATGACCGTGCTGCTCGCGGACGCAGCGGAACTGGCGGGCGCCGACGCGGCCACGATCGCACGGCTGAGGGAGGATGCTGTGGCCTTCCAGATCGTCGCCGACGGAGGGACCGCCCTGGTGCCGACCGTGGCCGGTTCCTGACCTCGCGGACGTGGAACCCCTGCCGCGCGCAGGGGGTGGAACGAACATGGATCCCCGAGGCCTGTCGAGACCCGAGCTGATACGGTACGCGAGACACATCGCGTTGCCGGAGATCGGGTTGGAGGGTCAGAACCGACTCAGAGAATCCCGCGTCCTGTGTGTGGGTGCGGGGGGGCTGGGCTCGCCGCTGGCGCTCTATTTGGCTGCTGCGGGCGTGGGCACCATCGGCATCGTCGACTTCGACCGCGTGGACGAGAGCAACCTCCAGCGCCAGCTCCTGCACGGAACCAAGGACATCGGTAGATCCAAGCTCGACAGCGCGACCGAGCGTCTGCGCGACGTGAATCCGCATGTGCGCGTGGTGAAGCACGACACCAAGCTCACCGCCGCGGACGCGCTCCAGGTCGTCAGCGACTACGACGTGGTTGCGGACGGTACGGACAACTTTCCCACGCGGTACCTCGTCAATGACGCCTGCGTATTGGCGGGCAAACCCAACGTCTACGGATCGGTGTTCCGTTGGGAGGGGCAGGTCTCCGTGTTCGCGACGAAGGGTGGCCCCTGCTATCGCTGCCTCTTCCGTGAACCGCCGCCGCCGGGGTTGGTGCCGAACTGCGCGGAGGGGGGCGTGGTAGGCGTGCTGCCCGGGATCATCGGTTCGGTCCAGGCGCTCGAGACGCTCAAACTGCTGCTCGGCGTCGGGACGACGCTTGCGGGAAGGCTGCTCATCTTCGACGCGCTCAG
>JBEBGN010000079.1:0-13832 GCA_040081395.1 Longimicrobiales bacterium
GCCTTCCCCCCGTCGGAACAGTATGTTCGTGAGATAGCCTCACCGTTCGCGGAGGAACGACATGCAGGAGCTCTTCAAGGCCGCGGTGGAACGGGGTGCGAGCGACATCCACATCAAGGCCGGCGACTACATGCGGGCGCGGATCCACGGGATCCTGCAGCCGCTCACGCAGCAGAAGCTGACGCCGGATCAGGTGAAGGGGATCGCGCTCCAGCTCATTCCGCATGATGACGATCGGAAGGGCTTCGACAAGATCCTCGACTACGACTGCTCGTGGGGCATCCCGGGGGTCGGTCGCTTCCGCGTCAACATCATGAAGCAGCGCGGCTCGCCGATGATCGTCATGCGCGCGATCCCCATCGAGATCCCGACCGTGGAGGACCTGGGACTCCCCGGGGTCATCAACAGGATCGCGAACAACGAGCGCGGCCTCATCCTGGTCACGGGCGTGACGGGGTCCGGTAAGAGCTCGACCATGGCCGCGATGATCAACTGGATCAACAGCAACAAGCACGTCCACATCGTCACGCTCGAGAACCCGATCGAGTTCCTGCACCGGGACAACCAGTCCTCGATCACGCAGCGCGACATCGGCACCGATACGCCGACCTTCGAGTCGGGACTGCGCGCGGTCCTGCGTCAGGATCCCGACGTCATTCTCATCGGCGAGATGCGCGACAAGGTCACCATCGAGACCGCGCTCAAGGCGGCCGAGACCGGCCACCTCGTCATCTCCACGCTGCACACCAAGAATGCGGTTCAGACCATCTCCCGCATCATCGCCGTCTTCGAGCCGAGCGAGCAGGAGATGATCCGGGTGCGTCTGTCGGAGTCGCTGCAAGCCGTGGTTTCGCAGCGCCTCGTCCAACGCAAGGCCGGCGGCCGCGTGGCAGCGGTCGAGGTGATGCTCATGACCTCCACCATCCGCGACTGCGTGCGCGACGCGGATCGCATGGAGGAGATCACCGACCTCATCGAGGAAGGGAAGGACCACTACGGGTCACAGACCTTCGACCAGCATCTCACCGAGCTCGTCAAAGCCGGCGCGGTCGCGTTCGACGTGGCGAAGGCGGCAGCGAACAACCCCGCCGACTTCGACCTGAAGATGAACATGTTCGGCGATCCGAAGGCGCAGCGGGCGGCGACGGCCCAGCGGCCCGGGGGCACGCAGAACCTCGCCGACGAGATGGCGAAGATGATGGGGCGCTGATCGGCGGATGGGTGGGGGCGCTCCGCGCGTCGACCTGAGGGGGACCTTCCTCCCGGTCACCACTCCGTTCGATCCGGTCACCGGCGACGTCGACGTCGTCGCCTTCCGCGCCAACCTCCGCCATTGGTTCCAGCACCCGATCGCGGGGGTGCTGATCGGCGGGACCAACGGGGAAGGGGTCCTGCTCGACGACCGAGAGCGCGTCCTGCTGGTCGAGGCCGCAGCCGGGTTCATGCCGGCGCACACCTGCCTATTGGCCGAGTGCGGGGCGGAAAGCACGCGCCTGGCGATCCGCAGGGTACACACCGCGGCGGACGCGGGCGCGGACGTCGCGTTGGTGAGCCCGCCGGCCTTCTTCAAGGCCGCCATGACCCCGCAGGCCCTCGCCCGTCACTACGCGACGATCGCCGACGCAGCGCCGATCCCGGTGGTGGTTTACCAGGTGCCGCTGCGCATGAGCACGGTCGACCTGCCCACCGGGCTAGTGGCCGAGCTGTCGCGTCACGGCAACATCGCGGGCGTGAAGGACTCGCGCGGCAAGCTCGACGTGCTCGGCGAGCTGGTCGAGCAGTGCGTGCCGGGCTTCCAGGTCCTGATCGGGAACGGCGCGCTCCTGTACGCGGCGCTCGAGGTGGGTGCGGTCGGCGGCATCGTCGCGGTGGGCATGCTGGCCACCGCGGCCGCGGCCCGCATCCCGATCGCCTACCGGGAGGGTCGGAAGGTCGAGGCGGGTCGCATGCAGGAGCGCATCGCCCCCGTCCATGAGCAGATCGTCTCGGAGATGGGGATCCCGGGTGTGAAGGCCGCGCTCGATGTCCTCGGCCTGCACGGAGGCGCTCCGAGACCCCCTCTGTCACCCGCATCTGCCGAGCGGGTGGAGGCGATCCGGAGGATCCTTGGAACCGCGGAACTTCTTGTTCCGGCCAGCGTCTGACGCGCACTCGTCCTCGCCCCTATCGCCGACCCCCACCCCTCGGTCGTCCATGACACCACACCGTCCGCGCTGGCCCCTCGCGCTACCGCTAGCCCTGCTCGCACTCCTCCCAGCGCTCGTCGCGGCGCAGACCGCCATCACGCCGGGGCGCGCGGTCACCGCGCAACTCGCCGCGAGCGATCCCACGCTTTCCGACGGCTCGCACTACCACCTCTACCAGTACCGCGGACGGGCCGGTGAACAGATCCAGATCACCATGCGGTCCGATGCCTTCGACACGTACCTCGCGGGCGGGGTCATGCAGAGCGGCAACCTCGACGCGGCCGATACGGACGACGACAGTGCAGGAGGTACCGACTCCCAACTGACCGTCACTGTGGGTGCCTCGGGTACCTACGTGATCCGTGCGAATTCCCTGCGGGCCGCGCAGACGGGAGAGTACACGCTGCTGGTGGAGGTCGTGGGTGCCTCGACCGCCTCCTCGGCCGCGGTGCAGGTTGCGGGCGGGCAGATCGCGGCGGGCCAGACCGTGAACGGCCGGCTCGACACCAGCGACCCGACCCTTGGCGACGGGTCGCGCTACGACGTGTACACGTACCGTGGCCGGCCCGGTGAGCAGATCACCGTCGTGCTGCGGTCGTCCGACTTCGACGCGTACCTGGCGGGGGGCACGCCGCAGGGCGCGAACATCGAAGCGGAGGAGACCAACGACGACGGCGCCGGTGGCACCGACGCCATGATCTCGGCGACGGTCCCGGCGAGCGGTATCTACGGCATCCGTGCCAACTCGTACTCCGCCAGTGGCAGTGGCGCGTATACGCTCACCGTCGAAGTCGCGGGGGCGGTTGCGGCGGGCGGGGCGCGCACCGTCGCCGTCGGCCAGACAGTCGCCAGCCGCCTCCAGTCCTCGACGCCGACGCTCGGCGACGGCTCCCACTTCGAGACCTATTACCTCGACGCTCGGGCCGGCGACCGCATCTTCGTCACCATGACCTCGAGCGACTTCGACGCGTACCTGCGGTGGGGGCGGGAGCAGGCCGGGCGCTTCGAGTCGATCTCGTTCGATGACGATGGCGGGGGCGGCACGAACGCCCGTCTCGAAGTCACGATCGACGCGGCCGGACGCTACGCCATCCAGGCCAATTCCTTCGGAGCGGACGCCACGGGCGCCTACTCGCTCTCCGTCGAGTCTGCGACCGGGGGCACAGGTGGGCTTCCCGCCGTGGCGCTCGGGCAGTCGGTGTCGGGTCGGCTCGATGCCTCAGACCCGATGCTCGGCGACAACTCGCACTACGAGGTCTTCGCCTACCAGGGGCGCGCGGGGGAGCAGGTTCTGGTGACCATGAGATCGGGTGACTTCGATGCCTATCTCGCGGTCGGCCGTCTGGTCGGCGGGAGCTTCGAGTCCACCGAGACCAACGACGACGGCGGCGGGGGCACCGATTCGCAGATCCTCGCCACGCTCCCCGCGGACGGCGTGCTCGCCATCCGCGCCAACTCACTGCGTGCAGGGCAGACTGGCGCCTTCACTGTGAGCGTCGCATCGGCCTCGGCCGGGCGCACGACCACACCCCCGAACGTGCCAGCCGGTACCCGCGTCGTGTCCGCCGGGCAGAGCGTGAGCGGTGCGCTCCGTGCGTCCGACCCCATGATGGCGGACAGCTCCTTCTACAACGACTACGTCTACTCGGGGGCGCCCGGTGATCGCGTCCGGGTCACGCTCACGTCGGGCGAGTTCGACGCGTTCCTACAGTGGGGGCGCGTCCAGGGCGATCGCTTCACCTCCGACGCGCACGACGACGATGGTGCTGGCGGAACGAACGCTGCGGTCGAGGCTGTCGTAGATGGGACCGGCACCTACGCCATCCGCGTGAACAGCTTCGGTGCTGGGGAAACCGGTGCTTACACGCTTGCGGTGGAGCGCCTGACCGGGCCGGCTCCTACGCCCGCGAGCGCTCCGGTCTCGGGCTCGGCCGGGAAGTGGCACTTCGCGTATGTCGACTCGCCCAACCCCGAGTATCGCCCGCTGAGCCAACTCGCCAAGCAGTGGGGGGTGCTCGAGCAGATCGCCTCGGACATGGCGGCGCGCTTCCTGCTCCCGCGCGACATCGATCTGGCCTTCGACGAGTGCGGCATGATCAACGCGTTCTACGATCCGAACGCGACCAGCATCACCTTCTGCTACGAGCTGCTCTCTTTGCTCCAGGAGGTGTTCGTTCCGGACGGCAACTGGACGCAGGAGGCCCAGGATCAGGTGTCGGGGGCGATCTGGTTCATCATGATGCACGAGGTGGGGCACGCGCTCGTCGACGTACTCGACCTCCCGATCACGGGACGCGAGGAGGACGTCGCGGACCAGCTCGCGGTGGTGACGCTCATGGAAGCGGGGGACAAGGGTGCGAACGCGGCGTACGCCGGGACGCTCGCCATCCAGCCCTCCACCACGGCGTTCGAGCAGTACGAGTTCGCGGACGAGCACTCGCTAGGCCCGGTCCGCCTCTTCAACGTGCTATGCTGGATCTACGGGTCCGACCCGACCAAGTACGAACCCATCGTGACCGACGGGCACCTGCCCGAGGAGCGCGCGGTCCGCTGCCCTTCCGAGTGGGACCGCATGTCCAAGTCGTGGCAGCGGATCCTCCAGCCGCACACGCCTTAGTGGGCCGTTGACGGCCCTCGCTGGCCGTGTAGCTTCCCCCAAAGGATACGTCAGCCAACGGGCCCATCCCCCAAGCGGGGGTGGGCCCGTCTGCTTTTTTATGTCTGGGACTGAAGGGGGTAGGATCCGATGCCTCAGCAAGGTACCTGCACCGTCATCGTCGGCTGCCAGTGGGGCGACGAGGGCAAGGGCAAGATCGTCGACGTCCTCGCCGAGGGCGTGGACATCGTCGCGCGCTACCAGGGAGGGGCGAACGCGGGCCACACCGTGAAGGTCGGGGAGGAGCTCTTCGTGCTCCACCAGATCCCCTCCGGGATCCTGCACGACGGCAAGCGCTGTCTGCTCGGCAACGGCGTCGTACTCGATGTCGTCCAGTTCTTCCAGGAATACGACGCGCTGGTGGCGCGGGGTATCGAGCTCGAGGGCCGCGTGGGCGTGAGCATGCGCGCGCAGCTTCTTCTGCCGTACCACCGCCTGCTCGACCAGGCGTGGGAGAGCACGGCGGCCGAGAAGATCGGCACCACGGGCCGGGGCATCGGACCGGCGTACGAGGACAAGGCAGGGCGGCGCGGCGTGCGCGTGGCCGACCTCGGCAACTCCGAGCGTCTCGCCAAGCGTGTGGGGGAGGCGCGGGAGCGCACCAAGCGGCGCCTCCAGCTCCTCGGGGCGGAGCGGCCCGCCGACTTGGACCGCACGATCGAGGAGGCTCTCGCGTTCGGGCCGCGCCTGCTCGGTTTGGCCGGGGACACCGGAGCCGAGATCAGCGCCGCGCTCAAGGCCGGACGTCGTGTGCTCCTGGAGGGGGCGCAGGGGACCGCGCTCGACCTCGACCACGGCACCTATCCCTTCGTGACCTCCTCGAACACGACAGCCGCTGCCGCCGCGACCGGAACGGGGATCGGACCCACCGCGATCGACGCCGTGATCGGCGTGGTGAAGGCCTACACGACCCGCGTGGGCGAGGGCCCGCTCCCGACCGCGTTCGACCCTGCCATGGACGAGAAGGTGCGCCAGCTCGGCGGCGAGTTCGGCGCCACCACCGGGCGGCCGCGCCGCTGCGGCTGGTTCGACTCGGTCATCACCCGGTATGCCTCGCAGGTGAACGGCCTGACCGGCGTGGCCGTGACCAAGCTGGACGTGCTGGACACCCTGCCCGAGCTGCGCGTCGCTACCGCGTATAAGATGCCCAACGGGTGCATCACCGAGAGCTTCCCGGCCGACACTTGGTCCCTCACCGAGGTCGAGCCCGTCTACGAGACCATGCCCGGCTGGTTGGCCCCCACCAGCCACATTCGCCGGCTTGAGGACCTGCCCAAGAACGCGCGCGCCTACCTCGACCGCATCGAGGAGCTGACCGACGCGCCGGTGGAGTGGGTATCCGTGGGCGTGAAGCGGAACCAGATCATTCCGGTCGACTGAGCGCTCGGCCGGCTGACGGTCAGCCGACCATTCTGGCGATCGTCCACCCCACCAGCGCGATCATCATGATCAGGGTGGGGAAGAGCGCGAGCCCGACCGAAAAGGTGAGCCCCATCCGGTAGAGCGAGGGGCCCATGGGGAGCACCGTGCGTCCCCAGACCTTGTCGATCAGGACCTCGAGTGTCGGCCCGAGCAGGTACATGAAGTTGGCCCCTAGGCCGAACAGGACTACGAAGGGCCAGGGGACGAGGTGGGGGGTGCCCTTCAGTATGCTGTCCACCACGGACATCACGACGAAAGACACGCTTCCGGCTGCCCCCACCGCCACGTTGTAGAAGAACCGCCGCCCTTCCCACCATTTGATGATCGCGCCCGTGGACCGGCGCGCGGGCTCGGGGAAGAGGAATTCGGTGAGGGAGTGCATGGGTACCATGATGCGTGAGCCGGGGCTGTCTGTAAAGTACTTTATAATGAAAAGCGCAGGCCAAAGGTCAGCTTTTGGGACCTTCACCCCGACGCCCCGGCTGGCCTAGCTTTTCGGGCCTTTCATTCGAAGTGGCGCATCGCCCGGAGGGTCCTTGTTCGACGAGTTGGGGAGTAGGCTCGACGCCGCGCTGAAGAAGCTCCGCGAACGCGGAGTGCTGACGGAGCCCATGGTGAAGGACGGGCTCCGTGAGGTGCGTCGCGTCCTGCTCGAAGCCGACGTCAACTTCCAGGTCACGCGCGACTTCCTCGAGCGCGTGCAGCAGCGCGCGCTGGGCGAGGCGGTGCTGAAGGCGGTCTCGCCCGGTCAGCAGATCGTGAAGATCGTGCACGACGAGCTCGCGCACCTGTTCGGCGAGGGTCGTCCGACGCTGTCGCTGCATGGGCGCGGCACCAACGTCGTGCTGATGGTGGGCCTCCAGGGGTCCGGCAAGACCACCACCGCGGCCAAGCTTGCGCGTCGCATGGCCAAGAGCGGCGGCAAGCCCATGCTCGCTGCGTGCGACCTCCAGCGTCCCGCCGCCATCGAGCAGCTCCGCACCTTGGGCGCACAAATCGGTGTTCCGGTCGTGGCGGGGGAGTTCGGTGGCGACCCGGTCGCCGCGGCCCTCCGCGCGCGGGAGCAGGCGGAAGCGGGGGGGCACAACGTGCTCATCGTGGACACCGCGGGCCGGCTCCAGATCGACGACCGCCTCATGGAGGAGCTCAGCAGCATCAAGTCCGCCGTGAGCCCGGCGGAGATCCTGTTCGTCGCGGATGCCATGACGGGCCAGGAAGCCGTGACCATCGCCCAGGGCTTCGACGGGGCGCTCGGCATCACCGGCGTGATCATGACGAAGATGGATGGCGACGCACGCGGCGGTGCCGCGCTCTCCATCCGCGGCGTGACCGGAAAGCCCATCAAGTTCGTCGGCGTGGGCGAGGGCGTGGATGATCTCGAGGCGGCCGACCCGGAGCGCCTCGCCGGGCGCATCCTCCAGATGGGCGACGTGGTCGGGCTGGTGGAGCGCGCGCAGGGCGCGATGGACCAGGCCGAGCAGGAGAAGCTCGAAGCCAAGCTGATGGGGAAGGGGGGGCGATTCACGCTCGAGGACTTCCTGGTCGCGATGCGTCAGGTGCAGCGCATGGGCCCGCTCGAGCAACTGCTCAAGATGATTCCGGGTGCCGGGCGCATGAAGATTCCGACCGCGAGCCTCGATCCCAAGCGCTTCAAGCACGTGGAGGCCATCATCCTGTCGATGACTCCGGAGGAGCGTACCAAGCCCACCCTCCTGAATGCCTCCCGAAAGGTCCGCATCGCCAAGGGGAGTGGCCGCCCCGTCGCCGAGGTGAACCGCCTCCTGAAGCAGTTCGACGAGATGCAGGGGTTCATGAAGCAGATGCGGGGGATGATGGGTGGCATGAAGGGCGGCCTGAAGGGGCTCCCCTTCGGCCGGTAGGCCGTGACAGGCAGGGCCCCCCCTGATATCCTTTCCGTCTCCCTATCGATTCATGCTGTACTTCGTGGATGTAGCAGCGAATGCCCGTAAGAATTCGTCTCCGGCGTATGGGCCGGAAGAAGCAGCCCCACTTCCGCGTCGTCGTGGCGGACGGTACGTCCCCTCGCGACGGTCGTTTCGTCGAGACCATCGGGTACTACAAGCCCCTGTCGCATCCGGCGCGCCTCGTGCTGGATCTGGCCCGCGTGGACCACTGGCTCGGCGAGGGCGCCAGCCCGTCGGATACCGTGAAGTCTCTCATCGCCAAGGCCCGCAAGGGTGGCGAAAGCGACGTGGCCGTGGGTGAGATCGGGGCGGAGGAGCGGCAGGCCAAGCGCGCCGAGCTGCTCGCGACGAAGCGCGTGGCCGCACAGAAGGCCGCTGCGAAGGCGGCGGAGAAGGCCAGCGCGCCCGCGGCCGACGCCGGAGCCCAGTAAGTCGGCGCATCGCCTGCACCCATGGGTCCCAGCAGTCCACGAGACCCGCGGTACCTGGTCGTCGGGCACCTCAACAAGCCCCACGGCACCAAGGGTGAGATCTTCGTCTGGCCCCTGACCGACTATCCCGAGAGCGTCTTTGCTCCCGGGGTGAGTCTCCTGGTCGGGGACGCCGAAGGCAGTGAGCCCGACCCCGCCGTGGCGCCCCTTCGCATAGACGAAGTGCGGCCCTTTCGGAAGGGATACCTCCTTTCGTTGCGGGACGTGCGCGACCGCAATCAGGCTGAGCAGCTGCGCGGGCGGTACGTCATTCTGCCGATCGAGTCGCTCGCGCCTCTCGAGGAAGGGCAGGTCTTCTATCACCAGCTGCTGGGCATGGAGGTCGTGACCAAGCAGGGTACGCGCCTGGGCGAGATCACCGAGGTATACGAGCTGCGCCCGGCTACCATGCTCGAGGTGCGCGGCCCGGAGCGGGAAGTCATGATTCCCTACCTGAGCCACATCGTCCTCGAGGTGGATGCGGACGCGCGCCGCATGGTGGTCGACCCCCCCGAGGGACTGCTCGACCTCTAGGCAGACCGACCGTGCGCATCAACATCGTCACCATCTTCCCCGACTTCTTCGCGGGCCCGCTCGGTCTCTCGATTCCCGCGCGCGCGGCGTCGGCAGGGCTCGTGGAGTACCGCGTGGTCGATCTGCGGAACCACACGCACGATCGCCATCGCACGGTGGACGACGTCCCCTTCGGGGGCGGTGCGGGCATGGTCATGAAGCCCGAGCCCTTTTTCGAGGCCGTCGATGCACTGACGCCGAAGGGGCCCATCGTTCTGCTGTCCGCGCGGGGCCGGCCGTTCCGGCACCAGGACGCCGTGCGCTTCAGCGTGGCCGGTGAGTTGACCCTCCTGTGCGGGCACTACAAGGACGTCGATCAGCGCGTCGCGGATCACCTCGCGACCGAGGAGATCAGTGTCGGGGACTTCGTGCTCTCCGGCGGCGAGGTGGCCGCTCTCGCGGTGACCGACGCGGTCGTGCGGCTGCTTCCGGGTGCCATGGGGGACCACGACTCCGCCGCGTCCGACTCCTTCTACGACGGGCGCCTGCTGTCGCCGCCCTCGTACACGCGGCCCGCGGAATACCGGGGTCATGTCGTCCCGGAAGTGCTCCGCTCCGGGGACCACGCCAGGATCGAGGAATGGCGGGCTCGCGAGGCCGAGCGGATCACCCGGGCCAGGCGCCCCGAGCTGGTGGAGGAGGGGGGCCCCGGGGAGTAGGAATCGCGGGGCTTCACGGCCCGAAGACGCCCGATTATGTTACCCGTCTCTGGTGGAAACGGGATCCGTAGCGGGAGCATCGTATGGCCGACGTGATCAACGAAATCGAGCGGGAGGAGGCCCGGGAAGACGCCCTGGACTTCGCCGCCGGCGACACGGTGCGCGTGCTCTACCTCGTGAAAGAGGGGCAGAAGGAGCGCATCCAGGCGTTCGAGGGCGTGTGCATCGCCCGTAAGCACGGTGGCCTGGACGAGACGTTCATGGTCCGGAAGATCTCGGGCGGCGTTGGCGTCGAGCGCATCTTCCCCCTGCATGCCCCAACCGTCAAAGGGGTCGAGCTCGTGCGCCGCGGCAAGGTCCGCCGTGCCAAGCTCTACTACCTGCGCGGCCGTAAGGGCAAAGCGACCCGCATCACGGAGAAGCGGCTGGCGCAGCCAGCGCAGTGACCGTGCAGTAATGGAAGTGCCGGCGATGAAGCCGGAGACAGAGACGGCCGAGCGGCCCCGGGACGTGCTCGAATACGAGCGACAGTTCTGGGGCCGCGGTCGTTCCGTGGCGGGTGTGGACGAGGTTGGGCGCGGGCCGCTCGCGGGTCCGGTGGTGGCTGCTGCGGTGGTGCTCCCAGAGGGCACGTCGGTCGAGGGGGCCGACGACTCCAAGGTGCTCACTGCGGCGCAACGGCTCGAGCTGTTCGATCGCATTCGGATCGCAGCGACCCACATAGGTGTGGGTGCGGCTTCGGTGCGCGAGATCGACCGGAGGAACATCCTGCGTGCGACCACGGTCGCCATGAAGCGAGCGCTGGATCGGCTTCCCGTGCGACCCGATCACGTGGTGGTCGACGGCCTCCCCGTGAAGTACCTGGGCTGGGAGCACGACGCCGTGGTGGATGGCGACGCGCTCGTGCACTCCATCGCCTGCGCTTCGATCGTGGCCAAGGTCATCCGCGACCGGCTTATGGTGCGGCTCGCGGTGCGCTACCCCGGGTACGCCTGGGACCGGAACGTGGGGTACGGGACCCCCGAGCACCTGGCGGCCATCGATCAGTTGGGCGTGACGCCGCATCACAGACTTACTTTTACCGGACTGCAGTTCGAGCTGGAGATCTGAGGGGGCCCATGCAATCCGAACATCTATCGAATCTCCACCCGGGTTGGGTGGCCGGCGGTTGGCTGGCGGCTATCGCGGTGGCCGCCGCTCTCTACTTGGCGGGCGTGGGGCTCGGGCTCGTCGCCGCGGACCAGGGCGCCGTGGTGGGGGTGAGTCTTGCGATCGGCGGCGGCTTCTTCGTCGGTGGCTTGCTGGTGGGAATGCGGTGGAGCGACGCGCCCATTCTGCACGGGATCGCGATGACGTTCCTCTCCGTGGTGGTGTGGTTCGTCATCCTGGTCTTCGGGGGGCCCGCCGATGTCGAGCCCGTCACGATGGTGTTGGGGTTGATCCTCTTGCAGCTCGTGTCAGCATGCGCGGGCGCCGCGGTGGGTAGGCGGATGATGCTGGGGGGCGGCGGCGGTTTGTAGGGAGGTGCGACCCGGTAGCTCAGCTGGTAGAGCAACGGACTTTTAATCCGTAGGTCGTGGGTTCGAGACCCACCCGGGTCACTGGCTGGAGCGCGTCGCGCTCAGCGACTCAGTCGTTTGCGGGCGGCGCTGCTGGGGCGGCGGCGCGTTGGGCCGTCCAGGTGCCTTCCGCCATCCCTCCGAAGTCGGCAGTGCCCGACCAGGTTCCGTTCTGGAACGACCCCGTCAACGTCGTGGGCAGGTCCGCTCCCTGATAGACGAGCGGCCAGAAGAACTCCACGCCGGTCGACGTCTCGCGGCCGGTGAAGAAGACCGCACCCGTCGGGATCCGAGCGACGAGGCTATCGCCTTCCGCAGCGATGGTCAGGGGAATGTCGAAGGAGCCCTCGGGCGATTGGAGATTGAGGGCCCACGACCCGACGATCTGGCTCTGAGCCGAAACGGGCTGAGACACCGCCAGGATGACCACAGCGGCGCACGCGACGAGCATGGATCTGCTCAACGGTTCCTCCCCGGGAAATGGACGGCGGGACACTTCGAGCTTCCGATAGCGTACCTTGGCCGCTCCGGTCGGTTCCTGATTCGAGCCCACCGCCGAGCTCATCCGAGAAGCCGGAGACGTACCGGCGCGACTATCTGCGGCCGCGCTCCGATCTCCGTGGTTTCCGACCGCGATCGGTAGGCGTCCTACTGAAGCCCCTCACATCGCCAGGATGACTTTCGCGCAGGGGGCTACGGCGTTCTTCAGGTGGCTCGGCTGTAAGCGTGGGCGCCAGCCCAGGTCATATGACCATTGTAGCTAGATAGATATGACTATTATAGTCATATCATGAGACATGCCTCGATCACCATCCTGAAGTCCCAGCTCAGCCAATACCTTGATATGGTGAAGTCCGGGGAGGAGGTCATCGTGACGGAACGTGGGCGGCCCATCGCGAGGTTGAGTCCGTTGGACGGAATGAGCGCGCCGGCGGGGCGAGCCGCGCAGCTCATCCGCGAGGGCAGGATGCGGGCGCCCACCCGCTGGGCGGCTGATGCGTCGGCGCCCTCGAACGCGGTGGACCCGGCGGGGCGCTCGATCGCAGCGATTCTGGAGGAGCGCTCACAGGGCCGCTGATGCGATTCTGGGATTCGTCGGCCATCGTCCCGTTGATCCTCGAGCAACCGCTGAGTGCGAGGTCTCGCGAGCTACTCGACGAAGATCAGGATGTGGTCATGTGGTGGGGCACGCCGCTGGAGTGCGCATCGGCCTTCGCACGCCTCCGGCGCGAGGGCGCGTTGAGCCCGAGCGACGAGGCCGCACTGGTTGGCAGGCTGGAGCGGCTTCGATTGGGCTGGCACGAGATGGTCCCCGGCGATCAGGTCCGCACTCAGGCGCTCCGCGTCCTACGACTCCATCCCCTTCGGGCGGCGGACGCGCTCCAACTCGCGGCTGCCCTCGAGTGGGCGGGGGCGCCGTCCGGTGAGTCGTTCATCACGTTCGACGAGCGCCTCGGGGCCGCCGCGGCCCTCGAAGGCTTCGTCGTCTCAGGGCGCTGAGCGCCCGCCGGTAGATCTCCGTCGTGCCGTGGGCAGAAAAGCGCGTGATGCGCGGTGGCGGCTGTCGAGGAAGTGCGTCAGTTCACGACGGCGAACCGGACGGGGATCTGCACCCACACGGCCACGACCTCGTCGACGTTCCTCGCGGGGGTGAACCGCATGGTCCGGGCGACCGCTTGGGCCGCGGCATCGAGTGCGGGGGTCCCGGAACTCTCGTGGACTCGCGTGGCGTCGACCGCACCCGTTGCCGAGATGTGGATCCAGAGCACGGGCGCTCCACCCACGCCCGCATCACGAAGGACCGCGGGGTATTCGCGGAGGAGCGCCTCCTGGACCTCGGGGACGTTCGCCAGAGCCGGGCGCACCGTCATCGGCGTGAAGCCCGGCTCGGGGACCTGCTGCGCCGCGCTCGCGGAGGTCGCCGCGCCGGTCGGGGCCGCAGCGAATGGCTGGGAGATGACGGGGCGGGGTCCGCCATCGAGCCGGCGGATGTTGGGCAGTACCTCGCGAAGCTCGTCACCGCTGAGAGGCGTACCATCCCGCCTCATGACCTCGACGATCTCGCCGCGTTCGAACCGAACCAGAAAGCTATCCTGTTGGGTAACGCCCACCACGACCTCGGCAGGAGGCGGAGCCGCGCCTACAACCACATCGGGCGCCGGCGGCGCGGACGGGGGGAGCGGCGGTGCGTCGAACTGGGTGACGGTAGGCGTTTGATCCGGCTCGGCCCCGATCGACTCGTCGACGCTCACGGCCGGTACCGGGATCTGGCACGCCCCGGCGAGGAGCACGACGCCGAGGACGGTGGCCGCACCGATGGCGGCGAGGGAGATCGCGCGGGGAGGCGTGGTCATGTTGAGGATCCTGGTGCGAAGGGGCGCT
>JBEBGN010000234.1:0-3721 GCA_040081395.1 Longimicrobiales bacterium
ATCCCCGCCCCTCCGCACACATTGCCGAATCGTCGGGTACCGACTCCACGCACCAAGGAATGGACGCATGATGCGTAGCTCCCTCGCTTTGTTGCTCCTGGCCACACTGACCGCGACCGCAGGCCAGGCGCAGCAGATCCCCCGGACCGCAGCCGGACGGCCCGATTTCAACGGTCTCTGGCAGGCACTCGGGAATGCCTACTGGGATATCGAGCCGCACGTGGCGCGTCCGGCCCTCGCGATGCAGCCCGGCCCCGTGGTCCCTGTCCCCGCCAACGAGGTGCTCGCACTCGGCGCGGCGGGGTCGGTCCCGTCCGGATGGGGCATCGTCGTCGGCGGTCAGATCCCGTACCTGCCTGCCGCCCTCGAGCGACGCAACGAGAACCGCGAGAACTGGCTCGAGCGAGATCCGGAGATCAAGTGCTACCTGCCCGGCGTCCCGCGCGCGATGTACATGCCGTTCCCGTTCCAAATCTTCCAGAGCGACAGCCACTTCTTCATGGCCTTCGAGTACGCTGGGGCCGTACGCAACATCTACCTCGAAGACCCCGGTCCCCCGCAGGTCGACAGCTGGATGGGCCAGTCCGTCGGTCGCTGGGAGGGCGACACCTTCGTGGTGGTGTCGAACGGATTCAACGACCAGACCTGGTTCGACCGGGCGGGCAACCACCACAGCTGGCAGATGGTGGTGACCGAGCGGTTCACGCTCACTGGCCCCGACCACCTGATGTACGAGGCGACCATCGAAGACCCGGAGACCTTTTCGCGCCCGTGGCAGATCCGGCTCCCGCTCTACCGCCACGTGGACGAGAACGCACGCCTCGGCCAGTTCAAGTGCGTCGAGTACGTCGAAGAGCTGATGTACGGACACCTGCGCCGGACCCCCATCCGTTAGTGGAGGGTAGCCTCATGAGTCATCGCACCTCACGCGCAACTCTCGTCGCCGTACTCGCGTTCTTGGCGAGCGGGACGCTCGCGCCGCTGTCGGCGCAGACCCCGACGCGTCGGACGGGTCCATCGTCCATTCCGCGCACGGCGGACGGCCGGCCGGATCTCCAGGGGAATTGGTCGAACGCCACCATCACCCCACTCCAACGCCCCGAGGGTCAGGCCCCGGTGCTGACAGCGGATGAGGTCGTGCGAATCGAAGGCAACCGCGCCGCCCGGATCGAAGAGGAAGCGGCGCCCACCGATCCAGACCGTACGGCTCCTCCCGTGGGCGGCGACGGATCCACGGGGGCCGCTGGGGGCGTGGGTGGCTACAACTACTTCTGGATCGATGCGGGGGACCGGGTGGCCGTGGTCGACGGGCAGCCGCGCAGCTCTCTGATCATGACCCCCGAGAGCGGACGCCGCCCCGGGCTGACCCAGGAGGCGCAGCAGCGCATCGCGGCGGCGCGAGCAGCCGCGCCGCGCTTCGGCCAGTACGACAACCCCGAGAATCGGCCGATGGCCGAGCGGTGCATCCTGTCGTTCGGATCGAACCTCGGTCCCCCGATGATGCCCAACTACTTCTACAACAACAACTACACGATCGTGCAGACGCCGGATCACGTGATGATCATGACGGAGATGGTGCACGACGTGCGTGTGATCAAGCTGGGTGATCGAGTGCCCCTCGCTGCGCACATCCGGCCGTATGGCGGCGACTCGTGGGGCCGCTGGGTCGGCGACACCCTCGTCGTCGAGACCACCAATATCCATCCCGAGCAGGACCTGAACGGCGTGGCGCCGACCGAAGCACTGCGCGTGATCGAGCGCTTCAGTCGGGCTGACCAGAACACGATCAAGTACGAGTTCATGGTCATCGACCCCACGACCTACACGCAGCCGTGGGGCGGCGAGATCCCGTACACACGCCTCGATGCTCAGGTGTACGAGTACGCCTGCCACGAGGGGAACTACGCGATGGAGAACGTCCTGAGTGGGGCTCGCGCCGAAGAGCGTGACGCCGCGCAGGCAGGATCCACACAACCGAGGTGACGGAAATGAAGAAGTCGACCCTGCTGGCCGCCGGTCTCGGACTCCTCGGCGTCGCCGCACCCCTCGTCGCGCACCACGCGTTCGGCGCCGAGTTCGACCGCGACGCACCCATCCGCATGGAAGGGCGCATCACGCGGCTCGAGTGGGTGAACCCCCACACGTGGGTCCACATCGCGGTGACGGAGATGGTGAAGGAAGGCGAAACCATCGTGCCGCCCGACCCGACCCAGGAGGTTTGGGCCGTCGAGGGGGGCACGCCCAACACGCTCCTCCGTCGTGGTCTCCGACGCGAGTGCCTCGCCATCGGCACCGAGGTGATCGTGGACGGCTATCAGACGAAGGACCATTCGCTCAAGCGCGCCAACGGCCGCGACATCACCTTCGCCGACGGCTCCAAGATCTTCCTGGGCTCGTCGGGCACGGGTGCGCCGTACGACGCCGACGCGGTCGCACAGCGCGAGGCGCAGGGCCGCTGCTGAGCTGAGAGCCCCGAGGGGCCGCTGGATCAGCTGAAGCCGATCCAGCGACCTCCGGCGGCGACGATGAACCAGAGGAGCAGGTCGGTGGCCCCCACGAAGCGGCTGGCCGTCGACGTCTCCTGAGCGGTGCGCGCGAAGCGCTCCTTCACCAGCAGCGTGAACAGGATCGCCACCGGCAGCGTCAAGATCTTCACCCAGAACGACGTGTTGTAGTAGCACTTGATCGCCTCGGACAGGAAGAGCAGCACTCCCGTCCCGAGCATCAGCGCCGTCGCTCCCAGCATCCATGGGCGCGCCTGACGGTCCAGCACCGCGATGGTGGAGTCCTTGAGCCCGACGCCGAGCAGCCGGAAGTCCACCACGAGCAGCGCGCCGCCGAGGAGACTCAGGCCGACGAGGTGGATCGCTTCGAGCACCGGAAACATCCACAGCGATTCGCGGATGGTGCGACCGATCATGGTCGCCTCGCACCACTCGAAGAACGGAAGCAGCACGCTCGTCTCCCTACTCCGCGGGAAGGATGCAGCCGGACGCCCAGTTCACCCAGCCAGGCTGGGGCTGGATGTCACAGTCGAACCAGTTGTACGCGATCAGGCGCCCCGAGACCACAATCAGCGTCCAGGCCGCGAAGGACAGGATGCCGGCCAGGCGCACAGCGCGTGGCGGCGGCGCATCCATGTCCCACTGCGCGATCTTCTTGTGGGTGCGCGAATGGAAGAGCCAGATGTTGAGTCCCGCCGCGACCATCAGCAGCATCTTCACGCGAAAGAAGATGTTGTGGTAGTAGCGCAAGGGGTTCGAGTACCACACCAGAACCCCCGTGATCACCATCACCACGAAGCCGCCCCGCGTCCAAGGCAAGAGCCGGCTCGTGAAGTCCGATGCGCGTACGCCGCCGAAGGTCACGCCCATGAGGCGGAGGTCCATCATCATGGCGCTGCCGACGAACAGGGCGATGGCGAGCACGTGCGTGGACTCGAGCAAGGGCCACATCCACAGTGACTCCAGGAGTCGGACGCTCCAGGCCGTACTTCCGAGCCACTCCAGAAAGCTGTTGATCATCGACCGGCTCAGTTCGTTCGTGCGTCGTTGGGTCGCAGCGTCTCGATCGCATACGCGCCATGACAGTTCGTGCACACGTAGTAGATCTCCGCGCCCACGTCGAAGATCGCGTCGGTATTGCGCGCGTCAGCCGCCTCGATCGCTCGTTGGCCCATCTCGACCAGCTGTTGTGACATGGCGATCCATGCGCCCTGATC
>JBEBGN010000235.1:0-3714 GCA_040081395.1 Longimicrobiales bacterium
TCGCTCCGCTTCGTCCCGGCATGACCGAGATGGAAGCCCGAGCGAGGGATCCGCTGGCCGTCGAGGTCGACGATCTCGCCGGCGATCGACTCGAACGGCGCGAGCTCGAGCAGAAGATCCGCGCGCCGCTCTCCCGGCGCAAGCGTCACTGCGGCCATCGCGCCACGCCGCTCGGCGTGAAGCGGACGAGCGCGCTCGCCGCGGAGCACGACGCCCACGTCCTCCTCGCCGATGCGGATCCGATAGTCGCCCGGCGGCAGATCCTCGAAGCGGAACCGCCCGCGCGTGTCGACCGAGGTGGTGCGGTCGATCGCATAGGAGCGCAACGCTTCCGGCACCTGCGCCAGTACCTCGCCCGCTCGATCGCTTCGCGGATCACGGCACCTCCCGCCGCAGAGTCCCCCCGACGCTCGGCCTCGAGCGCCTGCTCGCGCGCCCGGGCCGCAGCAATGAGCAGCACCTCGCGGCGCACCTCGGGCTCGACCCTCCCTCCGGCCTCCGGCACCAGCGTGATCGGCAGGGTGATGGTGTGGAGCTCCACCCCGCCCCCCTCGGTGAGCACGTGGGCGGTGATGGTGACCTCGGCCACATCCGCGGTGCGACCGGCGGGCTCCGTGGGCTTGAGCATGCACTCGATGCATAGACATCCCCGATCTCCAGCGTGAGCACGCGCCCCTCCCCCCGGCTCGGGTACTCGTGCGCGACCTGCATGGAGTCCGCATCGGCGCCGGGCCGGATGGCGACGCGCACGTTCTGCGCGCACATCGACGAGAGTCCGTCCAGCTCCCGCTCGAACACGGGGGCCATCTGGTCGACGCTTCCTATGTAGTGCGTGCCCCCGCCCCCCGCGTCGGCCATCGCGCGTAGCAGATCCTCGTCGTACTGGGGTCCGAACCCGATGGTGGTCGTGGTGATGCCGGCGAGTCGCGCCTGCCGGCAGAGTCCGACCAGCGACTCCGTGTCGGTGATGCCTACGTTGGCGAGCCCATCGGTCAGGAGCAGGATGCGGTTCACCCCGTCCGGGCGGTGACCCTCCCCCACGAGGTCGCGCGCCCGTAGCCATCCCCCGCTCAGGTTCGTCTGACCTCCGCTCCGGATCGCAGCGACGTAGTTCGGGAGATCTTCCTGGTCGGCCCCCATGGCGGGCGGGGCGACCACCACCACCTCGTGGTGGTACGCGACTACGCTCACCACGTCCTCGGCGCGAAGCCTGCGCACCAAGGCGCACACGGCATCACGAGCGGCCGCGAGCGGGGGACCCTCCATGGAGGTCGAGCGGTCGATCACCAGGGACAGGTTGAGGGGGATGCGCGCGTCGTCTGCGGGCGGGTCGCTCTGGATGCGAAGCAGCGCGCGGACGAGGAACCCTCCATCGGCGACGGGCTCGTGGTCGATCAGGATGCTGGTCTTCATGCGGCGCGAACCTCCCGGATGAGCGTGGGGAGGAAAGCTGCCGGGGGGGTGTGACAGTCCCGCTCGAGCTAGGCCGGACGGGCCTCCGCCAGCCCTTCCGCGACCCGCCGTACCAGGCCGCGCACGTCGTCGGGCTCGAGGATCTCCGCCTCCGCCCCGTAGGTGAGCGCCTGCGCCACCGCCCACCAGGGATCCGCCGCGCGGTGGCTCCACACCACGCTCCCGTCTTCGGCCTCTTCGAGCACACCCTGGCGCCACTCGGCGTGCTCGCGGATCCAGCGCGCCACGCGCGGCGAGTAGCGTACGCGGAGCGGCCGGTCCTCCTCGGACCGGTACACGCGCCCGTCGCGCACGTAGTCGTCGAGGCGGAACGATTCCGGAACGTCGAACCCCCCGTCGGTCACATCCGCAGCCAAAATGCGATCCAGCCGGAACGCCCGGACCCCCTGCTCGGCCGCGCACCACGCGACCGTGTACCAGTGCCCCTCGGCGTAGGCCACCGCGTAGGGGTGCACGACCCGCAGCGAGCCGTCCGAGGCGCCCGACTTCACGTAGTGGAGCGCGCAGGGCCGGCGCTCCCGCGCCGCGCTGATGAGCAGCTCGCGGATCCCCTCCGGGTCGGGCCCGCGCTCCGGGGCCGCCAGCTCGACCTCCCCCGCGCCCTCCCGGTCGAACCCGGCCACCAGGTGCTGCTCCGCCCGCTCGAGCAGCCCGTGCCGTTCGAGTTCGCTCCCGAGCACCGCGGAGGCCGCGGTCCCCCGGAGCGCGAGCGCCAGGCAGAACGTCTCGAGCGCGGAGAGCTTCACCGGTCGGTCGAGCCCCGCGGCGTGGAGCACACGCACACGGTCCGCCTGCACGAGGATCTGCACGTCGTCCGGCCACCCACCCGGGTGGTAGTAGGCGCGCTCCGTGACCTCCTCGATGTCCTCGACGATCTGCTCTTCGGTCGTGTGCAGCGCCCGCGCCAGCTCCGCGAGCGCCGCCCCTCGCGGGTGACTCGCCGCCGGGAGCACGTGCAGCAGCCTGCGGATGCGCGCCTCGGCCGTGCGCCCGTCAGTCATCGGAGCCCCCGTGGCGCGTCGCCACCGCCGCAGCCATCGCGCAGAACGCTTCACGCAGCGTGTCGGGCTCCTCCACGCGCGCGTCCCCCGCGAGCGACAGCACCCAACGCAGGAACGGATCCGTGCGCCGCACGGCGAAGCTCCTCAGCTGCGCGCCGTCCGGTTCTCGCGTCACCAACTCCCCGTGGCCATTCCGCTCCGCCCAGAGCGAGCGCGGAAAGCGGAACCGCACCAGCGCCCTGGTCGGCTCGGCGGCCTCCCCCATCTCCCACGCCTTGCGACCGGCGTGCGCCGACAGGTCGAAGTCGGCAGGCACCTCGAAGTCGGGCGTGCGCGGCGCCTTCCCGTTCACGACCAGGTCGCGCAGTCGCCCGAGCCGGAACATGCGCACCGAGTCGCGATCGACGTCGTGCGCGACCAGGTACCAGCGGCCGTGCTGGAAGAGCAGTCCGTACGGATACGCGTGGCGCTCCTCGTCGGTGTCCCGCGTCATGCCCCGGTAGCGGAACCGGATCGACTTCCGCGCGCGTACAGCCTGCGACAGCGCGTGCAGCGCGTCATGCGCGGCCGCGGCCTCCGGGTCCACCGCGTAGACGACGGGCGGCTCCCCTACCGCGTCGGGATCGAGATCGAAGGACAGCTTCCGGAACGCGGCGCGAGCGTGCTCGGCCAACGGGAACGCCGGCACACGGGCGAGCTCCTGGAGCCCGAGCAGCGCGGCCCCCGCCTCGCGCTCCGACACCTCGAAGACCTCTCCTGCGCTCCTCGGTTCGTCGTTCCTCGAGGAGCCCGCGGCGGCGGCCTCCACCTGCGACTCCGCCACCAGACGGATGTAGGGAAGGTGGAAGTTCTTCCGTGCCAGCCGGTACCCGTGCGCCTCCTCCAGCCCGAAGTTGAGCGAGTAGGTCACCGTCTCGATGGGGATCCCCAACTCCCGCAGCTCGTCCTTGTCGCGCTCGAATGCGCGGCGAACGGACTCCTTCTCCTTCTCGGAGCCCGTGAGCCCCGCGGCGTAGGCGGGCACGTGCGCCCACACGTCCTCGACCGGGACCGGGAAGCGCCGCCCCGAGAGATACGCCACGAGGTCGAGCCAGCGCTGGACTTTGGTGGGCTGGTTAGGCATCGGCGAGGTGAGGTGAGCGGGTACGGCGTAAGGTGCTGGAGGCCCTATCGCTAGGGGGCGAAGCCGCGCGAAGCAAGCTTCACATGCCCCCCGCATGCCAGGCGAGCACGCCCGTGA
>JBEBGN010000080.1:0-13597 GCA_040081395.1 Longimicrobiales bacterium
GCCGGAACGGGTCCGACTACCACGGCCGCGTCCCCGACCCAGACGACGGCCACGGCACCTGCACAGTCACCCGCGCAGCCGCCGGCCCAGTCCACGCAGAGTCCTCCCCCCTCGACGCCCCCCGCAGCGACCTCGAGCACCGCGGCCGCCGCACCAACGCCGGCGCGCGTGGACATCGGGCAACTCGCTGCGACGATGCAGCAGGGGCGCACGGCTTCGGCGTCCGCCCAAGTATTCGGATCGGGTGGCGGCGCGATGGCGGCAGGCTCGTACACGCTGACATGGCGTTCGAGCAATCCTGCGGCGGTCGCCGTTACTCCGCAGGGTGGACTTCGCGCCGCCGGAGCCGGGGCGGCGTGGATCGTCGCGAGCGCAGGAAATGCGCGGGACAGCGTGCGCATCACGGTTGCCGCCGCGGTTGCCGCCGTGGACATCGCGGGTGCCGACCTGAACATGCAAGTCGGGGATCCAGCCCGGACCCTGACCGCCTCGGTGCTCGACTCGAATCGTCAGCCCATGCAGCGTCCGCTGACTTGGAGTTCGGCAAACTCCGGCGTCGCGTCGGTGGACGCCGGTGGGCGCGTGACTCCGGTGGGCGCGGGTACGACTCGCATCACCGCGACCGCGGATGGTGTCTCCGACCAAGTCGGTATCACCGTCGCGGCCGCGCCGGTCGCTGCCCCCGCTCCCGCTGCCACTCCCACTCCTGCTCCCGCGCCGGTCGCGACGGCTCCGGCGCTCCCGTCGTCCGCCGAAGCGAGAGCGGCCATCGAGGCCTACGTGGCCGCCCTGGGCCGCAACGACCGCGATACGGTCACTCGGCTCTGGGGGAACGCCCCCGAGGGTGATCGCGGCGACCTCCTCGACGTCATGGGGTCGCGGGATCTACAGGTCACACTCGGTGAGGCGTCGGCTCCGGCCCTCGAGGGCCAGGCGGCCGCGGTGACTTTCCAGGTCACCATGCGGTATCGGACGAGCTTTGGCCAAAACCGCAGCTCGGAATTCAGCTTCGGCGCCCGGCTACAGCGCACAGGCGCGCAGTGGGCGGTGGCGTCGGCCTCGCTCCGCTAGACTTCGCGGGCGCTCAGACGGCTCAGTCCGTCACCGCGATGGAGAATCCGATTCGGCCGACGAGGTTGAATCCGTTCCCGACGTCCTTCGGTCCATTGACCAACCCTACCGTCCCATCGGACTCCAGGGCTGTGCGCAATCCGAGATCCAAGCCGAATCGCGGAGAGGGCCGGAGAACTACCCCGGCACCGATCCCGACGGTCTGACCGGTCGCAGGAGTCGTCGGCGAGTTGAGTCGATCCACCCGCACCCGCGAGTAGGATCCACGCGCAGCCAGGTACAGGGAGCTGGCCCCCCGTCCGACCTGGAATGAGACCCTCGGCTCGACGTAGGCCCCCGACGTCTCGAGGGCGTCGCCGCTGCTGTAGCTGCGCCGCGTCCGGATGTAGCCCGCGCCGATGGAGAAGGCGTCGGTCGCGCCCACGCTCAACCCGGCCTCCAACCCATAGCCCGGATCGAGATTCTGGAAGTCCTCTCCGAACGGGACGACCGCGGATACGCCCCCGTCGATCCATATGCGACCGGTCTGGGCCGAGACCTGGGGAGCGCCACAAAGCGCCGCTCCCAGGAGACAGGCCGATAGGCTACGGGCCGGCCTACCAGGCCGCACGCGGGACCTTAGCTGCCCAGACCGATGGCGAGCCCCAAACGGCCGACAGCGTTCGCGCCCGTGCCGAAGTCGATCAGGAAGGAGCCGATCGTCGCTTCGCCGAGGTCCTTGAACCCGAGCGTGGCTCCGGCATCGAGGTTCACCCGGTCCGTGAGCCGGAAGAGGAAGCCGCCGCCGCCATTGATCGTATAGCCGGTCCCCGTCGCGCTCAGCCCACCCTGCTTGATCTTGACCTGCGAGAGCGCGGCCCGCCCCGACAGGTACATCACCGCGTTGTCGCTGCCGACATCGATGACGTACCGCGGCTCGAGGAAGCCCCCGAGCAGGATCATGTCCTGACCGGTCAGCCGCTTGTGGAACGTTTGCTCGACTCCGGCTCCGATCGAGAACGCGCTCGGGTTCAAGCGCAGCTGCGCCTCCCATCCGGCGCCGACGTCGACCGCGTCCATCGAGCCGCCGAACGGATACATGCCGAGGCCCGAGAACTGGAGGGAGAACATCTGTGCGGACTGGGCCGAGGCACCGGCCGGTAGCAGCGTCGAGAGGAGAAGGGCTCCGGTAAGCCAGCTCGATCTGGACATCGTTCTCACGTCCCCTGGAAGTTGTTCTGCGAAGGGCATGCGAAATAGCCCGAAAGGCCAATACTACAGCGGCGTCCCCCGCATTGTCGATGCTGCTCGCCACGCATCGCTTGCATACGACGGGGGGGAGCGTAAATCATTACAAGAGGGAGGGTCGATCCTCGATCCGCACTCACCCCCAGCGATCTCTCCTCGGTGGAGCCATGCCCAGAGCCCGAACCCTCGCGTTCGCCTGCCTCAGCGTCCCGGTCGTACTGACCGCGTGCAAGGAAGGTGGCGCTCCGCAGTGCATCAACCCGGCTGACCCGTTGTGCGTCAACGTGGCAACGGTGGATGTCCGAGTCCTTTCGGCCCCCGAAGACACAGTGGTACAGGTCGGCAGCACGGCGCAGATGGTTGCGAACGCCGAAGACGCTGCCGGTGCGGCTATCACGACGCTCCCAGTCGCGTGGAGCTCCACGACGATCGGCACCGCGACCGTTGCTCCCGTCGCGGGTCTGATGACCGCGGTCGCCCCGGGCACGACTGCGATCCGGGCGGTGGTCGACGGTGTGCAGGGACAGCAGGCCATGGTGGTCGTGAACGCCCCTCTGCCCCTCATCACCACGACGCTGAGCGACACGGTGAGCGTGCTACTGCGCCAGGCTCTGGGCACGACGCCCCGCGGTCAGATCGTGGGCGGGCTCGCCACCTGCGCGACACGCCTGAACGCGGGGAACATCGTCGCGCTCGACAACTGCCTCACGGGCCTCACGAACGTGAGTGCCGGAGGGGTCGCAGCGGACAGCACGCTCCTCGGCATACTCGACGTCTTCTTCGTCTTCGCCCAATCCCAACTGCCACTCTAGATCTCCAGGATGATCGCCATCATGAACCGTATGGGATACCGCGCACTCGTAGGCACCGCGACCGCGCTGTTCGGCGCCGCGTTCGCGCCCGCCGCCTCCGCGCAAACCACGTTCAACGCCTGCCGCGTTCCCGCCGTAGGGGTGATCTACATGGTCGGTGTCTCGGGGGCGCCATCCGCCTGCCTCGATGCCAGCCATGTCGCGTTCACCTGGACCGAGGGCGGGGCTCCGGCTGACGGGTCGGTGACGACGGCCAAGCTGGCGGACGGTGCGGTGACGTCCGTCAAGCTGGCCGATGGCGGCGTCGCTACCGCTGACCTTGCCAACGGAGCCGTCACGACGGCCAAGCTGGCGGTGGCGCCCAAGGTTGCTTTCAACCCTGGTAGCTCGTCTGCGGCGCCGCTCGCCACAACCTTCGCGAGCCTAGGGAGCGTCGCGATCACCGTCGGCGGTGCAGGGAACGTCGTCGTCCAGGCGGCGGGGACCACGGAGATGTCCGCGTCGACCTGCAGCTACATCTACTACGGCATCTCGAAGACCGCGACGGGGACGCCTGCCACGACGGGCTATCTGAATCGACCTGACTTCGGAGCTACCGGTGTCGCCCAGTATGCATACCATTCGGCGAATACCAACCTCGTCGATCCCATCACCGCGGCGGGGACGTACACGTACCATTTCGTGGCGCGGGCGAGTTCGGGCACGGCGTGCACCCTCATCAACAACGGGATCACCGCCATCTTCATCCCGAACTGAGGCGCCGCTCTTCGCGCTGTCGGACCCGAGCCCGGCCGCCTAACGGCGGCCGGGCTCTTCGTTTGCCGTGCTGGTTGCAGCCTTGGCCATCACCCGCAACACCCACCCGCCGATCGCGAGCGACAGCACCATCGCGACGAGCCCACTCGATCGCAGCGCCGCACCAACCTCCTGGTCGCGCGAGAGCATGCCGTACTTGAGGAGCATCACGGTCCAGTCGTGGCTGTCGGAGTCGACGGGCCCGAACGGCGACACCAGCGGCAGCACCTGCGCGCGCGCATCCGCGGCGTAGATGCCCGCGCCGAAGAGTGCGGTGCCGAGCCAGAACACGCACACCGCCGCGCCGAACGGGTCGCGCTGCTTGTGAAGCAAGTAGGTTCCGGCCGCGATCGGGATGCCGACTTGGAAGATCGTCCCACCCGCGGTGGTGAGGATGCGGTCCCCGAGCCAGAAGAACGCCGCGTGCCCCATCTCGTGGAATGCGAGGTTCACGCCATCGAAGATGGATGCGTGCTGAGCGTCACCGAGGTATCCGCGCAGGATCCACGCGAGCACGAGCAGGACGGGCGCGCGGACCCACCAGATCCGTCCGCGCACCCGCTCCTCCACCCAGGCCCTCACGGGTACGAGACTCCGCTCAGGCCGTCGACCTCGGCTCCCGCTCGACGCTAGAGCGGCGGCGCCTCGAGGCGCCCGTCACTCGTTGCGTCCGCAGTCCGCGTTCGGGGGCTCATTCCCTGAGGCAATCCGGCTGCGGTGTCCGCGGTGCTCTTCGTCTCCGAGTCCGCTGTCGTAGCGCCGACGCCCCCCGGTCCCGTCTTGGGGGCCACCCGCCAAAACTTGCCAAGATGGGTGCTCCATCCCTCGAGAACCTCGCCGGCGCGCTCCGAGTCGGTGAGCTCGCGGTGGCGTGCGATGAGCTCCTTGAGCGCCTCGATCTCGGCGGGATCGGTCACCGGATCCACGCGCACCAACTCGCGGTTCACGCGGTTCGGGAAGGTGCCGTCCTGATCGAGCACGAACGCGATGCCACCTGACATGCCGGCGCCGAAGTTGCGTCCGGCGCGCCCGAGCACGACCACCATACCCGCGGTCATGTACTCGCAGCCGTGGTCGCCGACCCCTTCCACCACCGCCACCGCTCCCGAGTTGCGGACGGCGAACCGTTCGCCGGCCCTCCCCGACAGGAAGAGGTTCCCGCCGGTGGCACCGTAGAGCACGGTGTTGCCGGCGAGGGTCGAGTCCGAAGCCCTGAAGCCCGCATCCTTGGGCGGGCGGATGACGATCTCGCCTCCGTGCATACCCTTGCCGACGTAGTCGTTGGCCTCGCCGACGAGCGTGAGGTGCACGCCGTCGAGGAGCCAAGCACCGAACGACTGTCCGGCGGAGCCCGCGAAGCTCAGGTCGATCGTACCGGCAGGGAGCCCGAGGTCGGCATGCGTGCGCGAGCAACGAACCGAGATCCTGCCACCGACAGTCCGGTCGGTGTTCTCGATTTCGTACGAGCCCTTGAACGGTGTGCCCTTCTCGAGCGCGTCCCCGAGCTCGCGGATGATGCGATCGTCGAGCGAGCTGTCCTTGTCCGGCCGGTCGTTGCGCGCGTCGACGTTGTGGAGCGGGGCACCCTGCGGAGCCGCGATGAGCTTGGACAGGTCCACACCCCGCCACCGTTCACTTCCCGTCGCCGGGATCTGCTCGAGCAGGTCCGCGCGCCCGATGATGTCCTCGATCCGCTCGTAGCCGAGCTCGGCCAGGATCTGGCGCACCTCCTCGGCAACGTGCGTGAGGAACGTGATGAGCATCTCGGGCGTGCCGAAGTACTTCTTGCGCAGCTCCTCGGCCTGCGTGGCGATGCCGACGGGGCAGGTGTTGAGGTGGCATTGACGGGCCATCTTGCACCCGAGCGCGATGAGCGCGGTGGTGCCGAAACCGAAGCGATCGGCGCCGAGCATCGCGGCGGTCACGATGTCACGACCCGCATGCAATCCGCCGTCCGTGATGACTTCGACGCGGCCGCGTAGCCCGTTGAGCACGAGCGTCTGCTGCGTCTCGGCGAGCCCGAGCTCCCACGGGTCACCGGCGTACTTCACCGATGAGAGGGGAGACGCACCCGTGCCCCCATCGCATCCGCTGATCTGGATGCTGTCGGCGTACGCCTTCGCCACACCCGCCGCGATCGTCCCGACCCCCTCGGAGGCCACCAGCTTCACGCACACCCGCGCGCTTGGGTTGGCCATCTTCAGATCGTAGATGAGCTGAGCCAGGTCCTCGATCGAGTAGATGTCGTGGTGGGGCGGGGGCGAGATGAGCGGCGTCCCCGGCAGCACGTGCCGCAGACCCGCGATGTAGGGGCTCACCTTGTGCCCCGGCAGCTGTCCGCCTTCTCCCGGCTTCGAGCCCTGCGAGATCTTGATCTCCAAGACTTCTGAGCCGGCGAGGTAGGCCGGCGTGACGCCGAAGCGTCCCGACGCCACCTGCTTGATGACCGAGTTCGCGTCGCGCAGGTCACCGTCGTACGAGTAGCGCCGAGGATCCTCGCCCCCCTCACCCGTGTTGGCTCGCCCGCCGATCCGGTTCATCGCCCGCGCGATGTCCTCGTGTGTCTCGCGGCTGAGCGCTCCGAGCGACATGGCGCCCGTCTGGAAGCGCGACAGGATCTTGGTGGCCGGCTCGACGCGACCGAGATCGATCGCCTTCCGATCGGAGCTGTAGCGGAGCAGGTCGCGGAGCGCGGTTGGCGGCCGGTTGTACACGAGGTCCGTGTAGGCCTTGTAGGCCGCGTCGCCGCCCCCCTCGACCACTGCGTGCAGCGCGCGCCACACCGGCGGCTCGTTGGCGTGGTACTCGGAGCCCTTCCGGTACTTGTGCCAGCCACCCGCTTCCATGTCGCCACCGCCGAACGCGCGTTGATGGCGCTCGACGATGTCCTTGGCGATATCCGCGAAGCCGATGCCGCCGATCCGGGAGGTCGTGCCCGTGAATGCGTATTCGATGACCTCTTCGGAGAGGCCCAGCGCCTCGAAGATCTGCGAGCAGTGATACGACGAGACCGTGGAGATCCCCATCTTCGAGAGGATCTTGAGCAGCCCGGCCTCGGACGCCTTCAGGAAGTTGCGCACTGCCTTGTCGGCGTCCACCTCGCCGAGCTCGCCGTCCATGGCCAGCGCGCGCACGGAGGCGAGCGCGAGGTACGGATTGATCGCCGAAGCGCCGAAACCGATCAGCGCGGCGAAGTGGTGCACGTCGCGGGCGTCCCCCGCTTCCGCGAGGATGCTCGCGCCCATCCTGCGGCCCGTGCGAATGAGGTGGTGGTGCACCGTGGCCACGGCGAGCAGCATCGGAATCGGAGCCTGATCAGTGCCAACGACGCGGTCGCTGATGATCAGAGCGCAGTGACCGTGCTCCACGGCCGCGATCGCGGCGCGACAGAGGTCGTCGAGCGCATCCATCATGCCCTCCGGACCCGAGTCCGCGGGGAACGTGGCGGACAGTGTCGCGAACGTGAGGTCGTCCCCCCCGGACCGCTTCATCGCCTCCCAGGTCTCGTCGGAGAGGAGCGGGGTGCGCAGGTGCAGGAGCTGTGCGGCCTCGGGGCGCTCCTCCAAGATGCAGTGGCTGAGGCCGATGTACATGTCCAGCGACATCACGATCCGCTCGCGGATCGAATCGATCGCAGGGTTGGTCACCTGCGCGAAGCGCTGGCGGAAGTAGGTGTAGAGCAGCCGCTGATGCTCGGTGAGCACGGACGGGGGTGAGTCGTCCCCCATCGATCCGGTGGGCTCCTTGCCCTCCTCGGCCATGGGCGTGAGGACCAGCTTCAGCTCCTCGCGCGTGTACCCGTGCAGCACCTGGAGCGTCGACAGCTCCTCGCCGATCGTGGAAGGGCGCCCCGCACCGGAGTGCACCTCCACCCGCCTGACATTGCTCTCGACCCACTGCGTGTAGGGCCGCGCGCGCGAGAGCCGCCGCTTGATCTCCTCGTTGCGAAGGAACTGACGCCGCTCCGTGTCCACGGCGATCATCTCGCCCGGGCCGACGCGCCCCGCTTCGACCACATCGGAGAGCTTCATGTCGATGATGCCGACCTCGCTGCCGCACACCACCAGGCCGTCCCGCGTGACCTTGTAGCGCGCCGGGCGGAGGCCGTTGCGGTCCATGGCGGCTGCCGCCACGACACCGTCGGTGATCGCCAGGTTGCCCGGGCCGTCCCAGGGCTCCATGAGGCACGCGTGGTACTCGTAGAACGCGCGCAGCTGCGGATCCATGTCCGGATCGTTCTCCCACGCCTCGGGCACGAGCATGCGGATGGCGTGCAGCACGTCGCGACCGGAGTGCACGAGCAGCTCGAGCACTTCGTCGAGTGAGGCGCTGTCGGAGCCCTCGGGCCAGACTACGGGTAGCAACTCGGGGAGCTCGTCCCCCCAAACCGGCGAAGTCAGCTCCTGCTCGCGGGCCTTCATCCAGTTCCGGTTGCCGACCAGCGTGTTGATCTCGCCGTTGTGGCCGAGCATGCGGAAGGGCTGCGCCAGCTTCCAGTTCGGCATCGTGTTGGTGGCGAAGCGCTGGTGGAAGAGCGCCAGGCTGCTCACCGTGCGCTCGTCCGCGAGGTCGGGGAAGAACGCCTCGAGCTGCGGCGCGACCATGAGTCCCTTGTAGACGACCGTGCGTGACGACATGGACACGATGTAGGCGTCCAGCTCCTGCTCGCGGTAGGCCGCTTCTGCCCGTTTGCGCGCCAGGTACAATGCTCTCTCGAACTCGAGGAGCGAGACGTCCTTGGGTCGCGCGATCAGCAGCTGCTCGATGCAGGGGAGCGTGTCCTTCGCCAGCCCCCCGAGCATCGACGGATCGACGGGGACCTCACGCCACCCGAGCACCTCGAGCTTGCTGCGGGTCGCAGCATCCTCGAGCAGCAAGCGCGCCGGCCGCAGGTGCGACGGCTCGGGAGGGAGGAACACCATGGCCACGGCGAGGCGGTGCAGTTCGCTCGCCGGGAGACCCAGGGCCGCGGCATCTGCGGCCAGCAGCTCGCGAGGGAGCTGGATCGTGACCCCCGCGCCATCGCCGGACTTCGCGTCCGCCGAGACCGCCCCGCGATGCGTGACGCGCACGCAGGCTTCGACGGCCATCTGGACCACTCGGTGGCTGGCTCTGCCCGCTATATCGGCGATGAAGCCCGTTCCGCACCCGTCGTGCTCGTTCGCCGGGTTGTAGAGGGGCGGTGTCGGAGCGTCGGTTCCGGCCCTGGATGTCGGCATCTACGCACACCCTTTGAGATAGGCCCTCGATCGTACCGGCCTGGGTGGTATGCCGCGCCGACGCGCTGGCGCGCGTCGCCCCCGCCCAATGCAGGATCCGACGAAGACCGTGGCAGAATAAAAATGCACGGGACTCGTTTGATTACCCGGACCTCGGATTCTCACTCGGCCTCCTGCGGCTCTTCCTCAGCAATGTGAGGAGGCGGGGAACCGCTGGCGGCATGGCGATCATAACTATGCAGGCCGCACCCCTGCAAGGGACCGTGCGGCCACTCGTTCAACCCGTCGCTCCAGGCGATTCCCAGGCTGGTCCGGCCTCCCTATCTTGGGCGGATGAGCGACCGTGCCCGCACACTCCTCGACGCCCGCCGGGAGCGCCTCGAGCGCATCCTCGGGCGGAGCCTCAAGGCCCCGCGCCCCGCCCCTGGGGAGCCTCTTTCCACGGAGGCGCGCGACTACCTCGTCGAGGAAGCGCAGAACCTCTATTGGAACGACCTCGAGTGGGAGCGCATCACGGATGAGGAGGCGTTGGAGCAGGGGGCGATCGTCCAACTCGCTTTTCCTGGATTCCTCGCGTTCATCCGCGGGCTCCTCCTCAGCGAGGTAATGCCCGACTCGAAGGCCCCGGCCAGCCCCCGCCCCCAGGTCGTTGAAGATGTTTTGGGGTTCCTGGCTCGACGGGTGGTCGAGCTCGAAGATGGCTTGTCGACCGCTCCCAAGGACGAGGTGGACGCCGTGCGCGAGGAGCTCGATTTGGCGAGCCAACTCGTGGACCTCGTCCTCTATCAGTTCCACGGCGTCGGCGCCAAGGACTTGGAGCGCATCGAAGCCGCGGGATGAGTCCTTGGTTGCGCCCGCGTCCAGGGCAGCCCTACGTGGCTGGGGCGCCGATGCTCGTGGCACACCGGGGCGGCTCCGGTCTCTCTCCGGAGAACACCATGGCGGCCTTCCGGTCCGCGACCGAGACGTGGTGGGCGGACATGTTGGAAATGGACGCCCGTCTCACCCGGGATGGCCATGTCGTAGTCATTCACGACGCCACGGTCGACCGCACCACCAACGGGACGGGCCTGGTCGCGAACCACACGCTGGCCGAGCTCCGTGCGCTCGACGCTGGGTACCGCTTTCGGGACGCGTCCGGGCAGTACCCGTTCCGCGGCCGTGGCGTGGTGGTCCCCACGCTCGAGGAGGTCCTGGTGGGGTGCCCGGATGTATGGATCAACGTGGAGTGTAAGGAGCCCGGGGTAGCCGCCCCGCTCGTCGCTTTGGTCTCGAGGTTGGGCGCGGAGCAGCGTGTGCTCGTCGCGGCCGAGCGGGAGTCGTCTCGGCGCGGGGCCCGGGCGCACGGTGGGCCCTGGGGCGCGAGCCTCGAGCAGGGCCTGGTCTTCTGGATGCTGCACCGACTTCCGGGCGGGAGCCCCTACACTCCCAAGGCTGATATCCTGCAGGTACCCGAGCAGTGGAAGGGTCTCCGGGTAGTCACCCCGCGCTTCGTGCGGGACGCGCACCGACTCAACCTGCCCGTGCAGGTCTGGACCGTGGATCGGGTGGAGGATATGCGTCGGTTGATCTCGTGGGGGGTCGACGGGATCCAGACCGACCGGCCGGACGTGCTGTCGCCGGTCCTGACCGAGCTCGTGGGGCGCCCGGTCCCACCGGGAGCCCGGGCCTCGGGCGTCGCGGCATGACCCCGCGCTCGCTGGAGGCGCGCTTCGGAGCGTCGCTCGCTGGCGCGGGCTCTGCGGCGGACGGACGCTGGGTGGTCGCAGTTTCCGGCGGGCTGGATTCGGTCGTGCTCCTACACCTGCTGCGGTTCGGTGTCGAAGCCCGCTCGAAGCTGGTGGTCGCACACTTCGACCACGCCATGCGCCCCGAGAGCGTCGAGGACGGTCACTGGGTGGAAGGGCTCGCCAGGTCCTGGGGACTCGAGGTCCGTGTGGGGCGCGCGCTGCACCCCCCGTCCACCGAGGCCGAGGCACGTGAGGCGCGCTACGGCTTCTTGGACGAGGTGAGGCGCGAGCTGGGTGCCAGCCTCGTGCTCACGGCGCACCACGCCGACGACCAAGCCGAGACGGTGCTCTTCAGGGCGCTGCGCGGCGCGGGACGAGCGGGTCTGGCTGGCATGGCCGTGCGGCGCGACTTCCTGCTCAGACCCCTGCTCGGCATCTGGCGTGAGGAGCTCGAGGCCTACGCGCAGGCGCACCGACTGTCCTGGCGAGTCGACGACACGAACGCGAGCATGGCGTACGCGCGAAACGCGCTGCGTCACCGTGTCATCCCGGACATCGAGCGACTGGTGGCGCCAGGCGCGCGTAGGGCGCTTGTGCGCCTGGCGGACCTGGCGCGCGAAGACGAGTCGGCCTGGAGGAGCGTGCTTCCTTTCCTGCTGGCGCCGCTCCATCTCGAGGAGGAAGGGGGCGCGCTGACCGCGAACCGCGCGGCCTTGCTGACCCTCGAGCCACCCGTACGCGCGCGCGTGCTCCGCGCGTTGGTGGCGAGGATGGGCGGTTCGCTCGACGAATCGGCGACCCGGCGTGCCGTCGGCTTCGTCGCCGTCGGCGGAAGCGGGCAGTCGATCGACCTCGGCCGGGGCCTCACGCTGCGAAGGGACCTCGATCGACTCGCGATCTCGGCGCCGGTCCCGGCTGCGCGCGACCGGCCCCTCTCCATCCCCGATCGGGGGCCGGGTTTCGGGGAGGCGTTCCTGGCGGGGCGCGACGTACACGTGACTTGGGGGGCGGTGGTCGAGCCCCGGGGTCACCTGACCGCCGCCTTCGACGCCGAGCGGCTCCGCTTCCCGCTCCGGGTCCGCGCGCGGGAAGCCGGCGACCGGATTCGACTCGCCCGCGGGCCCGACCACGTCACCAAGAAGGTGAAGAAGCTGCTCCTCGAGCACAGGATCCCGGTCGCCCAGCGGGATCGGCTGCCCTTGGTGGTCGATGCGGCGGGCGAGGTTCTCTGGATTCCGGGTGTCGCGCACGCTGCCCACGCGACCGCCGCCGGTGGGTCCCTGACCATCGTTGTCGGATGAGCCCGACCGGCGCGCCCGCGGGTCGCCTCGGGAGCCGGACCGTCCGGCGGGTCGTGTTCACGGCCGAGGAGGTCAGCGCGCGGGTGCGTGAACTCGGTACGGAGATCTCACGGGCCTATGGCGCCGAGGACCGCCTCCTGGTGATCGGGCTCCTGAAGGGGTCGTTCGTCTTCCTGGCCGACTTGGTGCGGGAGATCGACGTCCCGCTCCATGTCGACTTCCTCGTGGCTGCGAGCTATGGGACGGGCACAAAGTCGTCGGGGGACGTCCGACTCCTCTACGATCCGGCCTCGTCACTGGAGGGCAGGGCCGTGCTCGTGGTCGAGGACATCATCGACAGCGGGACCACCCTGCGGGCCTTGCTACCACGCTTACAGGCACGCGCCCCGGCGAGCCTCGACGTGTGCGCACTGCTGCACAAACGCCTCGATCCCGACGACCTGAAGCCCCGTTGGGTGGGCTTCGATGCACCCAACGAGTTCCTCGTGGGGTACGGACTCGACCACGCGGAAGACTTCCGCCATCTGCCCTATGTCGCGAGCCTTCAGTTGGCTGAGTAGGACCGCCAAGTGAGCCGTTCCGAGAGCTGCCCACATGCCTGAGCCCGACTCCAACCGACCCGACGACCCCAATCGCCTGGGTCGAGTATCCAAGAACGCCGCATTCTTGATGATGATGGCGCTCCTGTTGCTCCTTGCCATTCGCCTGGTGGGGACGCAGAGCCAGCCCATCGTCGAGCTCGGCTTCACGGAATTCGAGGGGCACCTAGCGTCGGATCGGATCGACAGGGTGATCTTCCGCGAGCGGCTGATCGAAGGCGAGTTCCGCCAGACGGTCCAAGTGGACGGTCAGGACTACACCCGCTTCCATACCCGCCTTCCCGCCGATCCCGACCGGGTGTTGCTGGACGACCTCGAGTCCCACGGGGTCGTCGTCTCGGCCGAGGCAGCACAGCGGGGATTCGGCACGGTCCTGATCACTCTGCTGCCCTGGCTCCTCTTCATCGCGTTCTGGATCTGGATCTTCCGCACCATGCAGGGGGGCGGAAACAAGGCGTTCCAGTTCGGACGGTCGAAGGCCAAGCTCATCTCTCCCGACACGCCCAAGGTCACCTTCGCCGATGTCGCGGGCGCCGACGAGGCCAAGGAGGAGCTCCAGGAGATCATCGAGTTCCTCAAAGACCCGGGCAAGTTCTCCCGACTGGGCGGTAGGCTCCCCAAGGGCGTGCTGTTGGTGGGCCCTCCCGGCACCGGAAAGACCCTCCTCGCGCGCGCTGTGGCCGGCGAGGCCGGGCGCCCCTTCTTTCAGATGTCGGGCTCCGACTTCGTGGAGATGTTCGTCGGCGTCGGCGCCTCGCGCGTGCGTGACCTGTTCGAGCAGGGGAAGGCGCACGCACCCTGCATCATCTTCGTGGACGAGATCGATGCGGTGGGTCGCCACCG
>JBEBGN010000081.1:0-13588 GCA_040081395.1 Longimicrobiales bacterium
GACTGTTCGTCGCCACGCCCGACGTGATCGGTACCGTCGCCGTGTACGTCCCCGCCGCGAGGCTCCCCGTCGTCGGCTGCACCGTCAGCGTCGCCGGCGCCGTCGTACCGCTTAGCGTCGCCTGCAACCACCCCGACCCGCTCCCGTAGGTGATCGTGCCGACCGCGAGACCGCTCAGCGTGCCGCCGCCACTGTTCGTGACGTTCACCACCTGACTCGTTGGGTTCGCGCCGCCTTGCGTCGCCCCATACGTCAGCGCGGACGCCGACAGGCTGATCATGGGTGACGGAGACCCCACCGTGAACGTGACCGTCACGGTCCGCGGACTGTTCGTCGCCACACCTGACGTAATCGGTACCGTGGCCGTATACGTGCCCGCGGCCAGGCTCCCCGTCGTTGGCTGCACCGTCAGCGTCGCGGGCGCCGTCGTACCGCTCAGCGTCGCCTGCAGCCACCCCGACCCGCTCCCGTACGTGATCGTGCCCACCGCCAGACCGCTCAGCGTGCCGCCACCTGAGTTCGTGACGTTCACCACCTGGCTCGATGGGTTCGAGCCGCCTTGCGTCGCTCCGTACGTCAGCGCCGACGCCGACAGGCTGATCGCAGGTGACGGAGACGCCACCGTGAACGTGACCGTCACAGCCTGCGGGCTATTCGTCGCCACCCCCGACGTGATCGGTATGGTCGCTGTGTACGTGCCCGCCGCCAGGCTGCCCGTCGTCGGCTGCACAGTCAGCGTTGCCGGTCCCGTCGTACCGCTCAGCGTCACCTGCAACCAGCCCGACCCGCTCCCATACGTGATCGTTCCGACCGCCAGGCCGCTCAGCGTACCGCCACCTGAGTTCGTGACGTTCACTACCTGACTCGATGGGTTCGCCCCGCCCTGAGTCCCACCGTACGTCAGCGCCGACGCCGACAGAGCGATCGTCGGTGACGGAGACGCCACCGTGAACGTGACCGTCACGGTCTGCGGACTGTTCGTCGCCACCCCGGACGTGATCGGTACCGTCGCCGTGTAGGTGCCCGCCGCTAGGCTGCCCGTCGTCGGCTGAACAGTCAGTGTCGCCGGCGCGGTCGTCCCACTGAGCGTCACCTGCAGCCACCCCGACCCGCTCCCGTACGTGATCGTACCGACCGCGAGGCCGCTGAGCGTACCGCCGCCACTGTTCGTGACGGTCACGACCTGACTCGCAGGGTTCGCGCCGCCCTGCGTCGCTCCATACGTCAGTGCCGTCGCCGACAGGCCGATCACCGGTGACGGAGACGCCACCGTGAACGTGACCGTCACGGTCCGCGGACTGTTCGTCGCCACGCCCGACGTGATCGGCACCGTCGCCGTGTACGTGCCCGCCGCGAGGCTGCCGGTCGTCGGTTGCACCGTCAGCGTTGCCGGTACCGTCGTACCGCTCAGCGTCGCCTGCAGCCACCCCGACCCGCTCCCATACGTGATCGTGCCGACCGCGAGACCGCTCAGGGTACCGCCACCTGAGTTCGAGACGTTCACCACCTGGCTCGCAGGGTTCGCGCCGCCCTGCGTCGCTCCATACGTCAATGCCGTCGCCGACAGGCCGATCACCGGTGACGGAGACGCCACCGTGAACGTGACCGTCACGGTCCGCGGACTGTTCGTCGCCACGCCCGACGTGATCGGGACCGTCGCCGTGTACGTGCCCACCGAGAGGCTGCCTGTCGTCGGTTGCACGGTCAGCGTCGCGGGTGCCGTCGTACCGCTCAGCGTAGCCTGCAGCCACCCCGACCCACTCCCGTATGTGATCGTGCCCACCGCGAGACCGCTCAGCGTGCCACCGCCACTGTTCGTGACGTTCACCACCTGGCTCGATGGGTTCGCGCCGCCCTGCGTCGCTCCATAGATCAGCGCCGACGCCGACAGTCCGATCGCCGGCGACGGAGACGCCACCGTGAACGTGACCGTCACGGTCTGCGGGCTGTTCGTCGCCACGCCCGACGTGATCGGGACCGTCGCCGTGTACGTGCCCACCGAGAGGCTACCTGTCGTCGGTTGCACGGTCAGCGTCGCGGGTGCCGTCGTACCGCTCAGCGTCGCCTGCAGCCACCCCGACCCACTCCCGTATGTGATCGTGCCCACCGCGAGACCGCTCAGCGTGCCACCGCCACTGCTCGTGACGTTCACGACCTGACTCGCAGGGTTCGCGCCGCCCAGCGTCGCCCCGTAGGTCAGCGCCGACGCCGACAGGCTGATCGCCGGTGACGGAGCTGCAACCGTAAACGTGACCGTCACGGTCTGCGGGCTGTTCGTCGCCACGCCCGACGTGATCGGGACCGTCGCCGTGTACGTGCCCGCCGCGAGGCTACCCGTCGTCGGCTGCACCGTCAGCGTCGCCGGCGCCGTCGTCCCGCTCAGCGTCGCCTGCAGCCATCCCGACCCGCTCCCGTACATGATCGTACCCACCGCGAGACCGCTCAGCGTGCCACCGCCACTGTTCGTGACGTTCACCACCTGGCTCGATGGGTTCGCGCCGCCCTGCGCAGAGGTGAAAGAGACGCTAGCAGGCGTCAGCGCGATGGTTGGACTCGCATCCCCCGGGGCAGTCGTGCCACCGGCCTCGCAGCTCAGCGTGAGGAGAACGGCTCCAACCAACAGAAGTCGGAATCGCGGTTGACCCTGCATGCATTTCCTGGGCGGTGTCCTGAGCTCCGCAGTCCGGACTATCCTGCGGAACCAAGGGGCCGCGGTCACCTTGGGGGGGTCGGCCAAGAGACGGCCAACCGGACTTCGCCGCAAGGGCGCGTTGGCTCCCTTTGGGGGGACAGAGATAGACGGTCCTCCGCGGCCGGTTAGGTATTAGGGTCTCGCCCTCCAGAAGGTCTTTCCGGACTACCCAGGGAACGCCGGCACCGTATTCGTTATGGGATGTACTGAGTACGTTGCCGAACGAGCCACTGCGACGAGCCATGCCCAAAACGCCCCCACCCATCCGCCCACGCATGTTCTCCTACCAGGTGTTGCCGGCAGCGCTGGTCGCGCTACTCTCCGCGACGCCCCTTCAGGCCCAAGCGACCGCGACCATCGAACAGGTGCGTGACGGCCTGCACGTCATCAGCGGCATCGGCGGGAACATCGTGGTCCGGGTCACGGACGAGGGCGTGGTCCTGGTCGACACCGGTTCTCCGGATCGCTTCGAGGAAGTGGAGCGTCTCGTCGCGTCCGTCACGTCCCAGCGCATCCGCTATGTGATCAACACCCACCTGCACCCCGATCATACGGGTGGGAACCCCCAGGTGTCCGACGAGGTGGAGACGACGGCCCATGCCTCCACGCTCGACCTCATGGTGCGCCGCGGTCTGCCGGCGCCGCCCCGCTCGGTCTTCACAGACGAGCGGAGCTTCCAGATGGGTGACGCCGAGGTCCGCGCGGTCCACCTCGGAGCTGGGCACACCGGCGGGGACGTCGTCGCGTACTTTCCGGACCTGCGTGTCGTTCATGTGGGCGACCTCCTCCACGAGGTCGCCCCCTTCATCGACTACGAGCACGGCGGCTCGAGTGCCGCTTGGGTGGCCACACTGGACCGTCTCCTGGAGCTCGACTTCGACGTCGTGATCCCAGGCCACGGACCTGCGATGGACCGAAGTGACGTTGTCGCGTTCCGAGATCAGATGGAGACCGTGCGGACGCGCGTCAGGGAGATGATCCGCGGCGGAGCGCTCCGTCGGCACGTCGGGGCGCGCATCGTATCCGAGGATCTGACCTGGACGCACTACCGGTCAGGGGGCTTCATGGCGCGCAGCTTGTCGGGGCTTTACGAGGAGCTTGCCGCGGAGCTCCGGCGCTGACCGATTCCCCTACATCCCCCCCGCGGCCAGTAGCCCCTCGACCTCATCCCCGGTGACGAAAAAGTCACCCAGCGTCGCGCCGCCGTCGGGCGTGTGCCAATCCGAGCCACCCGACATGACCAGGCCGCTCGTGCGGCAGATCCCCTCGTAGCGCACGATGTCGGTGCGCTGGTTGCGCGGGCGGTATACCTCGAGGCCCCTGAGGCCGGCGCGCACCAGCACCGGTACGAGCGTTTCTACCAGGTCCCCCGGGGGGTGCGCCCATACGGGCACACCGCCGGCTGCCAGGATCAACTCGACGGCGCCGGTCGGCTCCAGCAGCGCGGTCGGCACGAACGCATCGTGTTGGTCGCCGATGAGTCGGTCGAATGCGTCGGGGACCGAGGAGGCGTGACCGGCGGCCACGAGCACGCGCGCCAGGTGGGGGCGGCCCACGACGTTCCGTGCAGGCCCTGCGGCCTCCTCGACCGCAGCCATCGAGACGTCGATCCCGCGCGCGCGTAGGCGTTCGAGCATCTGGCTCATGCGCTCGTGGCGACGTCGACCGGCGCGCGTGGCGTGGTCTGCGAGAGCGCGCGCGTCCGGGTCCACGAAATAGCCGAGCACGTGGATGTCACGGGTGCGCCACGTGGAGCTGACCTCGAGAGCGGGCACGACCTGGACATCCACATCACGACCCGTCGCCTCGGCGGTCCGGAACCCCGACAGGTTGTCGTGGTCGCTGAGCGCGATCACGTCGAGCCCACCCTTGGCGGCCCCACGCACGACGGCCTCGGGCGACCAGGAGCCGTCCGAGGCCGTGCTATGGATGTGTAGATCTAGGCGCAAACCGTGCGGCAGGCTGAGACTAGCCCTCGGCATCCTCGGTGAAGACGACGGCGGATGTGGGCACCACCGCGGGCGGCTCCTTGCCGGCGTATTCGGTCAGCAGCGTCACCTGATCGCGCTCGACCTTGAGCACGCCTCCCGCCACCTGGAACTCGTCGCTGCCGCCACCCACACGGTCGATGCTGAGCTCCCCCGCGCCGAGCAGCGCCAACATCGGCGCATGCCCGGGCAGAACGCCGACCTGGCCGTCCCACGCGGGTGCCACGACCGCGGAGGCCTCACCCTCGAAGACGATCTTGTCGGGCGAGACGACGCGAACCTTGAGCGGGCCAGCCACCGTCAGCCGCCCTTGGCCAGGCGCTCGCCCTCGGCGATGACGCCCTCGATGCCGCCCTGCATGTAGAACGCCTGCTCGGGCAGGTGGTCGAACTCGCCGGCCGCGACGCGCTCGAACGACTCGATGGTGTTCTCGAGCTTCACGTACTGCCCCTTGATGCCCGTGAACGTCTCGGCGACTGCGAACGGCTGCGACAGGAAGCGCGCGATACGGCGGGCGCGGCCCACGATGATCTTGTCTTCCTCGGTCAGCTCGTCCATGCCCAGGATCGCGATGATGTCCTGCAGGTCCTTGTAACGCTGCAGGATGGTCTGGACGGTCGTGGCGACCTTGTAGTGCCGCTCACCCACGAACTGCGGATCCATGATACGGGACGACGAGTCGAGCGGGTCCACCGCAGGATAGATGCCCTGTGCGGCGATGTTACGAGAGAGCACGGTCTGCGCGTCGAGGTGGGTGAACGCGGTCGCCGGCGCGGGGTCCGTGAGATCGTCGGCCGGCACGTAGATCGCCTGCACCGACGTGATGGAGCCCTTCGAGGTCGACGTGATGCGCTCCTGGAGCTCACCCATCTCGGTGCCCAGGGTCGGTTGGTATCCCACGGCGCTCGGCATGCGGCCGAGGAGCGCAGATACCTCGGAGCCCGCCTGCGTGAAGCGGAAGATGTTGTCGATGAACAGGAGCACGTCCTGCCCTTCGACGTCACGGAAGTACTCGGCCATGGTGAGGCCCGAGAGGCCCACGCGCAGACGCGCACCGGGCGGCTCATTCATCTGACCGTAGACGAGCGAGGTCGAGGCGAGCACGCCCGACTCCTTCATCTCCAGCCAGAGGTCGTTGCCTTCGCGCGTACGCTCGCCCACGCCGCAGAACACGGAGCGACCGCCGTGCTCGGTGGCGATGTTGTTGATCAACTCCATGATGATGACGGTCTTGCCCACGCCGGCGCCGCCGAACAGGCCGGTCTTGCCGCCCTTCACGTAGGGCGCGAGCAGGTCGACGACCTTGATGCCGGTCTCGAAGATCTCGGTCTTGGGCGCGAGCTGGTCGAAGCGCGGCGCGAGACGATGGATCGGCCAGCGCTCGACCTTCACGCCTTCGCCCCCCACCGGACCCATTTCGTCCACGGGCTCGCCGAGCACGTTCAGGATGCGCCCGAGCGAAGGCTCGCCCACCGGCACGGTGATCGCGGACCCCGTGTCGACGACCTTCATGCCGCGCGTGACGCCGTCGGTCGAGGACATCGACACCGCGCGCACCTGGCCACGGCCGATGTGCTGCTGGACTTCGCAGACGACGGAGATCTTCTGGCCGGCCTCGTTCGTCGTCTCGAGCCTCAGCGCGTTGTAGATCTCGGGAAGTTCCTCGGCGGCGAACTGCACGTCGAGCACCGGTCCGATGACCTGTACGACGCTTCCTGTCTTCTCAGCCATTTGTCTCTATCCCTGTATCTCGGGCTTACTCGAGGGCAGCGGAGCCGCCGACGATCTCGGCGATCTCCTGCGTGATCTGGCCCTGACGGGCCCGGTTGTACGTGCGGGTGAGGTGCTCGAGCACGTCGCCCGCGTTGTCAGTGGCATTCTTCATGGCAGTGCGGCGTGAGCCCTGCTCTGCGGCCGTGTTCTCGACCAGCGCGGTGTAGACGGCGTTCCGCACGTAGGCGGGCAAGATCCGCTCGAGGATCATGTCCCCTGAGGGCGACAGGATGTAGACGTCCGCCGACGACGCGCCCTTCTCCGACTTGATCGGCAGCAGATCGCGCGTGTGCGGAGGCGTCGACATCGCGGACCGGAACTGGGAGCTGACCAAGTAGACCGCGTCGACCTCCTTCGCCTCGAACCGCGCGCGGATCGGAGCGATGATCGACTCGGCGTCTTCGACCGTCGGTCGGTCGGAGATATCCGTGCGTTGCGTCATCATCGGCTCGCCGCGGAACTTGAAGTAGGCGATGCCCTTCTTGCCGGCGATGTGCAGCTCGGTCTGGATGCCCTTGGCGCGCAACTCTTCGAGCAGGTTGCGCGCCTTCTTGATCAGGTTGGCGTTGAAGCCACCCGCGAGCCCACGATTCGCCGTGAGCAGCAGTACGGCCGCACGCTTCACCTTCTCGGGTCGCCGCAGGATCGGGTACTTCTCCGCCAGCGACGGCGAATACAGTCCCTGCACGATCTCCGCGAGACCCTGAGCGTACGGGCGCGCCGCGTACACCCTGTCCGTCGCGCGTTTGAGCTTCGACGTCGCGACGAGCTCCATGGTGCGCGTGATCTGCTTGGTGTTCTCGACGGACTTGATCCGTCGTTTGACCTCGCGAGCGCCGGCCACTTGGCTTCCTTGCCCTTCAGCTAGACCGCGACCGCGGCATGCTCAGCCGCGAACGTGGCATTGTACGACTCGATCGCCTTGATCAGGTCGGCCTTGGTGTCGTCACCGATCGCCTTCTTCTCACGGATGCTCGCCAGGATCTGCGGGTGCTTGGCCGCGAGCGCCTCGTGGAAGCCCAACTCCCACTTACGCACCTTCTCGACCTCGATCGTGTCGAGATAGCCGTTGGTCACCGCGAAGATCACGGCGACCTGCTTCTCGAACGGCATCGGCTGGTACTGCGGCTGCTTGAGCATCTCCACCGTGCGGGCGCCGCGCGCGAGCTGCCGCTGCGTGTTCGCGTCGAGGTCGGAGCCGAACTGCGCAAACGCCTCCAGCTCGCGATACTGCGCGAGGTCCAGACGCAGACGGCCGGCGACCGACTTCATCGCCTTGGTCTGCGCGTTACCACCTACGCGCGATACCGAGATGCCGACGTTCACGGCGGGCCGCACGCCCGAGTAGAACAGGTCGGGCTCGAGGAAGATCTGACCGTCCGTGATCGAGATCACGTTGGTGGGAATGTAGGCCGAGACGTCGCCCGCTTGCGTCTCGATGATCGGCAACGCGGTGAGGGAGCCCGCCCCCTGCTCCTTGGACAGCTTGGCCGCACGCTCGAGCAGACGCGAGTGCAGGTAGAACACGTCGCCCGGATACGCCTCGCGGCCCGGCGGGCGGCGGAGCACCAGCGACAGCTGCCGGTAGGCCTGCGCCTGCTTGGACAAGTCGTCGTACACGACCAACGTGTGCATGCCCTGCCACATGAAGTGCTCGGCCATCGCGGTGGCGCTGTACGGCGCGACGTACTGCATCGGCGCCGGGTCGGATGCGTTCGCGGCCACGATGATCGTGTACTCGAGCGCGCCGTGCTCCCGCAGCGTCTCGACGACGCTCCGGACCTTACCGGCGCGCTGTCCGATGGCGCAGTAGACGCAGAGGACGCCAGTTCCCTTCTGATTGATGATCGTATCGACCGCGACCGCCGTCTTGCCCGTGCCGCGGTCGCCGATGATCAGCTCGCGCTGACCGCGGCCGATCGGGATCATCGAGTCGATGGCCTTGATGCCCGTCTGCATCGGCTCGTGCACCGACTGCCGCTTGACGATGCCCGGCGCCACGATGTCGATCTGGCGTTTGCCTTCGATCGGCTCGATGGGGCCGAGGCCGTCCTGCGGGTTGCCGAGCGGATCGACGACCCGGCCGAGGAAGCCCTTACCCACGCTCACGTCGAGCACGCGGCCCGTGCGCTGGACCTGATCGCCTTCGTGCAGGCCGGTCCACTCGCCCATGATGACCGCGCCGATGTTGTCTTCTTCGAGGTTGAGCGCGAGCGCGGTAACGGTCTCGCCGGTGCCGGACGCCGTGATCAGGAGCATCTCGGACGCCATCGCCTTCGTGAGTCCGTAGATGCGCGCGATGCCGTCCTTGACCTCGAGGACCTCGCCGATCTCTTCCGCGTGCAGCTCTTCCTCGTACTTCTCGATCTCGTTGAGAAGTACGTCTTTGATTTCACCGGCGCGGAGCTGAGACTGATTCGCCATGGTCTGCCTTGGTCCCGATGTGTTTTAGATCGACGCCCGTAGGAGCTGTCGGCGCATGTCGTCCAGCCGTCTCCTGACCGATCCGTCGTATATGGTGTTGCCCGTTCGCACCATGAGTCCGCCGATGATCTCCGGCTTCACCCTGAAGTGCGGAATCGCTTCTTTGCCGAGCACGCCCGTGAGCTTCGACGCAATGAGCTTCTCCGTCGCGTCGTCCGCCTCGCGCGCGAGCGTGACTTCGACATGCTCCCGTCCGAGGTGCGCATCGAGCAGCGTGTTGTATTGCCGCGAAATCTCGCGCAGCAGCCGCTGACGACGCTTGTCGATCGTCACCAGTACGAAGTTCACCACGTTCGCCGGCATGTTGCCGTCGAACGCCTTCTTCACGACCAATTTGCGCTCCTCGTCCTCGATGCGCGGTGTATCGAGGAAGGTCCGGAACTTGGCGTCTTCGTCGATCAAGCGCGCAACTGCGTCGAGCGCCGCGCCGTATTCTGCCGTGGCGTGATGCTTCTCACCGAGCGCGAACAGCGTCTCGGCGTAGTTCTTGGAGACGGTTTCGTCCCTCACGCGCGCGCTCCGCCCTTCGCGGCCTTGTCCTTACCTAGATCGCCGAGGTAGCGCTCGACCAACTGTCTGTCCTTGGCCTGATCCAGGTTCTGCTGCATCAGCTTCGAGGCGGCGGCTAGCGCGAGGTCGACCGACTCCTTGCGCAGCGCATCGATCGCCGCGTCCCGCTCGCGCCCGATCTCCTGTCTCGCGCGCTCGACGATCTCGTGAGCCTCCGTCCGAGCCTTTTCCTCGATCGACTTCCGCACGGTCTCGCCCGCCGCCCTACCCTCGGCAATGAGCTCACTCGCCTGCCGGCGAGCATCAGCGATCTGCGCGCGGTGCTCGTCGAGCAACTTGGCCGCCTCGGCGTTCCGCTGGGCCGCATCGTCGAGTTGCGCCTGAATGCCCTTCTCACGCTCCTCGACCACGGCCAACATCGGCTTCCACGCCAGCTTGCCCAGCAGGAAGACGAGCGCGACGAACACGAGCAGGGTCCAGAAGCTCAGACCCGTGTTGATGTCGTACACGCCGCCCCCGCCCTCTCCGCCCTGACCCCAGGCGGAGAGTGGAACGGCAGCCAGCGCGGCGAACGCGACGGCCAGGATTCGGCCCGCTCTGCGCATCGTCCGGCCGTTACGCAACGAACTTGTAGATGATCGCGACGATGACCGCGAAGAGCGCCACGCCTTCGATGAACGCGGCGAGGATCAGCGATACCGTCTGGATCTTACCAGCCGCTTCGGGCTGACGGGCGATACCCTGCGTCGCTCCGTTGCCGATCTGGCCGATGCCGATGCCGGCGCCGATGGCAGCGAGCCCCGCACCGAGACCGGCGCCGAGCTGGCCGAGCGAGCCGGGCGCCATGCCCGACGAGGCGGCATCCTGAAAGAACGCGAGCATTCCGTATAGCATGAGAGGATCCTTGAAGGGTTATCGACTAACGACGGGTGAAATCAGTGTGCATGGCGCATGAGGCCGATGAAGACCGCCGTGAGCATCGCGAAGATGTACGCCTGGAGCAGCGCCACGAACAACTCCAAGAGCATGATCGCCAACACGACGGTAACCGACGCGGCCGCAATCCCGTGCCTCATGGGACCGACCGTGGCGAACAAGAAGATCATCCCCATCAGCGAGAGCACCAGCGTGTGGCCGGCCATCATGTTGGCGAAGAGACGCACCATGAGCGCGAACGGCCTGGCGATCTTACCGAGCAGCTCCACGGGCGCGAGGATCAGCACCATGATGGCCGCGCCGACCGGGTGCATCCCGTGCGGCACCACGAAGATCGTGCCCATGTAGCCCTTGAAGCCCAGCGTGCGCATGCCGGTGATCTCGACCACCAGCAGCGTGATCAACGCTAGGGCGCCCGTGACCATGAAGTTGCCCGTGGCCGTGGAGCCGAAGGGCACCAGCCCGAGCAGATTCATGAACAGAATGAAGAAGAACAGCGTCAGGATGTAGCCCGTGTAGCCGTCTCCGTCCTCACCGATGTTCCGGCGCACGACCTCGTCCCGGAAGTAGAGGATCAAGGCCTCGACCGCCGCCGCGAGCCCCTTGGGCGCCTTCCCGGCCGGCGTGCCCTTCATGGCGCGGGCGAGCGGAATGAAGAGCGCGACGCAGAGGAACGCGGCCAGAAGCAGGAAAACCACGTGCTTGGTCGGGGACAGGTTCACCTGCATCCCGAGGATGTTGACCGGCTCCCACTGGGGCAGATGGATGATCGGCCCTACGCCGAACAGCTGGAACTCGATCTCGGGGGAGTCGAGCAGGTGGTGCAGCAACATGCCGGCGACGTCGGGTCGCTCGGATTCGCCTGCGGCCGCAGGCGCACCGCCGCCCTGAAGTGTGGCGAGTAGGCTGAAGAGCATGCGTTAGCTCGCCACGCTCGTCGAATGGTCGGGGGCCGACGCGAAGAACCAGGTTTCGAGCATCAGAAGTGCGAAGAGGAAGCCCACCAGGGAGAGGAGCGTCGCCGGCAGGCTCGGGCTACCCGAGAGAATCAACCCGACCGCGACCGCGAGAACCGTGATCGCCCGGAGCGCCATGCCGCCCAGCATCGCGAGGATGAATCCCTCGGTCCGGCCCCGCACCCGCATGACGATACGAAATGCGGCAACCTGCACGGGAAGGGCGACCAGTCCGGCGGCGAGCACGCCCCGACGGGCTACTTGGTCCAGGAACGGCCAGAGAACCAGCGTGACGGCGGCCACAACGAGGAGCGCGAAGGCCGCATACTTCACCGAGGGGCTCACCGACCGTCGTCCTTGGGGTCGCCTGCCCGCTGGCGGGGTTCGATCACGAGGTGATAGTAGAGGTAGTAGAATCCAGCGCCTGCCCCGAGAAACGCCCCTGCCATCATGAAGATCGGCTCGGTGCCGATCCTCCTGTCCAACCAAAGCCCCACGAAGAGGAAGACCAAGACGGAAAGGGCCCAGGTGAGCCCGAATCCCGAGTACCGACCCGCCTCCGACCACACCCCGACTGGGTCGTCCCCCTGCCCGTCTTCCCGCTCATTCGCCATGGCCGTACCTCATGTAATCCGCCGTAGGCAGCACGAAAAGTAGCCCTTGTGAAAAAAAGCGCAAGCGCAGTTCCGGGCCCCTGGTGAGGCCCTCTGGACGGTTGACGGCTAGGAAAAAACAGCCCTATTGTTCGCCCCCACCCACCGGGAACCAGATGACCTCTCAAGCAGCAACGCTCGTCGATCGCGATGTCGAGCTCCTCGAGCGCACCGCCGAGGTTTCGGAGTCCATGCGGAGGCAGATCGAGAAGCGGATCGTGGGCCAACGCGAAGTGGTCGATGAGCTCCTGACCGCCCTGCTGGCGAATGGTCACGTGCTCCTGGTCGGCGTTCCCGGGCTGGCCAAGACCCTGCTGGTCCAGACCCTGGCGGAAGCGCTCGACCTCAACTTCAGCCGCATCCAGTTCACCCCGGACCTCATGCCCACCGACATCACGGGCACCGAGGTCATCGAGGAGGACCGGACCACGGGACGCAGGGTCTTCCGGTTCGTGAAGGGGCCGATCTTCGCCAACGTGGTCCTGGCGGACGAGATCAACCGCACGCCGCCCAAGACGCAGGCCGCCCTCCTCCAGGCCATGCAGGAGCGCGCCGTGACGGCTGCGGGGGAGACCTACACGCTCACGCCGCCCTTCTTCGTGCTCGCGACGCAGAACCCGATCGAGCAGGAGGGCACCTATCCCCTCCCCGAGGCCCAGCTCGACCGCTTCATGTTCGAGCTGCCGATTGGGTATCCCTCGAAGGAGGAGGAAGAGGAGATCGCCATGCGGACGACGGGCGAGGGGGAACTCGAGGTGAAGCCGGTGGTGAGCGCCGCCGAGCTGATCGAGCTCCAGCACCTCGTGCGCCGCGTACCCGCGCCCCCTTCGCTCGTGTCGTTCGCCGTACGGGTCGCCCGTGCCACACGGCCCTCGCCGGAGGCGGCCGGCGTGTGCAGGAAGTACGTCGCGTGGGGTGCCGGCCCGCGCGCATCGCAGTTCCTGGTGCTCGGGGCCAAGGCGCGGGCCGCTTCGCGCGGCGCGGCGATGCCGTCGTACGACGACGTGCGCGCCGTCGCGCCTGCGGTGCTCGCGCACCGGTTGGTGCTCAACTTCGAGGCCGAGGCGGACGGGCGCAGCACGCGGGACGTGATCCGCGAGCTGCTCCAGGAGAGCGAGGGTTGGGCATAGCGAGAGCATGGGCTCGGGCATGGACGTGAGCACCGAGGGACGTCTCACGACGCGATGCTAGTGCTCGCGGCGGCTACGGCCGCCCTCCTGCTCCTGGGTTCGGGGATCCTCATCGCCGCCCAGGCAGCCGCCTTCCAGATCACGCCGTCGCGCCTCCGCACGCTGGAGCGCGAAGGGTTCCGGGGTGCGAGCGCGCTGCTGCGCGTGCGCGAGAGCGAGGTGAGCGTGCGGGCTGCCGCGCGCATGATCTCTCGCTTCTTCAACTTCATCGCCTTCGGCATCGTGGTCGCGCTCGGGGTGGATGCGTGGCAGACCGTCATCCCCGTCGTGCTGCTCATGCTGCTCGGTATCATTGCGGTGCACCTGGTGGCGGACGTCGCGCCCCACGTGATCGCGGCGAAGAATCCGGTGCGCATCGCACTCGGCTCCGCACCCGCCCTCCTGCTGCTCGCGCGCTGGGCCCGAC
>JBEBGN010000236.1:0-3665 GCA_040081395.1 Longimicrobiales bacterium
CCACTAACCCGTGTAGCCTACGCCCCCCCCCCGCAAACGTGCAAGGCAACGGGAGGATCGGCCCGCTGGGCGGGCCCGACCCGGGTGCGCGAAGCGTTTGCGAACCTCAGGGGGTGGTGTTCTCTTGCAATGCAAGGAGACCGACCATGCAGCCACGCATCTGCGCCCATCGGAGAGCTGGACCGAACGGGCTCGTGCTCGCATTCGTGCTGGCCGCGTGCGGAGGTTACGCGCCGACAGGCCCCCAGGGCGGGCCCCTCGAGGGCGGCGGCGCGCCTGGCGAGAGCCCGAGCAACGGCCCCGTCTTGATCCGCCTCTACGACAACGAGCCTTCGCCCGGGCAGGTCACGATCCCGGCCGGCACGGCCGTCGAGTGGCGGAACTTGGGTGCGAACAGTCACAGCGTGTCGAACTACTCGACCCATCCCCAGGAGGAGACGTGGGAAGACGCGCTCGTCGCGCCTGGGGGCGAGTTCTCTCACGTATTCGACGAGCCGGGAGAGTACGGCTTTGTCTGCATCTTCCATCAGGAAGTCGGCTACGTGAACGTGTACGCGCCGGACATCGATAGCGACATGGATGCGGATACCACGGACATGAACGACATGTCGCACCTGATCCCCTGAGGGACGCAGGATCAGGGCACGCCGTGCGCCGGACTGTTCGGGGGCCAGGGGTTCGAGAACCGCGAGTCCGTTAGGAACGCCTGGTCCGTGAGCGCCGCGAGGTAATCGAGAAGCGCCGTCCGGCGCTCGGCCGTCAGGCTGAACCCGTCGACGAGTTGGCTCTTGTGTGGGTTGGCACTGCCGACGCCGGCGTACGGGCCGGTCGCTATCGTGCGTCCGCCCGCAGCGTAGTGGTCGATCACCTCGCCCAAGGTGGCGATGCTCCCATCGTGCATGTAAGGCCCGGTGACGGCCACGTTCCGCAAGTCCGGGACCTTGAACTTGCCCATGTCGGCCGGTCTCCCCGTGAGGGCGTAGATACCCGTGTTGGGCTCCGGGTACCAGCCGTCCTGCCCATTCACGAACAGATTGTAGAGGCCCGTGTTATCGAATTGGATGTGGGGAAGGGACCGGCCCTCGAAATCGAAATTGCTTGTGAAGAAGACGACTTCGTTCTGGGCTGTCTTGCCGCTGTGGCACTCGAAGCATCCGACCTCGTCCGAGAAGAAGAGGCTCCTGCCCGCCTGCGCCGAAGGCGAGAGCGCGCTCGCGTCGCCGCGGCGGAAGCGGTCCTCCGGTGCGTCTCCGGAGATCAGCACGCGCTCGAACGCAGCGACCGCCCGCGTGACGTTGTCGAGCGTGAACGGATCGGAGTCGTCGGGATACGCCTCGACGAACAGGGACTGGTAGGTCCCGTCCGCCCGGAGGCGGTCCAGCAGCACGTCCTCTCCCCCTAGGCCGAGCTCCACCGGATTCGTGGCGAACATGGGGATGAGCATCTGCCCGGTGAGCGCGGTCTGCGTGTGATTTCCCCAGGTCAGCACCGGCGAATAGCCGATGTTCGTGAGGCTCATGGACGATCGGGGCAGGACGTCGCCCGTCGAGCCGAGGGCCAACGCCCTCCCGTCCGTGAACGCCAAGGCCTGAGCGTGACAGGAGGCGCAGCTCATCGTCTGGTTGCCCGACATCCTCTCGTCGTAGAAGAGGTGCCGTCCCAAGGCGACCGTCGCGGCCGTCATCGGATCGTCCACGGGGACACGAGGCGTCGGGAATCCCGCGGGTAGGTCCCAATCGAACCCGACGGGGTCGGGCTCTAGCGGGCGCTTGTCGCCGCAGGCGGAGCTCGACAGAGCAACCACAGCGGCGACGGTCGCCAGTCCCAGGCTGCGCAACGGCGTCATCATTGGCGCGGTCCCGTTCTGCTGATCGTCCACACCATGATCGCGCCGCCGTCGTGCCCTCCTCCGAAGCGCGTGGTTGCATCCAAGCTGCTCATGTACTCGATGCTCGAGATCTGCGTACCGTCGATGCTCCGGAGTACGTCGATCGGCCCGAAGCGCACCTCGTCGACATAGACCTGGGCGAACGACGGTTCCGCGTTGACGATGGTTCCCTGGCTCCTCGGACTGAGCCAACGAGGCCGGAACCGCTGCACGATCGTGAAGGCGTTCTGACTGCTGGGGTTGTCGATCATATCCCGCGTGATCGCGTCTCTGGCCCCGCCGCCTCCGCCTGCGCCTCCCGCAGACGCGCACGCCGCTGCCGTCCCCAGCATGAGCAGTATGAGCGCCCGTTGGGTGCGCTGGAACGCTGGCCGACTCTTGCCCATGGTCACGGCGCGCATCATTCCCCCGCGCCGGCCATGATGACGAAGTCGAGGTGGTCCCCTTGGGTTACCGGCACGCGCTCGCTCATATAGCCACCGCCGCTCACGAAGTCGACCTCGAGCTGGACCTCCTCGCTCCGCCACGACATGCGAAAGGTCTGGCTGGTCATGCCGGTAACCGATCCCACTCGCGTCTTCAGGCCGTTCCAGATGGCGTAGACGCTCGCGTCCCGGAAGTCGTTGTTCTGGATGGTGAGCAGGACATCGTCGCTGCCTGCCGCGGCCGGGTCGAAGGGATCGACGCTCGGCGCGCTGCTTGGAGCGCCGGCCGCGCAGCCGCCAACCACGAGGATCAGCGCCAGCAGCGAACTCAGCCGAGCCATGGGACCTCCTGACGAGCGAGCATTTGGCATGCCCGGCCCATACCCCAGCTCGACGTGCTTGAGCCCTGCGGGGTGGGTGGAAGGCGTCCGCGGGTGCGTTGCGATCGATCCCCCTCGAGGCCTCGGGCCCCGAGGCCGGTCTACGCGCGTTGGTCCAACTCCGCCCACAGGTCGAACGCCCTCTCGATCTCGTCCGGGATCTCCTTCAGCCGCTGCGTTGCGTTCCGGATCTCACCCGCCGGCCCCTGAAAGAAGGTAGGGTCCGACATGCGCGTCTGGATCCCGAGCCGCTCGTGCTCCAATTCCTCGATCCGCCCGGGGAGCTCGGTCCACGTCTGCCTCTCCTTGTAAGAGAGCTTCTTCGGCTTATCCGTGCCCGGCGAAGCCGGGGCTCGCGTGCCTCGGGCTTTCCCGGTGCCATCAGACGTGAGACTCGGCTGGATCTCCCGGCGGGCCACGGTGCGCTTCCAGTCGGAGTAACCGCCGACATATTCCTTGAACGTGCCCGAGCCCTCGAAAACCAGCGTGCTGGTGCAGAGATTGTCCAAGAACGTTCGATCGTGGCTGACGATGAGCGCGGTGCCGCTGTAGTCCACGAGCCGCGCCTCGAGCAACTCCAGGGTATCGGTATCCAAATCGTTCGTCGGCTCGTCGAGCACGAGGACATTGGCGGGCCGCGTGAAGAGGCGCGCCAGCAGTAGTCGGCTCCGCTCGCCTCCGGATAGACTGGAGACGGGCTGGCGAGCGCTCGCTGCCGGAAAGAGGAAGTCCTCGAGGTACCCGTAGATGTGCTTCCGCTCCTCTCCCACGGTGATGAATTCATCCCCATCCGACACCGCGTCGGCGACCGTGGAGGCCGGGTCGAGCTGCTCCCGAAGTTGGTCGAAGTAGGCCACCTGAATGCGGGCGCCATGCTTCACGGTTCCGGTGGTCGGCTCGAGCTTGCCGACGAGCAGGTTGAGCAGGGTCGTCTTCCCGCAGCCGTTGGGCCCGATGACGCCGACCTTGTCC
>JBEBGN010000082.1:0-13498 GCA_040081395.1 Longimicrobiales bacterium
CATGACCGATCTGGAGACCCTGAGCCGCCGCGACGTCGAGTCGTACTACCGGCGCTACTACGCCCCCCGCAACGCGGTGGTCGCGATCGTGGGAGACGTCGACCCCGACCAGATCGTGGTCTGGGCCAAGCGCTACTTCGAGCGCATGCCGGCGGGGGAGCCGCCCCCCCCTGTCCTGGCCGAGGAGCCCGCGCAGCTCGGTGAGCGCCGTGTCCTTCTCGAGTGGGACGCCGAGCCCCGTCTGCGCATCGGCTGGCATGTGCCGTCGTCCCTGCACGCCGATGCCCCCGCGCTGGGCATCCTCAGTGCAGTCCTCTCGAGCGGGCGCACGACACGGCTACAGCGACGACTCGTCATGGGAGAGCGCATCGCCACGGCGGTGTCGGCGTCCGCGGGGCCGGGCGAGCGGTACCCCGGCCTCTTCTTCATCGATGCGGTACCGAGGAGCCCGCACACCACGGAGGAGCTCGAGACCGCCATCTACGAGGAGATCGCGCGCCTGGCGGCCGAAGGCCCGACCGAGGCCGAGCTGGAGCGCGTACGCAACCAGATCGAGGCCGGCAACGTACGCCGCATCGACTCCAACCTCGGCCTCGCCTTCCAGCTCGCCGACTCCGAATCGCTCACCGGCGACTGGCGCTCCACGTTCCGCCAGTCGGCGGAGCTGCGGCGCGTCACCGCGGAAGACGTGAAGCGCGTCGCGACGGAGTACCTCACTGAGCGCAACCGCACGGTCGGCGTGCTGGTGCGACGGGAGCGGCCGTGAAGCGATCGAATGCCGGTTGGGCAAGCGTCATCCTAGTGGGCACGCTCGCCGCCGCCGCCCCCGCCGGAGCACAGGGGGTGACGGGTCGCGACGCAATCGACGCCCTCGACTTCCCTCCGCTCGACTTCTCACCCCCCGAGCCCGAGCGCTTCGAGATCTCCGGGGTCGACGTGCTCCTGCTCGAGGATCACGACCTGCCCCTCGTCGATGTCTACGCGCGCTTCCGCGGCGGCTACGGTCTCTTCGCACGCGAGTGGTACGCGCCTGCCATGGGTCTCCCGGCGCTCCTGCGCGCGGGCGGCACGGAGGAGCTGGCCCCGGACTCGGTCGATCAGCTGCTCGAGTACTACTCGGTGCAGGCCTCGTTCGGCACGGGGGGCGGTAGCGTCTCCGTCGGACTCAACACGGTCACCGAGCACCTCGACGTCGCGTTCGACTTGTGGAGCGACCTCATCGCCCGGCCCCGCTTCGACCGGGACGCGATCGAGCTCTGGCGCGGACGCGAGATCGAGAGTGCTCGAAGACTCGCGGACGACCCCGGCAGCCTCGCCTACTCACAGTTCAATCGCCTCCTCTACGGCGATCATCCCGTGGGCTGGGAGATGAGCCCGTCCGACCTGGAGCCCGATCGCGTAGCGCCGGATCGCTTCCGCGAGATGCACCGCCGGATTGTGTGTCGCGACAACCTGATTCTGGGCGTCAGCGGCGACGTGTCCTGGGACTCGATCCGACCCCGCCTGGAACGACTCGTCGAGGCCCTCGCGCCCTGCCCCGAGGCTCTGCCGCGGGCACCGGCGCCGGACATCCGACGAGAAGCGGGGGTCTTCCTCATCGAGCGCGACCTCGAGCAGGCGACGATCGTCATGGCGCACCCGGTCTCGGTGCGCCTCGCGGACGACGCGACCTACTTCGCGGCCACCGTGGGGAACTCGATCCTCGGTGGGGGTGGGTTCTCGAGCCGCCTGATCGCGCGCCTCCGCTCCCAGCAGGGCTTCACCTATTCGGCCTCCTCGATCTGGACCATGCCCAGGCGCTACGACGGGGTCATGGGTGCGACCACGAGCACGCGACCCGATGCGGCGGTGGAGGCGATCCGCTTGATCCTCGACACGATGCGGGAGATGCGTACCTCGCCGCCGACCCCCGCCGAGGTGCGCACCGCGGTCGACGGAGTCGTGAACGGGTTCGCGTTCAACTTCGAGACGCCCGCGCAGATCGTGTCGCGCATCATGTTCTACGTCGCCGAGGAGTGGCCCGAGGACTGGCTGGAGCGCTACGCCGATGGCATCCAGGAAGTCGCGCCCGAGGATGTGCGCACTGTATTCGCGGACCAGGTGCGCCCCGACGAGATGACGATCCTGGTGGTCGGCGATCCCGAGCGCATGGGCCGCGACGCGCTCGCCACGCTCGGTCCGGTCACCGTACTCCAGGTCGACTGACCCGCCACGGACGGCCCACCGGACTCACCGAGCCGCTACGGCCGCAGGTCCTTGTAGAAGTACGTCGTGCTGCAGTAGCCACCGTCCGGAAAGAGCGCGTAGGCGGGTATGTCGCCGACGCGCTGCCACCCGAGCCTCGCGTAGAGCCGGGCGGCGGCCCCATCGGTGACCGCGTCGAGCACCAAGAGCGTCTTACCCAACTCTCGCGCGGTCGCCTCGGCAGCGGTGGTGAGCGCGGCGCCGAGGCCGTGCCTGCGCGCTCGGCTGTGGACTTGGAGCTTGGCGAGGTCGGCGCGGTGGGGCTGGTTATCGGGCATGTCGAGGAGAAGCTGGACGGTGCCGCACACGCCGACCTCGTCCTCGGCGACGAGGAGCACGCGCTTCCCCTTCGCCACCTCCTGCCCCACCCTGCGCCAGAACTCCTCGGCGCGCCCGCGTGTCAGCGGCGCCATGAAGCCGACGGAGGCGCCCCCCTCGACGACATCGAGGAGCACGTCGGCGAGTTGGCGTACTATCGCCTCGTCGACGCGCGTAAGGCGCCGGATCCGGGGCGTCACGCGGGCACCCTCGCGCACATGGACGCCACGAACGCGCGCACGATCGGGGGTGTCTCGCCCCTTAGGGCGGCGCGCTCCGGCTGGAAGAGCGTGCCTAGGAAGAAGGGATGGCCGTCGAGCTCCACACCCCTCACTTCCCCGTCGTCGTCCCAGCAGGTCGCGTGCAGGGGACCTGCGTCGAGGTGGGCACGGCATCGCGCGGAGAGCCCGTAGGAGCAGTGGTACTCCTCATGGGCCGCACGATTTTCGTACGCCGAAGCCAACCGCGAGCCCGGAGCGAAGCGCACGCTCCCGCCCCGCTCCACGAGCGCGCACGCCAGCGGTGCGATGACAGGGTCGGGGGCGTCCGGGGACAGTTCAGCGTGCGCGGGGCCCGGAATCCCCCAAAGCGACTCCGCGGCCTCCAGAACCGCGTGCTGGAACCCACCACACGTCCCGAGAAAGGGCACCTCGTGCACGCGCGCGAAGCGGATCGCCGCCAATGCGCCCTCGGTGCTGCGGTAGGGGCTCGCAGGCACGCACCAGATGCCCGCGAACGCCTCGAGCGCTGGGCAACCCGGGTCGATGCCGTTCGTGGCCACCCAACTCGGGTCCAGGCGCACGCGGACCGAGTTCGCCGCGAGCTCGAGCGCCGACGGGATCGCGCGGTGCGCCACCGCGGACGGGTCGTAGTCCCCGACCAGTGCGACGCGGAGCGCGCTCATGGCTCTAGGTTCCCTACGCAACGCCCCAATGGAGCGCGGCAATGCCACCCGTGAGAAGGCGCCAATCGGCCTCGCGGAACCCCGCCTGCGCGAAGAGCGCGCCGAGCTCCTTCGGTCCCGGAAACTGACCCACCGACTCGGGCAGGTAGGTGTACGCCCACGGGTGACCCGACACGACCCGGCCGACCACCGGAAGGATGCGCTTGAAGTAGAAGTGGTAGCCCGCGCGCATGATCGGGTTCGGGGGCGTCGTGAACTCGAGCACCACGAGCCGCGCGCCCGGCTTCAGCACCCGCCGCATCTCCACGAGCCCCGCGCTCACGTCGGAGAGGTTCCGCACGCCGAACGCGACCATGGCGCCCTCGAAGGTCGCGTTCGGAAAGGGCAGCCTCAGCGAGTCGGCGCACGCCGGGACGATCGGGCGGCCGGCGATCTTCTTCAGACCCTGCGCGAGCATCGGATGAGCGAAGTCGGTGGCTACCACGCGGCCAGCGAAGCCCGCCCGGCCCGCGAGCTCGAGCCCGAGGTCGTAGGTGCCAGCGCAGGCGTCCAGGTACAGGCCGGTCGGCGCACGCTCCCAATCGAGCCGGCCGACCGCGCTCTTTCGCCACGCCCGATCGATGTTGAGGCTGAGCACGTGGTTCAGCAGGTCGTAGCGCGGCGCGATCTCCGAAAAGATCGTCTGCACCTGCGCGGCCCGCTCCGATCCCGCTTTGGGGATCGCATCCTTAGGCGCGGCGTCGCTCACGGATTGCATGACACGGATCGGTTGGCTGGGTAGCTTTCGGCGTACCCGGGCATACCCCGGCGACGCGGGCGGAAGCTACGGGAAGCCGGAGGGGGCCTCAACGGCCGGCGAAACAAGAGGTGCCCCACTCGCGTAGGGGAGCCGAATGGCTCCCAACGTGGCTTCACTCCCCCGTGGCACTGCTCGGTGGCTGGCTCACCCACGGCAGGACGAGGCACCTCTGGCCGCTCCTGACTACGCCGCGCTCGAGGATCGCGAGCTCGCGACGATGGCCGCGGCTGGGCGTGAAGCGGCGTTCCGCGAGCTGCTCGTCCGCTACGAGCGCCCGGTCTTCTCGCTGATCTATCGCATGGTGCGCGACCGGACCCAGGCCGAGGATCTCGCGCAGGAGGCCTTCGTGCGCGCGTTCAACGCCATCGGCTCCTACAAGACCAGCTACAAGTTCAGCAACTGGATCCTGAAGATCGCGAACAATCACACGATCGATCACCTCCGGAAGCGGCGTATCGACACGATTTCGATCCACGGGTCGCCCCACGCGACCACCGCAGAGGAAGCGAGCCAGACCGAGCTGGTCGTCGCGTCTCAGGACGAGAACCCGCACGAGTACCTGGAGCACAAGGAACTCGGCGGACAGATCGAGAAGGCGATCGGCGGGCTGCGCCACGAATACCGGACCGCCGTGATCCTTCGCCACATCGAGGGTCGGGCCTACGAGGAGATCGCCGACATCATGGCTGTCCCCCTCGGCACCGTGAAGACCTACCTCCATCGGGCCCGCGCCGAGCTGCGCGGGAGCCTGGCCCACCTGACGTCATGACCCTCACCAGCCACCCGATCCCCGTGAAACTCCGCCCGAAACGAGGCCGTAGGGTGGGACGCAGCATGGAACCAGGAGCACCGCATGTCGAATAGGTTCGAGACCCACCTGAGCGCCGAGGCTATGCAGGCGTTCCTCGAGGGGGACCTCCCCCAGGGGGAGCGAGGCCCGGTCGAGGAGCACCTGGCCGTGTGCGCCCGCTGCTCGGCGGAGCTCGACGGCTGGCGGGTGCTCTTCTCCGACCTTTCGGCCCTGGCGTCGCCGGTCCCCCGCGCGGGGTTCGCCGACCGGGTCATGTTGCGGGTGGAGCTTCGCCAACCCAAGCGCGCCTGGCTCGCGTCCCTATTCCCGGTGAAGTCGGGTCACCTCACGGCCGACGTGCTGCAGGACGTGGCCGACGGGCTCCTCCCGGTGCATCGTCTCGCGCGCATCCGCAGCCATGTGGATGCCTGCCCCTCGTGCGCCCAGGAGCTGCAAGCCTGGCACGGCGTCGTCGACGCCCTGAACGGGCTCGAACGCTTCGCGCCCGCTCACGGCTTCGCGGCCCGCGTCATGTCCGTGGTTCGGGCCCACGTGGCCTCCCCCGCTCCGGTGCGCGCCCGGTCGACGGAACGCGTGTGGACGGTGGTCGGAGCTCGTGCGCTCGTGTTGGCGCGTCGGTTCGTGCCGCGCACGCGACGGGCCTGGGCGGCGCTCTCCGGTGTGGCGGTCACACCCGCCGCGATCTTCGGGCTCGTGGCCTACGTCGTCTTCTCACATCCGACGCTCACCCTCCAGTCCCTCGCCTCCTTCGCGCTTTGGCAACTGGGGGACGTCATCTCGGCCCTCGGCGGTGCCCTAATGGCCGACGGCGTCGAGCTGGCCTCGCTCGCTGGTGCCGGCTCTCTGCTCGACCTCGTGGCGGGGTCCCCAGTGCTGGTGGCCGGAGGGGCCATCGCCTACTCCGCGTTCGCTGCTGTCGCACTCCGCGTCCTCTACAAGAACCTCATCGGTAACCGCGCCTATGCCCGTGTCTCGACTCGCTAACGTCCTCCTCGCCCTGGGGCTCGCGGCTTCGGTCGCGCCCGCCGCCCTGCACGCGCAACTCCGCGAGGTCGTCTCCAAGTCCGTCTCGGTGGGCCGCTCAGAGGCCTCGCTCGCGCTCGAATTCCAGGGCGGGGATCGCCTGGAGATCGACTTCGAGAGCGGTTCGGTGCGCATCGACGACGAGTCGGTGGGGGCCTACGATATCGGCGACCCACTCGACGCCAGCTGGCGAAGCCTGCTGGGTCAGGCGGTCGCGCTCGATGACGGGGCACTGGCGGCGGCGCTCGCGGACTGGACGGTCCCCGCCGAGCTGACGGGGAGCGACGCCGAAGTGGCAGGCGCGATCGACCAGGCGCTCGAGCGCTCGCTGCGCGGCACGCAGGTCCAAGCTCAGGTGGGGGATGCGTCCGTGTCGCTAGGGGACCCGGGCTCCCTGTTGCGCCTGTTGCTCGGGGATCGTGAGACGCTGCGACTGTTGGACGACGCACTCGACGGACTCGTGGAAGGCGGCATCGAGCGCGTCGTCATATCGGAAGACGCGGTGGTCGGCGCGGACGAGGTCATCGAGGGGAACCTGATCGTCATCGACGGGAACGCCCGCATCGAGGGCGAGGTCGAGGGAGACGTGGTGGTGGTGGGCGGAACGCTCGAGCTGCTCGAGGGCAGTTCGGTTTCCGGCGACGTGCGGCTCGCGGACGCGACGCTGGAGAGGAATCTCGGCGACGTGGACGGCGACGTGGTGAACGTCGAGGACGGCGTCCAGGTCGACGTCGACGATGATGTTCGTCGGGAGCTCCGTGAGGAGATCCGGCGTGAACTCCGCGACGAGATGCGTGACGAGGGTCCTGCGTTCCTGGCGCCCTTCCGATCCCTGGCGGACGGAGTCGGCGGCGTGCTCGGGCACCTGGTCAGCGTGCTCGTGCTCGGCCTCGTCGGCGCAGCGGTCATCGCCTTCGCGGGGGAGAAGGTGGACGTCATCGCCGAAACCGCGCGGCGCGCACCGGGCCGGTCCGCCGCGGTGGGCATGGCCGGAGCGATCCTGTTGCTGCCCGCATGGATCGTCGGGTTCGTGGCACTGGTCGTGTCGATCGTCGGCATCCCGGTTGCGATCGCCTGGCTGCCCGCCTTCCCGATCGCCGCGTGCGTCGCGGCGCTCGTCGGCTACCTCGCGGTGGCGCGGAACGCCGGCGAATGGATGGCCGACAGCAACCTCCCTTGGACGCACTGGATCCGGAAGTCCAACTCGCTCATCACCATGGTGGGCGGCTTGCTCGGACTCTCGATCCTGTTCGTCGTCGGGCACGTCGTCTCGATCGCACCTTTCCTCGGGTTCCTGAACGGCCTGCTCATGGTCGCGGGCATCGTGATCACGGTGGTCGCGATCCAGATCGGGTTCGGCGCGGTGATCATCACGCGGGGTGGGCGTCGTCGCGAGTACGCCCGGTACAGCGCGGACGAGGCGTGGGAAGCAGCGATGAACGTGGACATGGGTGGGGTGGAAGATTCGGCACAGCCGAAAGAGGGCGGCAATGCGTAAAGGTCTCATCACGTCGCTGGTCGTTGCCGCTGCCGTTCCGACCGCATCCGCCGCGCAGATGCGAACCGTCACCATGTCGCGTCAGCTCGAGGATCAGGAGCCGGTGCGCGTCTCGGTCGAGTACGGCGCCGGGCGGTTCGGCGTGCGGGCGATGGACACGGGACTGCTCTATCGCATGAGCCTCGTGTACGACGAGGATCGCTACGAACCCGTCGCGGAGTATTCCGACCATCGACTGGACGTGGGCGTGGAGTCGATCCGCAATGGGTTCCGCGGCAACTCCGAGGGAGGGCGGCTCGATCTCGAGCTCGCCAGGGGCGTCCCGATGGATCTCGACCTGGAGTTCGGTGCGGTACGCGCGGACGTCGACCTCGGCGGACTCGCGCTCACGGGGCTGGACCTCAGCACAGGGGCGTCGGAGTCCATCATCGACGTCTCGGAGCCGAACGAGACGAGCATGGATCTCGCCCGGTTCGAGGTGGGCGCCGCGGACTTCACCGCGCGCCGCCTCGGCAACCTCAACGCCGAGCGCATCGAGGTCGACGCCGGCGTCGGCTCGCTCACCCTGGGGTTGGACGGAGAGTGGAACCGCGACACCCGTCTCGGCATCGACATGGGGCTCGGCGCGCTGGAGCTCAGGGTGCCCGAAGGACTCGGGCTCCAGCTCCGTAAGGACAGCTTCCTGACGTCGCTCGATTCCGAAGGGCTCGTGAAGCGCGGAGAGGTCTACCAGTCGCTCAACTGGGACCAGGCGGCCCGCAAGGTGATCGTCGACCTAGACGCGGCCTTCGGTAGTGTGAAAGTTGTGTGGGTACGCCCGTAGTTCGCCAAGGAAGGAGGACTAACATGCTCGGCTCCCTTCTCACGTTCTTCGCGGTGGGGCTCATCACCCTCATCGTCGCCGGGATCGTCATCTCGGTCGTCGGTACGGTGCTCGGACTCACTCTGGGACTCGCGTCGTTCCTGCTCTTCAAGGTCGCGCCCATCCTGCTCGTCGGCTGGATCGTCGTGAAGGTCATCCAGAAGTCGAGCGGCGCCGGGTCGATCTCGGAGGCCGACAGGAAGTGGCTCGAGGGCGACTGACGGTGAGCGTCTTCGAGATCACCATCTTGGTGATGATCTTCGTCGGCTTCCTCGGCCTCATCATCTACGTGGCCAACCACGCGAGGTCGGGGGACTAATAGCAGCCCCCCGGCCCCGCCGACCTCCTCACCCCACCAGCGCCGCCAGCGTGTCGAGCACCTTGTCCGCGATCTGACCCAGCGCAGTTCCGGCACCGGAGGTCGGGGCCGCCAGCACGGTCGGGGTTCCCTGGTCCCCTGCCTGACGCACCGCCGGGTCGAGCGGCACCTTGCCCAGGAACGGCACCTTCATCTCCGTGGCGAGCGACTCGCCGCCTCCGGAGCCGAAGACGTCGATCGGCTCGGCGCAGTGCGGGCACACGAACCCGCTCATGTTCTCCACGATTCCGAGCACCCGTGTGTTCACGCGCTCGAACATCTTGATGGCGCGCCGCACGTCGCCGGTGCTCACGTCCTGCGGCGTCGTCACCATGACCGCGCCATCGAGGTCGATCGACTGCACGAGCGAGAGCTGCGCGTCTCCGGTGCCCGGTGGCATGTCGACGACCATGACGTCGAGTGGCCCCCACGCGACCTGCTCGAGGAACTGCTTCAGCACACCCGAAATGAGCGGTCCGCGCATGATCGCCGGCTGCTCCTTGTCGAGCAGGAAGCCGAGGCTCATGAGGCGCACGCCGTGCGCCTCGAGCGGCTCGATCATCTCCTTCCCCTTCTCGCCGATGACGCTGGGCCGGCGGCTCACGCCAAACATGAGCGGGATATTCGGGCCGTAGATGTCGGCGTCGAGCAGGCCGACGGTCTGCCCTTCCTTCGCGAATGCTGCGGCAAGGTTCGCGGCCACCATCGACTTGCCGACCCCCCCCTTTCCGGAGCTCACCGCGATGACGTGGCGGACGTTCTTGAGGATGCCCGGCTTGGGCGTAGGAGCGGGCACCGAGCCCGGCTTCAACGCGCCACGCCGCCCCCCCCCTCCCGCGGGCTGCATCTGGGGCAGCTGCACATTGATCTTGGCCGCGGTGACCCCGGGGAGCGCTTCGACCGCGATGCGAGCCTCCTTCACGAGGTCGTTCGGATCCTCAGGACGCAGCTGGAACTGGAACCGCGCCACCCCCTGGTCGTCGACCGCGACGTTCTGGACGTGACCGCCTGCCACGAGGTCGAGCCCGGTACCGGGGTGGGTGATCTTGGCCAGCGCGGCCATGACCGAGCGGCGCAGGTCTTCGGCGTTCATGCGTTCCGGGGCTGGAGGGGTCAGAAAGTAACCGGCACCGCGCCCGTGGATCAACGCGACGGCCTGGTTGCCGGGGTCCCCTGGCCGCTCGACATTCCGGCAGCCCGTGCCGCGCTCCTCAGGGCACTTCCGGACAGCCACTCATGAACGGCAATCCTATCATCCCCCGGCCCGTCAACGAGCCGGTGCTCACCTATGCTCCGGGGACGCCGGAACGAGCCGCGCTCCAGCGCGAGCTCGCGGCCCAGGCCGGACAAGTCGTCGACATCCCGCTCGTCATCGGGGGAAAGGAAGTGCGGACGGGGGACACGTTCGACGTGGTCATGCCCCACGAGCACGGACACGTCATCGCCCGCGCTCACCGCGCCGGGCCGAAGGAGGTCGAGGCCGCGGTGACGGCTGCGCTCGGTGCCCGGCACGACTGGTCGCGCACCCCGTGGGAGGAACGCGCAGCGGTGTTCATGCGCGCCGCCGACCTCTTGGCCGGACCGTACCGTCAGGTCATCAACGCCGCCACCATGCTCGGCCAGAGCAAGACCGCGTTCCAAGCCGAGATCGATGCCGCGTGCGAGACGGCGGATTTCTTCCGCTTCAACGCGCACTTCTCCGAGATCGTCGACGGCATGCAGCCGGTCTCGGAGAGGGGCGTGTGGAATCACGCCGACCACCGGCCACTCGAGGGCTTCGTCTACGCGGTCAGCCCGTTCAACTTCACGGCCATCGGTGCCAACCTCTCGGGCGCCCCCGCGATCATGGGCAACGTAGTGGTGTGGAAGCCGGCGCACGCGGCCGTGCTCGCAGGGCACCACATCATGCGGCTCTTCGAGGCCGCCGGACTCCCCCCCGGAGTGGTCAACTTCATTCCGGGGGACGCCGCCGGCATCACGCGTGACCTGCTCGCGCGGCCGAGCTTCGCGGGGGTCCATTTCACGGGCTCCACGGAAGTCTTCCAGGGGATCTGGAAGACGATCGCCGACAACCTCCCGCGCTACCGCGGCTACCCGCGCATCGTCGGCGAGACGGGCGGCAAGGACTTCATCCTTGCACACCCGAGCGCAGAGGTGTCCGCGCTCCGCACCGCGATCGTGCGCGGCTCGTTCGAGTACCAGGGGCAGAAGTGCAGCGCGGCGTCGCGGGCCTACATCCCCAAGAGTGTGTGGGCCGAACTGGAGCGCCCGCTCCTCGAGGAGACCGCATCGCTCGCCGTCGGTGACCCGCGCGACTTCACGAACTTCATGGGCGCGGTGATCGACGCGCGCGCGTACGGAAGGATCAGCGGCTACATCGCACGCGCACGCAGCTCCCCCGATGCGGAGGTGCTGGTGGGCGGCGAGTGCGACGACCGGAAGGGTTGGTTCGTGCGGCCGACGATCCTGCGCGCGAGCCGCCCCGACTACGCGACGATGTGCGAGGAGATTTTCGGGCCGGTCATGTCCATCTACGTCTACGACGACGCGGACTGGAAGAAGACCCTCGAGTTGGTGGACGGCACCTCACCGTACGGACTCACGGGATCCGTGTTCGCGCGCGACCGCGTCGCCATCCAGGAGGCGATCGCCGAGCTGCGCGATGCCGCAGGCAACTTCTACGTGAACGACAAGCCGACGGGCGCCGTGGTCGGCCAACAGCCGTTCGGCGGCGCCAGAGCTTCGGGCACGAACGACAAAGCGGGCTCCGTGCTCAACCTGCTGCGCTGGATCAGCGCCCGCTCCATCAAGGAGACGTTCGTGCCGGCGACGGACTACCGGTATCCGTTCATGGCGAAGGAGTAGGGGGCGTTCCCGCTACGGATTCAACCAGTAGTTCACCTTGATCATGAAGGTGTTCTCCGGCTTGATCCGGAAGAGTCGTCCGGCGTCGCGCCCGAGCTCGAAGTCGCCGTAGGTCCCGTCGGGGAGCCCCAATGACGTCGGGCGCTCCGAGCGACCCTGCTGCCAGACCAAGTACATGGTGCTGCCGGGACGCCATTCCCAGCGAAGCACCGCGTTGCCGATGAGGGAGCGCACGTTGAAGTCCCGGTCGGAGACCGTGAAGGTCTGCGCCGCGTCGCCCACCGGGTCGATCGTGTAGCGTCCGTCCGTTCCTCGCGTGCTGGTCCCCACGTCGACTCCGTACCGGAGGAAGTCGAACGTACGTGGCGCGGCGAGCTCCATGAGGTCGCCGTAGTCGCCGCTCGAAATGAAGGGCTGCGTGTAGACTTCGAGCGTCAGTCGGCGTGTGAACGTGAGGTTGAGGCGCACCTCGAGGTCGAGGGTGGTCTGATCGATGGGGGCGAAGATGTAGCGGGTCCCGTACGTCGACGTGGCTCTCGCGTCGGAGATCGTCGTCACGTACTGGGCGGCAGAACGGCTCTGGCTCAGGCTTCCCCCGAGAATCACCTCGGAGATGCCCCTGAAGCGCATGGTGACGCCCGTGTTCATGGATCTGCGCCACCCGCCCGCGTCGTCCTCCGAGTAATTGAAGCCGAGTCTCGGCTGGAGCCTTCCCTGGGGCGGCGTATTGAAGCTCAGGTTGGCAGACCAACCCCCGGGCGCGCGGGCGAGCGGCCCACCCCGGGTCAGGCGGTCGTCGAAGGTTTCGAAGCCTTTGTTGAACCGCGCATTGAATCCGTACTGGGAGATGTGGGTAGCGCCCACGCCGATGCCAAGGTCCTTCCCGATGGTCTCCTGCCCGAAGTTCTGCGTCAGCCCACCGGACGCGGTGACGTTGAAGTTGCGGAAGCGACGCCCCGTGGTCGGCATGCGATATCCGAAATCGCCGCCGTAATTGATCCGGTCCGCCGCGCTCTGGAATCCAAAATCGTTCACCTCGTAGCCGGGGCTCGTGGCATCGATGGTGGCTCCTCCGGTCCACGCTCCCCGCTGCCTGCCGCCGCTGATCGTCGCGAAGTATCCGCCAAGGGATGTCGCGGTGGAGTCATAGTCGAGATGGTCCGCGTCTACCCGTCGGAAGTAGCGTGCCGAACTTCGCTGGGTACGCGCGATCGCGGCCGCATCGCCGGTCACGCGGCTTCCGGCCAACGCCCCGCTCAGCGCCCACTCCCGGTTCCCCCACTGGATCTGGCCATCGGCCCCCAAGGAGTATCCGCCCGCGTGCATCTCGCTGCGAAGCTGATCGGTTCCGAGATCGCGGTTCACGGCGGTGGCGATGATGCCGAACGCGTTACTACCCTGGTTCAGGTCCCGCCGCACCCGTCCCGCGAGGTAGTTCGTCCGCGGCTCGATCTCGACCCTGGACTCGACCGCGCTCGCGTCTACCCACGGCACGACGGCGTGATCGCTCACCGCCTCGAGCAAGCCCAGAGACCATCCGCCGGTAGGCCGTCCGGTGACCCGGGCAGCTCCGAGAATCGTCGTCGAGCTCGGAACGTCCGCGTATTCCGATGCGCTCGGGAGGGAGCCCGCAGGGGCGCGGCCGATCCGCCGCGTGTTGACGAGTTGGGATCCGCCCCCCGCGCCCTCGCCGAAGCGGAAGATATCTGCGCCCTCGACGAAGAACGGCCGCCGCTCGTTCACGCGCGTCTCGAACGCCGTGAGGTTGATGACCGCCGGGTCGGCCTCCACTTGGCCGAAGTCGGGATTGACGGTC
>JBEBGN010000083.1:0-13491 GCA_040081395.1 Longimicrobiales bacterium
CTCGGCCTGGAAGCCGAAGTTGCCCGCCGGAATGCCCTCGGTGAGGAAGCGCGAGCGCGGCAGGCTGAAGGTGACGTCGCCGACGTCGAGTCGGCGGAGGAGGTCCCCCTCCTCGCCCTGATAGAAGATGTTGATGCGGTTCGCCGCCCCGAACTCGCGGGCCTGATCGAAGTCGACGTCCACATGCAGGCGGTTCAGGATGGTGCCGTCCATGCGCACCCCGAAGAGCACCTCGGGGCTGAGCTGCGGCAGCCGGCTCGGGTTGCAGGTCACGCTGAACTGCTCGTCGCAGGGCCGGAAGCGCGTCCAGGCCCCCCCGAGCTCCATGCGGCTGCGGATGCTCAGGCCCAGATCGGCGTAGTCCGTGACGAAGCGGTCCGTCGTGGAGTCCGGCGACTGCGCCCCGGTTGGTTGCTGAGCTCCCGCACGCGTCACCCCCACGACGAGCGCCGACAGCGCTATCATGGGGAGGAGGGATCGGGGCGGGTGCACGGTGTAGCCTAGGTTGCGAACCAGGGGCCGGGGGGAGTGTACGGAGGAGCCGGCGAGCTAGCGCCGGCGCCTCATCACCGACGTAGGAATACGAATGAGCGTGCTCACGCGATACCTGATCAGGGTCCACATGGGCCCGTTCTTGTTCGCGCTCTCTGCCATCACCGCCATCATCTTCCTGAACTCGCTCTCCCAGCGGGTGGGCGACCTGGTGGGTAAGGGACTGCCGTGGACGGTGATCGTCGAGTTCATGATCCTGTCGCTGCCGCACGTCATCGCGCTCGCGCTGCCGATGGCCGTGCTGGTCGCCGTACTCTATGCGTTCAACGAGTTGGCGGCCTCGAATGAGATCACCGCGCTCGCCGCTGGGGGGGTTCGGCCGCGACAGATGATGGTCCCGGTAGTGGCCATGGGCGTGCTGGCCGCGGTCGTCATGTACTACTTCAATGACAAGGTGCTCCCGGACTCGAACCACGCGCTAAAGAACCTCATCCTCGATATCGGTCGCAAGAGCCCGACCCTGGAGTTGAGGGAGCAGGTGGTCAACGAGCTTCGCCCGGGCGGCGGCAGTGACCTCTACTTCCTGACCGCGGACCGGATCGATCACGGGACGGCTACACTCGCGAACGTGGCGATCTTCGACGCCAACGACCCCCTGCGGCACCGCACGACCTACGCGGCGCGCGGCGAGATGGCGTTCAACGCGGAGCGCACCGACCTCTACCTCACGCTCTACGATGGCGTCGTGCATGAGGCACAGGGGGACCGTGAGGGTGGCTTCCAGCGGCTCTTCTTCACCGAGCAGATCGTGCCGCTGCGCGGCGTGGGCAACGAGCTCTCGCGCAACCTTGGCGGATCGGACCGCTCCGACCGGGAAATGAACATCGCCCTGCTCGCACAGAACGCGCGGGAGCGGCAGGTCGAGCTCGATAGCCTGCGCGAGACCGGGCGCGCGCAGGCGCTGGAAGCCGTGCGTACCACACTACGTATGCCGGTCGAGGATACGGCGAGCGTCGCCAGCGCCGTGCAGGTCGACGCATGGCGCTCGCGTAGCGTGCCGTCGCTGGGCGTACGGGACGCGATGACGCAGGACGTGGCGTCCGAGGCGCGATCGCACGCGGCACGCGCGGTCGCCGTGCAGCAGACCGTGAACCGCTTCAATGTCGAGATCCACAAGAAACTCGCCATCGCGTTCGCGTGCATCGTGTTCACGCTCATCGGGCCGCCGCTCGCACTGCGCTTCCCGCGCGGGGGCATCGGGCTCGTGATCGCCGCGTCCACCGTGGTCTTCTCGGTCTACTGGGTCGGTCTCATCGCGGGAGAGAGCCTCGCCGACCGCCGCGTCGCCGATCCGATGGTGACCATGTGGGCTGGCAACGTCGTATTCCTGCTGGTCGGGATCGTGCTCGCCGCGCGCATGGGCCGAGCCCAGAGTCATGCCCGCGGGGGAGGGGTCGGCGACCTGTGGGCGTCGTTCATCGCGCGGTTCCGCCGCCGTCGAGCCTCGTCGGTGGAGGTGACGTCATGAGAACGCTCGATCGCCTCGTGGTCGGGAGCTTCCTCAAGCTCTTCGTGGTCGTCACGCTCGCGGTGCCACCGCTGTTCATCCTGGGGGACTTCACCGAGCGCCTCGACCAGTATCTGGACCGGGGACTGACCCGAACCGACATCGGGCTCTCCTACCTGTACAAGCTCCCCGAATACTTCCAGTACGCGTTCCCGATCGCAGCGCTGGTCGCGACCATCTTCACGATCCACTCGATGACACGACATCACGAGATCGTGGCGGCCAAGGCGGGGGGCATCTCGTTCCACCGCCTCATAGCCCCCCTGGTCGTCTTGGGCGTGTTACTCACGGGGGCAGCGCTCGCGCTGTCCGAGATCGTGCCGCGCGGCAATCGCATCGCCGCCCAGATCCAACGCGCCGAAGGGCCCGCGCGCACCTGGCGTTCGGACTTCGTGTACCGCTCCGAGAACGGGCTCAGTTGGCAGGTCGCGAGGCTGACTGCGTCGGACGGCCGCATGACAGGCGTCGTGCTCGAGCGGCCCCCCTCGCCAACCGAACCGGCGCTGCACATCACCGCGGAAGCCGCGACCTGGTACGAAGGTGAGGGGTGGATGCTCGACCAGGGCCAGATGCGCACGTTAGCCGCGGACAGCACCGAAGAGGCCGTCCAGTTCGAGCGCCTGTCGATGCCTGCCATGACCGAGCGACCCGAGGAGCTGCTCGAGGTACCGCGTGCCCCCGAAGAGATGACCTACGCCGAGATCGCCCGGCTCGCTGCGATCATCGAGCGCACCGGTGGCGATGCGACGGAGTGGCTCGTTCGTCGCGGCCAGCTCCTGTCCGTGCCCGTGGCCACGCTCATCATCATCCTGTTCGGTGCACCGCTGGCGACGAGTAGCAAACGCGGCGGCACCGCGTTCGGCATTGGAGTGTCGCTCGTCACCGTGATCGTGTTCACGATGATGCTCAAGTTCGCCGGAGCGCTCGGTGAGGCCGGGGCGATCTCGCCGTGGTCCGCGGCCTGGATCCCGAACGTGCTCTTCTTCGGGGGCGCGATGGTGCTGTTGGCGCGCGTGCGGACCTAACTACACGGACTCCAGGACGAGGCGGAAGCTCTTTCCTTCGCGCGTCCGAAACGTCGAGAACCCGCGACGGTCCAAGGTGAGGATGTCGAGCACGCCCAGGGCCTCCCCCGCCACGACCAGGGTTGCGTCCGCGAAGTCCATCGGCGTGTCGTGATATCGGCCCATCAGTCGGGCCGCGGCCCGGAGGTCCGACGGCTGGAAGACGTCGACGACGACGATGCCCCCACTCGAGAGCAGGTCCGCGAGAACGTCGGGTCCGGAGCGAATCTTCGCGAGGAAGTGCATGGCCTCCGTGATGACGGCAGCCGTGGACAGCAGTCGACCGTGAAACGCGTCCAGAGCCTCGGCGACGCGCGCGTGTTCGGGGTCCTTCAGGTTGATGTACGCGACCAGCGGGCCTGTATCCACGAGGCACGTCGTCAGGGGCGCCAGTTGCGCTCCTTGATCTGGCGGCGCCAGGGATCGTCGTCCGCGCCCACGTCGAGGATGCCCTTGAGGTGCCCGATGCGGTCGCCGAGTGGGCGTTCCGCGAGTGCCTCCCGCAGGGTCTCGCGCACGACCTCGGATACCGAAGTACCCGTGGCCTTCGCTCTGCTCTCGAGCGCCTCGCGAAGCTGCCCATCCAATCGGACCGTGACCGTCGTACTCATGTACGACAGTGTACACACCTGTCGTACATTGGGCAACTCTGGAGGCTAGAGGCGCCCGACCATCCCCTCGGTCAGCGCCCCCGTGCACACCGCTTCGACCGGGGCGCGCAACACGACATCGAGGTCGCTCGAGACCGTGACGGTCATGGTGCCACCCGGCATGCGCACGGTCACCGCCCCGGGGCGCAGGCGCCCTTGGCTGACCAGCGCCACAGCGACGGCGCAGGCGCTGGTCCCGGACGCAGAGGTAGGTCCGACCCCCCGCTCCCAAATGAGGGCTTCGCAGGCATTGTCGGGCACCATAGGCATCGCCACGCGGGCGAGCTGCACGTTCGCTCCGTGCGCGAGGGCGGGGTGAGCTACGAGGAAGGGACCGATCTCGGCGAGCAGCTCCGGGCTCGGAGCGTCGACGAGCACGACCATGTGCGGATTTCCCACCGACACCGGGACGACGTGGAGCAGCGCGCCGCTCGGTCCGGGCAGCCGTCCTTGCCTGTCGAGAGCGCCCGGATCGAGCTCGACCCCTGCCGGGCCGACGCGCGCCCGCCCCATCTCGACGGAGACGTCGTACGTGGCGCCGGTCACATCGTGTGCGATCATTCGCACACGCCCTCCCCCCACCTCGACCTCGAAGGCGCGGTCATCGCCGATTTGGACCAAGCCTTCACGCACGAGGTAGGACGCGACCACGCGGAGCCCGTTGCCGCTGCGCTCGAACTCGCTCCCGTCCGGATTGAACATGCGCAGGCGGACGACCCCTCCGCTCCGGTCGGCGAGCAGCACGACGATGCCGTCAGAGCCGACGCCGCGGTGCGGATCGCACACGGTTTGGATCGCTTGGGGCGAGGCTAGCCAGGTGCCCCCTTCCGCGGTCCCCTCCTCGAACACCAGATAGTCGTTTCCGAGGCCGTGCGCCTTGTAGAAGACGGCGGTGAGCCGGGGCGGCGGAGGCCAGCGAGTCATGCGAAGACGCTAACCTGAGCGCCCAGCGCGCACCAAGGCTGAAGGCATTCCAGTCGCGGCCAGGGTTGGCCCGCCCGGGGGCGCGTGCTACCTTCGAATCACAATAGAACGGGGCGAATTTGAGGCGTATTGCGGCCCGCTCGGTGCGACAAGTCGTGCGCCGGCGAACGAGCTAAAAAGCCACGAGCCCCGTCACGCACATCTGCGTGATGGGCCTTTCTTGTTGAGGGGTACGACATGGCCACGACAACCGACCGAAGACGCGCGCTGGACGAACAGCTCGCGCGACGCATCCTGGTCATCGACGGCGCCATGGGCACGATGATCCAGCGCTACGGCCTCGAGGAGAAGGATTACCGCGGCGCGCGCTTCGCCGAACACGGATCCCCCCTCCAGGGCGCGAACGACCTGCTGGTGCTCACGCGCCCGGAGGTGATTCGTGAGATCCATGCGGCCTACGCCGCCGCGGGCGCGGATCTCATCGAGACGAACACGTTCAACGCGAACCGAGTCTCGCTCGCCGACTACGGCCTCGACGATATCGCTGAAGAGCTGAACCGCGCGGCGGCCCTGGTCGCGCGCGAGGCCGCGAACCTAGAGGAAGCGAAGACTCCGGGGCGCCTGGTGTGGGTGGTAGGCGCGCTCGGGCCTACGACGAAGACCGCATCGATCTCGCCGGACGTCAACGACCCGGGCGCGCGCGGCGTCACCTGGGATGAGCTGGTCGCAGCCTACACCGAGCAGACGCGCGGCTTGCTCGCGGGGGGCGTCGACGTGCTGATGGTCGAGACCGCGTTCGACACGCTCAACGCCAAGGCCGCGCTCTTCGCGATCTCGGGCGTGCTCGAGCAGCTAGCGCTCGACGTGCCGGTCATGGTCTCGGGCACGATCACCGATCAAAGCGGTCGCACACTGTCGGGCCAGACGGCGGAGGCGTTCTACAACTCGGTCGCGCACGGCGTGCAGCCCGGACCGGGGCGTCGCAGCGGACTCCTCTCGGTCGGGTTGAACTGCGCGCTCGGCATCGATCAGCTACGTCCGTTCTTGGAGGAGCTGTCGGACGCCTCTGCTCTGCCGATCAGCTGCTATCCGAACGCGGGGCTGCCGAACGAGTTCGGCGGGTACGATGACACACCCGGGCACATGGCGCAGGTCACCGCCGAGTTCGCGCGCGCCGGCTTCGTGAACATCGTGGGCGGGTGCTGCGGCACCACCCCCGACCACATTCGCGCGATGGCAACCGCGGTCGCCACGCTGCCCCCGCGCGCCCTGCCGACGCGACCGCCCCGCACTCGCCTGGCCGGCCTCGAGCCGCTCGGCATCGGACCGGGCTCGCTCTTCGTGAACGTCGGGGAGCGCACGAACGTCACCGGCTCGAAGAAGTTCGCGCGACTCATCAAGGACGGCGACTACGCCACCGCGGTCGGGGTCGCGCGCGAGCAGGTGCTCGGCGGCGCACAAATCGTCGACGTGAACATGGACGAGGGCATGCTCGACGCCCACGCCGCCATGCCGCGCTTCCTGAACCTGCTCGCCTCCGAGCCCGACGTCGCGCGCGTGCCGATCATGGTCGACTCGTCCGATTGGACAGTGATCGAGAAGGGCCTCAAGACGCTCCAGGGTAAGGGCGTCGTGAACTCGATCTCCATGAAGGACGGAGAGCAGGCGTTCCGCGAGCGCGCGCGGCTAGTGCGGAGGTACGGCGCCGCTGCGGTCGTGATGGCGTTCGACGAGCGCGGGCAAGCCGACACCCTCGAGCGACGCCTGACGGTCTGCAAACGCGCCTATGACATTCTCGTGAGGGAAGAGGGCTTCCCTCCCGAGGACATCATCTTCGATGCGAACGTGTTCGCGGTGGCGACCGGCATCGAGGAGCACGAGCGCTACGCCATCGATTTCATCGAGGCGGTCCGGCGCATCAAGGCGGAGTGTCCGCACGCGCTCACCAGCGGCGGCATCAGCAACGTGTCGTTCTCGTTCCGCGGCAGCCCCGAGGTGCGAGAGGCAATGCACGTCGCGTTCCTCTACCACGCGATCGCGGCCGGGCTCGACATGGGCATCGTGAACGCGGGCGCGCTTCCCGTCTACGACGAGATCCCGAAGGAGCTGCTCGGTCCCATCGAGGACGTCCTCTTCGCGCGCACCAAGGACGCGACCGAGGTCCTCACCCGGATCGCCGGCGAACGTACCTCGGCGACCGGCCGTAGGTCGAGCGAGGACCTCACCTGGCGTACGCTCCCCGTGCGCGAGCGGCTCGTGCACGCGCTCGTCCACGGGATCGATCAGTGGGTGAACGAGGACACGGAGGGCGCGCGCCTCGAATTACCGCGCTCGCTCGACGTCATCGAGGGGCCGCTCATGGACGGCATGAACGTCGTGGGCGACCTCTTCGGCAGCGGCCGCATGTTCCTGCCCCAGGTGGTGAAGAGCGCGCGCGTCATGAAGAAGGCGGTCGCGCACCTGGTGCCCTTCCTCGAAGCCGAGAAGACCGACACCAAGGGCAAGGGCCGCATCCTGCTCGCCACCGTGAAGGGGGACGTGCACGACATCGGCAAGAACATCGTGGGCGTGGTGTTGCAGTGTAACGGCTACGAAGTCATCGACCTGGGCGTCATGGTCCCTGCCGAGCGCATCCTCGACGCGGCCCGCACCGAGAACGTCGACATCATCGGCCTGTCCGGTCTCATCACGCCGTCGCTCGACCAGATGGTGCACGTGGCCAAGGAGCTGGAGCGGCTCGGCTTCGAGCGTCCTCTGCTCATCGGCGGCGCGACGACGTCCAAGGCGCACACCGCCGTGAAGATCGAGCAGAACTACCATGGCCCGGTCGTACACGTGCTCGATGCCTCGCGAGCGGTCGGCGTGGTGGGTGCCTTGCTCGACGACGAGCGGCGGGACCCCTTCATGGACGGCGTGCGCGCCGACTACGCCGACGTGCGCCAACGCCGCGCGACCCGTGCCGACAAGAGCGACCTGCTCTCGATCGCGGACGCGCGCACGCGCGGACTGCGTATCGACTGGGCGGCCGAGCCCCCCGTGCCCCCCGCCGAGCCCGGCACCCACGTGCTCGACGTGAGCTTGCGGCAGCTGCGCGCCTACATCGACTGGACGCCGTTCTTTCAGGCCTGGGAGTTGACGGGCAAGTACCCCGCCATCCTGGATGACGCGGTAGTCGGCGAGGCGGCGCGGAAGCTGCTCCACGACGCGCAGGCGATGCTCGACCGCATCGAACAGGGCAAGTTGCTCGTCCCGCGCGCGCTGGTGGGACTCTTCCCCGCCGCGTCTGTCGGAGACGACATCCAGATCTACACCGACGAGTCCCGTGTGGGAGTCCACGCGGTGGTGCATGGGCTGCGCCAACAGTTCGGAAAGGATGCGAGGGAGAGCCTGACCCTCTCCGACTTCATCGCACCGGCCGGCAGTGGGCACACCGACTGGGTGGGCGCGTTCGCGGTCACGATCCACGGAGCCGAGGAGCTCGCGACCCGGCTGGAGGCCGAGCACGACGATTACGGCGCGATCCTGGTGAAGTCCCTCGCGGACCGGCTCGCCGAAGCATGCGCCGAGCGCGCCCACGAGATCGTGCGGAAGTCGACCTGGGGATACGCCGCCGGCGAATCACTCCCCAACGAGGCGCTCATTCAGGAATCCTATCGCGGCATCCGCCCCGCCCCGGGATATCCGGCCTGCCCCGACCACACCGAGAAGCGTACGCTATTCGCGCTGCTCGACGCGAAGCGGCGCATCGGCGTCCAGCTCACCGAGAGCTGCGCGATGCTCCCCGCGGCCTCGGTGAGCGGTTGGTACTTCGCTCACCCCCGGGCGCGGTATTTCGGGCTCGGTCGCATCGGGCGAGATCAGATCGAGGACTACGCTCGGCGCAAGGGATGGACGGTGGCGGAAGCCGAGCGGTGGCTGGCACCCAACCTCGCGTACGATCCGGAGGAGCGCGCGTGAGGAGGCTCATCGACGACGGCAAGGTTCACGTCTTCGACGGCGCGATGGGCACCGAGCTCTATACGCGCGGTGTGTTCGTGAATGTGTGCTACGACGAGGTCACGCTCAGCCGTCCCGATCTCGTCAAGGCGATCCATCGCGACTATGTAGAAGCGGGCGCAGAGATCGTCGAGACGAACACCTTCGGGGCCAACCCGGTGAAGCTGTCGGCCTATGGGTTGGCCGAGCGCACCGAGGAGCTCAACGCCGCAGCGGCGCGGCTCGCCCGTGAGGCAGTGGGGGGACGCGCTTCGATCGCAGGCGCGCTCGGCCCGCTCGGCATCAGGATCGAGCCGTTCGGCCCCACCTCGACGGACGAAGCCACCGCGCACTTCCGCCGGCAGGTCGTGGGACTGCTCCAGGGCGGGGTGGACGGGTTCGTGCTCGAGACCTTTTCCGACCTCGCCGAGATCGAGTGCGCCTACCGGGCCGTGCGCGCCGAGTCCGACCTCCCCGTGGTCGCGCAGATGACCGTCGGGCCCGACGGCAAGACCGCGTACGGCACGGACGCCGCACACCTCGCCCGCGCGCTCGCCGCGCTCGGCGCCGACGTGATCGGCTTGAACTGCTCGGTAGGCCCAGCCGTGATGCTCGATGCGCTCGAGGAGATGGCGGACGTCGCCACCCTGCCGCTCTCAGCCCAGCCCAACGCTGGCGTGCCGCGCACCGTGCGCGATCGCCAGATCTACATGGCGAGCCCCGAGTACATGGCGGAGTACGCGCGCCGCATGGTGCAGCTGGGCGTGCGCTTCCTGGGTGGCTGCTGCGGCACCACCCCTGCCCACGTGCGCGCACTGCGCGCGGTCGTCGGCGAGTCGGAGGGAAAGCCGGTCGCGCGCGCACGCGTCTCGGTACCGCGCGCCGTCGCGGCGCCTGCGGCCGTAGTGGCGGTGCCGCTCGCCGAGCGCTCCAGGCTCGGGGCGAAGCTCGCGCGCGGCGGCCTCGTATCGTCCGTCGAGGTCCGCCCGCCGCACTCGTGGAACCCGAGAGAGATCGTGGAACCGGCCCGTGTGCTCGCCGCCGCCGGCGTGGACGTGATCACGCTCGTCGACACCGCCCGCACGCGCATCCGCATGGGCGCCCTCGCGGCATCCGCCGTGGTCGAGCGCGAGGCGGGCATCGAAGCCGTCGTCCACTACACGTGCCGCGGCAAGAACATGCACACGATGCTGTCGGACCTGCTCGGTGCCGCGGCACTCGGGCTGCGCAACCTGCTCGTGGTGAGCGGCGAGCCCCCCGCGCTCGGGCCCTACCCGGACGCGACCGAGGTCTTCGACCTGGACTCGATCGGGCTCACGCATGTGGTTCAGGCACTCAACCGCGGCGTGGACCCGGGCGGCACGCCGGTAGGCGCACCCACCCGCTTCGTGCAGGGCGTACAGGTGAGTGAAGGCGCCCAGGACCTCGCGCTCGAACTCGAGCGGTTCTCGTACAAGCTGGAAGCCGGCGCCGACTTCGCCGTCACCCAGCCCGTGTTCGACGTGCAGGATCTCGAGCCGTTCTTGGCTCTGGCTGCGCGCCACTCGACCCCCGTCATCGCGGGGATCCTGCCGTTCCCGTCGCTGCGAAGCGCGGAGTTCTTCGCCAACGAGATGCCCGGCATTTCCGTGCCCGCCCGCGTGGTCGAGCGTATGCGCAAAGCGGAAGCGTCAGGGCCGGACGCCGCGGCCGAGGAGGGCGTGCAGATCGCGCTCGAGACGGTCGCCGCGGCCAAGTCCGTCGTGCGCGGGTTCCACGTGGGCGCACCGGGGCGGAGCGTCGGAGTGGCGGTGAGGGTGTTGCGGGACGCGGGGGTGATAGCCTAATGCGAAGGTCGCTCGCGTTGCTCGTGTTGGTGTGTGCATGCGCCCCCGACGCGCCGCCCGCCGACCTCGCCATCGAGAATGTGACCGTGATCGACGCGGCCTCCGGCGCTCGCGCGGGTCAAACGGTGGTCATCCGCGGGGACACGATCGTCGCTGTGCTGGACGCGGGCACGTCATCCGACGCCACCCAAGTGATCGACGGGACCGGCCGCTACCTGATCCCGGGGCTCTGGGACATGCACGTGCACCTCACGTACGACTCGCTGCTCACGGACGCGATGCCCGGCCTCTTCCTCCGCTGGGGCATCACGAGCGTGCGGGACACCGGCGGCCTCCTCGCCCGGGTCCGCCCGGTGGTCGAGGCGATGCGCGCACCCGGGGCGCTCGCGCCGCGTGCGTTCTTCGCCGGACCTCTGCTCGACGGCGCGAACGTGGTCTACGACGGCAATGGCCGTCCCGAGATCGGCACGCAGAACGCCACCGCTGAGGCGGCTCGTGCGCAGGTCGCGACTCTCGCGGCCGCGGGCGTCGACTTCATCAAGATCTACGAGATGGTCACGCCCGAGGTCTTCGACGCGTTGGTTGTGGCAGCCGAGGAACGCGGGCTCCCGATCGCCGCGCACGTCCCGCTCGCCCTGCGCGCCCGTGAGGTCGCGCCACGCGTCGGCACGATGGAGCACCTGAGGAACGTCGAGATGGACTGCGCGCGGTCCCCCGAAGCGCTGCGTGCGACGCGCGTGCGCGAGCTGGAGCGCGACCCTGCGGAGGCGGGCGCGGATCTGCGCGCGCGTCTGCACGCCCTCCAGCGGCTGCCCGCGGTGGCAGCGTACGACGCGTCGGAGTGCGACGCTGTGCTCTCGACCATGACGGCGACCATCCAGGTGCCGACGCTGCGCCTGAACTCCATCGCGCTGAACACACCGTTCGCCGACGGCGGCTGGTACGATGCGGTCTCAGAAGCTCCGGAGTCCATCGACCGTGGATGGTCAGCGGCAGGCCGCGCCTGGCAGGCCAACCCGACCAGCGCGGATACGACCTTCGCAGCCTGGAGCCTGCGGCTGGTGGGGGACATGCACGCCCGCGGCATCCCGATCGGTGCCGGAACGGACACGCCGATCAACTACTCCCTACCCGGCTACGCGCTGCACACCGAGCTGGAGATGCTCGTGCGCGCCGGGCTCACGCCACTCGACGCGATCCGCGCGGCCACGGTGCGCCCCGCGGAGTTCCTCGGCCTCGACGCGGAGATGGGGAGCGTCAAGGCAGGCATGCGCGCCGATTTGGTGCTGCTCGGTGCCGATCCGCTCGCCGACATCACGAACACCCGGAGCATCGACGCTGTGGTATCCCGCGGGCGACTGCTCACTTTCGAGGCGCTCGAGCAGCTGGTGCGATGACGAGCGCGCCGCTCGGCGCGACGCCGCGCTACACCAACTCCAGGATCTTCGCCAGCCTACGCGAGGCGCCCCGGTTCCCCAGGTTGCTCACGTACACTTTCTCGGCGCCTATGCGGCGCAACTCGCGGATCGAGCGCGCACAGATCGCCTCGGCGGTCGCGCCACCCGCGAACTCGCGCTTCAGTTCCTCGACCGGCACGGGGAAGAAGCGCGAGAGCGTCTTCAGGGTCTGGGGGTTCGCGCTCCGGTAGAGGAAGACGCCGAAGACGACAGGCACTTGGACGTCGCTCCGCTCCAGTGCTTCGAGCAGCCACGCCACGCCCGCCAGCGAGTGGTGCGATACGACCTGGCTGAGCGCGAACTCGGCGAACGCGTGCGGAGGACGGATGAAGCCGACTTGCTCGTCGGGCGGGCGGTGCGGGTTCACCCAACCTCCGAGCGTCAAGGAGGGCACTCGCTCGCGCAGGACGGCGCGTAGGTCGCGCCCGTGCGGAACGCATCTCGGAACGCCGACCGAGGTGTCCCCACCGAGCACGGTGAGCGCGTCGAAGCCGTCAGACGCGGCCCGCTTCGCGAAGGTCTCGCAGTAGTCGAGCGTGTGTTTGGTCGTCAGGATCGGGACAATGCGCCGCAGGTCGACGGAGTCGCCGACATTGGCACCCACATGTGCCAGGCTCTCCTCCTCCGCAGCGCCGACCGCGTTGTCGGTCAGGAAGACGAAGAGACCGTCTCGGGTGAGTCGCCCCAGCGAGTGGTGCAGGTCGATCCACGCGGCCATGCTCCCGGCCGGATCGACGTCCGTGCGCGGTGGCCGCAACTCAACGGAGACGAGCGGCCCCGGCTGAGCGAGCGCTTCGAGGATCAGCGCACTTCGGGGGGAGGCTGGCGTCATGGCATCAACGCGTGCGCGCGCTTCGCACGAGCGCGGCGACGTCGTCCGCCGCAGTAGGGAGCGCGCGCGTGAGCACCTCGGACCCCGTGGGCGTGACCGCCACGTCGTCCTCGATGCGCACGCCGATGCCCGCGAGGCGCGCCGGCGTGTCTTCGTGGCCGGGCCGGAAGTAGAGGCCGGGTTCGATCGTCAGGACCATCCCGGGTCGGAGCGTTCGGGACACGCCGTCGCACGCGTAGTCGCCGGGATCGTGCACGTCGAGTCCCAGCCAATGGGAGGTCTGGTGCGGATAGAACGGCTTGTGCTTCTCGTCCTTCATGAGCTGATCGACGTCTCCGGCCAGGGCGCCGAGCGCGATGAGCCCCTCGACGAGAACGCGGGTCGCCGCTGCATGAACGTCCGCGACCGCCGCGCCAGGACGCACTGCGGCGACCGCCGCTGCGCGCGCTGCCTCGACGATCTCGTAGACCTCGCGCCCCGCCCCAGCGAACTGTCCGCCCGCAGGATACGTGCGCGTGACGTCGCCGTGGTAGAGGCCGTACTCTGCGCCCGCATCGATGAGGACGAGTGCGTCGGATCCGATGATGTGCGCGTTGTCCACGTAGTGGAGCACACAAGCGTTCGCGCCCGACCCCACGATGGACTCGTAGCCGGCGCCACCCGCCCCGCCCGCCCGGAACGCGGCGTCGAGCGCCGCCTCCACC
>JBEBGN010000084.1:0-13401 GCA_040081395.1 Longimicrobiales bacterium
GCGGTTGAGCGCAGGGGAGAATCGGTAGAGCTCGGCCACCGCGAGCGCGGCGGCGTCGAGCATCTCGAACCCTGAGCTCTGATGGATGCGCCGGTCCTGCACGCGCCCGTTCTCGTCGATGAAGAAGTAGACGCGCACGGTTCCGCCGACCCCCGCGCTCCTGAGGTGAGACGGGTAGCTGTCCGCCATCGCGCGGGCGACCTCGTCACGGTTCAGGATGGAGGGCGCCACGGTGAAGGGCGTGAAGGTCGGCTCGTTCGACAGGGTCGACTGCGTGGCCTCGCTCTCCCCGACCTTGGCCAGCGTGGGAGGGGGCGGCAGGGTGCGCACCGGATTCAGCGCGAAGGTGGTCGGCGCAATCGTCAGCTCCTCGATCACGTTCACGGGAGCGAGCACCGGAGTGGCGGGCCTCGGGATCTGTGTGGGGGCCGACGGGATGTGGATCTCCGGGGGGAGCTCCAGGGCCACGAGTTCGGGAGTCGAGTAGGTCAGGTCCTCCGGCACGTACTCGGGCCACACCTGAAAGGTCACGATGTGTGTCACCGCCGCGAGGACCAGGGAACCCCACAGCACCGAGCGGAAGTTGGCCTTGAGGCGATCGTTCGCCGACACCGGCGAGTGGCTGGCGGGGAGGGCTGGGGCGGTCATGGTCGACCCCTTTTCGGAGGGATGCTGGAACATGCCCGCAGCGGGGGCACGGCGCGGTAGGGGAATCCCCAGGATGGCGCGTCGGAGGCTTCCCCCTCACTGGCGGCGAGCGGCACCGCACCGGAAGAAAACATTTGTTTACCGGGGGAAGCCCGTGTACTTTGCCCAAAAACGGGGGAAATCATGGCAAAGATTCGAGGTTTGGTCGTATCCGTACTCCTCTTCGGGGCGCTCGGGTGCTCCGAACCGACCCCCCGCCCCAAGGACGACCTCGTTCGCCAAGGGACCGTCTGGCTGGACCCTCAAACGCTCGAGCCGTACTCCGGCACGGTCTTCACGACCTTCCAGGGCTCACCCCCGCGGATCGAGCAGCGGGCCAGCCTTCGGGACGGCCACTACGACGGGCCTTTCGAGTGGTACTTCGGCCGCGGTCAGCTGTCGCTGCGCGAGCTGTACCGTGACGGACAGAAGGAAGGCCCTTACGAGTGGTACTTCGAGAGCGGCCAGCTCTACGAGCGTGGCACCTACCGGAACGGCGCGCTCGACGGCCCCTACGAGGCCTACTACGAGTCGGGCGACCTCTACGAGAAGGGCACCTACCTGGCCGGAGCATTCCATGGCCCGCGCGAGTGGTACCTGGATGATCGGCTGATCGAGGTGGTCACGTACGAGAACGGGCGCATCGAGGGCCCGTACGAGCGTCACGCGGCGGATGGCAGCATCGACCTCAAGGGCACGCTCGTGGACGGGCAGCCGTGCGGTGAATGGCTCGAGGACCGCGCCTTCATCACCTACCCGGCCTGCGGTAGTCTCGAGAGCTAGAGCGGCTAGCTTACCCGCTGCGACGGGATCGTCACGCGCGCGCTCCCCAGCGCGCAGGGCCACAGCGGGGTTACCGACGTGCCCTGCACCGTCTCCTCCAAGCCCGACTCACGCTTGCTCATGGTGACGATGTCGTGACGCCACACCTCGGCCGGGGGCGGCTCGAACGTCACCCCCGGATCGATCTCGAGGGATAGCTCGGGCGCGAACCACGCGTTTGCGGGCAGCGCCGCCGGATCCCAACGGTACTCGACCTCGACCGCGCCGTCGTCGAAGAACGTGAGCGTCTTCTCCAGCGCGAGCAGTCCGGTGGAGCGCATGGCGATGGTGACCGAGCCCTTCACCGAGGCTTCCACGAGGAACGTGTCGCGCGACCAGCTGTGCAGAGGCGTGTACTCTGCGCGCACGTAGGCACCCGGGTCGAGATCCCCTGGCAGGACGCGGTCCACCAGGATGGCCCGTACGTCCAGATCCACGGGCGGTAGCTGGTCGACCCGGAGCCCTTCCTCGATCTCGTGGATGGAGGGCATGGCGCCTTCTTCGGGGGCGTGCGGCGCGTGCGCCGTGCCGGAGTCGACCCGATGGTAGCTCTCCCGCCGGCGCGTGAGCACATTCGCCAGGTTCACGCCCGTGCTCAGGTCCGTGAGCTCGACCAGCGTGCCACCCCGGTGGGGGGACAACACCGCCGAGAACGCGTGTGAGTGCACCCAGAGCTCGGGCGCGCCGTCCCCATCGAGGTCCAGGGTCTCGAGCGCGAGCTTCTCTCCCCGCCTGAGGATGCGCTCGGCTTCGGCCAGGTTCTGCCAGATCGCGTCGCGCAGATGCCGCAGATAGAGACCGCCGAACACTCCGTGCCAGTAGGGGTCGTTGCACTGCGCCCGTCCAATGGCGCGGCGGGCGCCGGCAGGATCCCCCGCCGCCCGACACCGCTCGGAGAGCACCTGCGCCTTCTTGTGCATCCGGTTCGACTCGTCGTACTTGGCGAGGAATCCGCGCCAATGCCCACCGCGCAGCGAACCCGCCGCTTCGGGCTCGTCCGCGAGCAGCTCTCCCGCCCGCTCGAGGGTCGAGGCGGCGAGCGGCGGAAGGGACCAGAGCTCCATCTCCCGATACGACGCCGTGGGTAGGTAGGCGAGCCCGGCGGCCGGAACGTCGCGCACGACCTCGGAGGGGGTGGCGAGCTTCACTACGCCCTGCTCCGTCAGACGCTCCATCTCGTCGAGGAAGGCACCGAGCCATCCCTTCCCCCACACCCATTCCGCCGTACCGGGCCAGCCGCCGAACTTCTCGCCATCGTCCGCGAGCACGGCGACCGCGTGACCTCCCGCGGCGAGCCGCCGGAAGTAGTCGCCAATCTCTCCTGGGCTCCGGAACGGGATCAGGTAGCGTAGGCGCTCGTCGATAGGCAGCACGGCCAGCGAGCGGCCATCGGCCTCGGTCCGCCAGGGTCGATCGAGCGCGCGACGCTCGATTCCCGCCACCAGGAAGTGCCGGTCGTCGAGCAGTACGTGCTCGACCCCCGCATCCGCGAGGTCGCGCGCGAGCCCGGGCTCCCACACGCGCTCCGTGAGCCAGAGCCCGCGTGCGTCGGCGCCGAAGCGGGTGCGGAGCCACTCCCGCATCCAGCCGATCTGCTCGATGCGGTCCTCGCGCGAGAGCGCGGGCAGCACCGGCTCGTAGAACCCGGCCAGCAGCGGCTCGACCGCGCCGTCGGCCACGAGGCGGCCCACCTCGTCCAGGTAGCGGTGGCCCCGCCCCTCCAACCACTCGAGCAGCGGCCCCGACACGTGGAGCGCGACGGGGAGGAAACTCCGCTCCGCGCAGCGCTCGAGCAGCGGGAGATAGACCTCCTCGACGTGGCTCCGGAACACTTCCTCGAAGTTGCCGACGGGCTGGTGCACGTGCAGACCGAACACGAAGCGCACGGGGCCCTCGACCGGAAGAGCGTGGCCGCTGACCTCGCGCGCTACACCCAGACCTTCCGCGAGTCGAGCGCTCGGGCCGGTGGCCGTGCCGCGGCGCGCGACGTCACGCGCGACGAGCGATTGGGCATCGAAGCGATCCGGGCTCGGGGACGTCGCGAGCGCGGCGAGCGCGGCGTCCACGGCCTGCGTCGACGGCTCGTCGATCGCGCGTCCGACCGCGAGCGTGAGCGCGAGCGTGCCCTTCGCGGGGGCTTCGACTGCCTCGTCGGGTCGAGCGCCACGAACTTGCGTGCGCCACATCTGCGCCGCGGTGCCCTCGGCCGGGTCGTTCGAGTGCGCCCCCTCGAGACGGTGCACGAGCGCCCGCTCCAGCTTCGCGGCGCCCTTGCCGACGAGGTCGAGCGCATGCGCGGCGTACAGCAGGTTCTGGAGCGGCTCCAGCCGCGCGACGTCGTCGAAGAACCAGGCACAGGAGGTCCGCATGCGCAGCACGTCGCGCTGCATGTCGAGCAGCTCGATCGCGCGGGTGATCTCCCGTGCGTCGAGCGCACGCTTCCCCTCCGCGCGCACGAAGGCCGCCACCACGTCGGGGCCGGCCCCCTGCACGGCGCCATAGGCGTCGAGGGCGGCCCAGGGATCGGCGAAGAGCGCGTTGCCTTCGTGCTCGAAGGATTCGTGGAGGGCCGTCGCCAGCTCCTCGAGCGCGTCTCGGAGCACCGAGCGCCACTCCTGCTGGGTCGGACGACCCGGCTCGATCTTGCAGCCGCACGCCGAACGCCACCGCTCGACCCCGTGCGCACAGGACCAACTGCTCGGCTCGACCAGCTCGACCGCTTCCACGGCCGGGTGCCGTTCCAGGAAGGAGCCGAAGTTGTCAACGCGGAGGCCGGGGTGCCTCGCCGCCGCGGCGAGCGTAGCCGCGAGGGCCATCTCGCCCCAGCGATGGTGGTGGCCGAAGGTCTCGCCGTCGGTCGCCGCCGCCACCAACTCGGGATGGCCGTGCGCGTGCACGAGCCGCTCCAACCAGCGCGAGGAGTCGTGCAGCACCGCACCGAACGCGACGTCGTGCGACAGCGGTCCATCGTACACGAACACCGAGACGCTCCGGCCCTTCGGCAGCGCGATGCGTCCGGGGCGCCCCGCGCGCGGACTCGAGCGCACCTGCCCCGGCCCCAGCACCGTGAAGCGGATCCCTTCCTCGGCCAACACCTCCAGCGTCTCCGTATCGACCGCGGCTTCCGGGAGCCACATGCCTTCGGGCTCGCGGCCGAAGCGGCGGCGGAAGTCCGCCATCCCCCAGCGCACCTCGGTCCGCTTCTCCCGGCGCGAAGCGAGCGGAAGGATCACGTGGTGGTACGGCGTCGCGAGCGCCCCCCCGTGCCCCGTGCGGGCCCGGGCCAGGCGATCGGCCTCCAGAAACGCGCGATAGGTGGCGGGCTCTTCGCGGGCCATCCATTCGAGCAACGTGGGACCGGCGTCCCAGCTCATCCAGGCGAGCGCGTTCACGACCCCGATGATGCGGCCGCGGTCGTCGAGCATGCGCGCTGCGACCACCGCGCGGTAGCACTCGTCGTGCACGCGCGCATTCCAGTCGTGGTGCGGCGCGGCAGACTTCTGGAGGGGGACACGCCCCGTCCAGGGATCCTCGCGCGGAGGCTGGTAGAAGTGGCCGTGAATGACGACCGAGCGACGACTCATGCGTTCGGTGTGTCGCTCAGGCCGTGCGTCTGGCGGCGCGGATGTCCGCGGCGCGCTCGTAGACATCGTGATAGCGCTGCACGATCGGCCACCAGGAGAAGTCGCGCGACATGGCCTCGCGCACGCGCGCCTCCCAATCCGGGCGCGACTTGTAGAGCTCGACCGCGTAGGTGACGGCTTCTTCCAGTGCCCAGGGCTGGTACTCGTCGAAGACGAACCCGGTAATGCGGTCTTCGACCGTGTCGGCGAGGCCACCCACTCGACGCACGACCGGGAGCGCGCCGTACCGCTGCGCCCGCATTTGGGTGAGTCCGCACGGCTCGTATTGCGACGGCATGAGCAGGAAGTCGGCCCCGGCAAGCAACCGGTGCTCCTCCTCCTCTTTGAACTCGAACGTTGCGGCCACCTTCTTCGGGTGGAGCACCGTGAGACGCCGCAGCGCATCCTCGTAGCGCTTATCGCCTTCGCCGAGGAAGACCCACTGCGCGTCGAGCTTCGCGAACATCTCGGTCTTCAGCAGGATGTCGAAGCCCTTCTGCTCGGCGAGGCGCGCGGTCATGCCGAAGAGCGGAACCTCCGGCTTCACGGGAAGGCCCGCGGCGCGCTGAAGCGCCGCTTTACAACGCTGCTTGGGCGCGAGATCGGCGGCGCTGAAGGGAGCCTCCAGGCGCGGGTCAGTCTGCGGATTCCAGATCGAGTAGTCGATGCCGTTCAGAATGCCTACGAAACGGTCCTGGAGCGCCGCGAAGCTATCGTGCAGCCCGAAGCCACCTGAGCGCGTGCGCAGCTCGCGCGCATGCGTGGGCGACACCGTGGTCACCATGTCGGAAAGGACGAGCCCGCCCTTGAGCAGGTTCACCTTCCCGTACCACTCGATGCATTCCGGGTTGTAGAGGCTCCAGTCGAGCCCGAGCTGGTTCAGCACCTCGGGCGGATAGTGCCCCTGATAGCCCGCGTTGTGCACCGTGAGCACGGTGGCCACGGCGTCGTAGTACGGATTGCCCGCGAGGTGCGTGCGCAGATAGATCGCCGCCAGCGCCGTGTGCCAGTCGTGGGCGTGTACGACCGTCGCCTTGGGGGACGCGCGGGGCAGCCACTCGAGGGCAGCCCGGCAGAAGAACGCGAAGCGGATGTGGTTGTCGGGAAAGTCGCCGCGCGCATCTCCATAGATGCCATCCCGACCGAAGAACCCCTCGTGCTCGATGAAGAGCACACGCGGGTTCTCGAGACCGCGCGGGTTGTAGAAGATACGCAGGTGCTCGGTGCGACCGCCGATGGTCACCGCGAACGGATCTCCCCCGGCAATGATGTCGGGGAACGCCGCCCGCACCGACTTGTAGAGCGGCATGAAGACGGTCTTCGCCGCTCCGCTCTCGGCCTGGTAGCGCGCGATGCCCCGCACCGCTTCGCCGAGGCCCCCGGTGCGCGCGTACGGCCAATACTCGGTGGCCAGGTGCACCACCTTCTCGTCGTACTGGAGGGTGGGTAGACCCTCGGGTGGCGGCGGCAGGGGTGACGGCGAGTACACGGGGACGCTGGACGAGGCGGGTGGTCTTGGCCAACCTCAACATACGTCGGACGACCCCGCTGCCGAAGAGTCCCACCTCCGCGTGGGTCTCCGCACAGCCCAACCGCCGAGATTTCCGCCACCTTGATTCACTCAGATCCGCCCTCCCCCCTGCGCGACGCGATCGCTGCGCTCGAAGCCGGGCGGTGCCGCGCGCCGTTCGATGTCCTGGGCCTGCACGCGGGGGAGTCGGGAGGATGGGTGGTGCGCGCGTTCGTGCCCTGGGCGCGGTCGATCTCGGTGCTCCGGCGCGGCGTGAAGGCGAAGCCCATGGAGCGCCTCGGGCTCGGCGGGTTCTTCCAGACCACGTTCCCGCGCATCGCGAAGCCGTTCCGCTATCGCTTGGCCATCGAGGACCCGGCTGGGCAGGTGTGGGAGGTCGACGACCCCTACCGGTTCGGGCCCGCGGTCGACGAACAGCGGGTGTACGCCTACCTCGAGGGCCGTGAGCGCCGCGTCCACGAAACCTTGGGCGCGTCCCCGATCCGCCACGAGGGTGTGCGCGGCACCCGCTTCTCCGTGTGGGCGCCCCACGCCGCCGCGGTGAACCTCATGGGGGACCTGAACCACTGGGACGGTCGCTGCCACCCGATGCGGCCGCGGGGCGCGACGGGCGTGTGGGAGCTGTTCGTTCCCGGGGTGGGGGCCGGGGTCCGCTACAAGTACGAGATCGTCACGGCCGACGGCAGCAGGAGCGACCGGGCCGACCCGTGCGGGCGTGCGGCCGAGCTGCGCCCGGCCACCGCTTCCAAGGTGTGGGATGCGAGTCGCTACCGCTGGTCGGACGGCGAATGGATGGAGCGCCGAGCGGGGTGGGTAGCGGACCGCGAGCCCATCAGCGCCTACGAAGTGCACCTCGGTTCATGGCGACGCCATCCCCGGGAAGGGCACGCCGGGTGGCTCTCCTACCGCGAACTGGCCAAAGAGCTGCTCCCCTATGTGAAGGAGCTCGGCTTCACGCACGTCGAGCTGCTCCCGGTCGTGGAGCACCCGCTCGACCAGAGCTGGGGATACCAACCGCTCGGTTTCTTCGCCCCCACGTCGCGCTACGGCGACCCCGACGACCTGCGGCACTTCGTCGACCAGGCGCACCAGATGGGGATCGGGGTGATCCTCGACTGGGTGCCGGGCCACTTCCCTACCGATGGGCACGGCCTCGTGCGCTTCGATGGCACGGCGCTCTACGAGCATCCCGACCCGCAGCAAGCCCGCCACCCCGACTGGGGCACGTTGGTGTTCGACTTCGCCAAACCGGCGGTGCGCTCCTTCCTGATCTCGAGCGCGGTCCACTGGTTGGAGGACTTCCACCTCGACGGACTCCGTGTCGACGCAGTGGCGTCCATGCTCTACCTCGACTACTCGCGCCCCGAGGGCGCCTGGTCTCCCAACCAGTACGGCGGCAGAGAGAACCTCGATGCGCTCGGCTTCCTGAAGGAACTGAACGATGCCGTTCATCAAGAGGCGCCGGGTGCCTTGATGATCGCGGAGGAGTCGACCGCCTGGCCGCAGGTGTCGCATGGCACCGACCGCGGCGGCGTGGGCTTCGACCAGAAGTGGAACATGGGTTGGATGCACGACACGCTCGACGTCATGTCCGCAGATCCGATCTATCGTGCGTACAAGTACGACCGGCTCACCTTCTCCATTCTGTACGCGTTCACGGAGCGCTTCGTGCTCCCCCTGTCGCACGACGAGGTCGTGCACGGCAAGGGCTCCCTAGTCGGCAAGATGCCGGGCAACAACGAACAGAAGCTCGCCAACCTGCGGCTACTCTACGCGTATATGTGGACGCACCCGGGCAAGAAGCTGCTCTTCATGGGCGGCGAGCTGGCGCAGTGGACCGAGTGGAACGTGGACGCCGAGCTGGACTGGGCGCTCGAGGCGTGGGAGAACCACCGCGGGGTGCGCCGCCTCGTACAGGACCTCAACCGCCTCTACCGCGACGAGCCCGCGCTCCACGCGCAGGACCACAACCCAGAGGGCTTCGAGTGGCTCGACTGCAGCGATGCGCAGAGCACGTTGCTCTCGTACCTGCGCTGGGCGCCGGACTGGCGAGACGTGGTCGTGGTGGCGAACAACTTCACCCCCGTCCACCGCTTCGAGTTCAAGCTGGCCGTGCCGTGGCCGGGCCGGTATCGCGTCATCCTGAACACCGACGCCCCGGTGTACGGCGGCTCCGGTGTGGTGGTGCCGCCCGTCGTCGAGACGCGCCCGGGCTACCTACACGGGCGAGATCAGCACCTCGTACTTCCGCTGGCGGGCCTCTCGACCCTGGTGCTCAAGCCCGAGCGCTGAGCTTCGGCGCGACCTCGGTGGGCACGGTATCGGTGGGCGGATCATCCGGTCCGGCCGGGCCGCGATACGCGGGCACGTAGAAGCGGTCCGTGTAGTCCTTCACCATGCGATGCGCGGTGTAGGTCTTCGCCGCCGCGATCATCGCCTGCTTCATGCGCGCTACCCACGCCCGTGGGATGTCACGTTCGTCGCGCTCGTAGTACGCGGGCACGACCTCGCGCTCCAAGAGCGTGAAGAGGGCCTCGTGGTCGGCGGCGTCGCGCTCGTCCCCTTCGAGCTCCGAGTTGGGAATCGCCCAACCGTTCTCGCCGTTGAACCCCTCCGCCCACCACCCGTCGAGAGTGCTGAGCTGCGGCACGAAGTTGAGTGCCGCCTTCATGCCGCTGGTTCCGCACGCCTCCAGCGGCACCTTGGGCAGGTTCAGCCATAGGTCGACACCCTGCACGAGGCGGTGCGCCACGTGCACGTCGTACCCCTCGACGAAGGCGATGCGTCCCTCGAAGTCGGAGTCGCGCGTGGCGCTCCAGATCTTCTGGATCAAGTGCTTACCACCCTCGTCCGCGGGATGCGCCTTCCCCGAGAACAGGAGCTGCACCGGCCGATGCCGGTCCGTGAGGAGCCGGCGCAGGCGCGCCTCGTCACGGAAGAGCAAATTCGCACGCTTGTACGTTGCAAACCGTCGCGCGAACCCAATCGTGAGCGGATCCGGACTCAGCAACGTACCCGCACCCACCAGGTGCGTGGCTTCCTTCCAGAACGTCTTCCAGCGATCGCGCGCGAGCTCACGGCAGAAGTCGAGCAGAGTCGTCTTCAGGTGGAGATGCGTCTCCCACACGCGGGCGTCGTCCAGCTCCAGGATACGATCCCAGGCATCGCCTTCCGGCGGATCCTTCTCCCAGAACTCCCCGAACACCTGATCGAGCACGAGCATCAGGTGGTGAGACATCCAACTTCCGACGTGCACGCCGTTGGTGATGGCGCTCACCGGCACGTCCGCCCTCTCGCGCCCGGGCCAGAGCGACGCCCACAACTCCTGCGTCACAACGCCGTGGACCTTCGACACGCCATTGAGGTGACGCGCCAACCGGAACGCGGCCGCGGTCATGTGGAACGAGCCGTGGTCCATGCGCGGGTGGCGGCCGAGGCCGAGGAACGCGTCTCGATCCAGGCTGCCGCGCTCGTAGTAGCTGCCGCACACCGAGTCGATCAGATCGCGATAGAAGATGTCGTGTCCTGCGGGCACCGGCGTGTGCGTCGTGAAGACGGAACAGGCACGCACTTTCGCGACGGCCTCGTCGAGCGAGAGACCGGCATCGAGATGCTCCCGCACGCGCTCGACCATCATGAACGCTGCGTGGCCCTCGTTGGCATGCCAGACACCCGGGTTCACCCCCAACGCGCGCAGCACGCGCACGCCACCGACGCCGAGGATCCACTCCTGCTTGAGGCGATGCTCCTGCCCGCCCCCGTAGAGCTTGTAGGTCAGCTCACGGTCCGCAGGGTCGTTCTCGGGGAGGTTGGTGTCGAGCAGATAGAGCTGCACGCGCCCGACGTTCAGCCGCCAGGCGCCGATGTGCACGTCGCGGCCCGCGGTGCGCAGCACCGTGAGGCTGTGCTTCTCGTCGCGCCCCGAGAGCCGCACGAGCGGCATGATGCGCGGGTCGAACGGCTCGTCGGAGTCTTCCTGCCAGCCATCGTGGTTCAGCTTCTGGTCGAAGTAGCCCTTCGAGTAGAGAAGCCCCACGCCTATGAGTGGGACACCGAGGTCGGAGGCCGACTTGCAGTGATCGCCGGCGAGGATGCCGAGCCCGCCCGAGTAGATCGGGATCGAGTTGTGCAATCCGAACTCGGCACAGAAATAGACGAAACGCGCGTCGTGCAGATCAGGGTACGCCTCGGGGAACCAGCCGACCGTCGGGTCGAGTGCACGCTCGAGCCCCGCCATCACCGCCTTGTAGTCGGCGAGGAACTCCTTGTCGCGCGAGAGCTGCGCGAGCCGGTTGGGATCCACCATCCTCAGCGTGGCCACCGGGTTGTGGCGCGTCGCCGACCAGATCGTCGGATCGATGGTGCGGAAGAGGAGGCGCGCGCGACGGTCCCACCGCCACCAGAGGTTCAGCGCGAGGCGCTCGAGTCCGGCGATGGGCTCGGGAAGATACGGAATCTTGGCCGAATCCAGATGCATGAGTTGGAGTGCGACGACGCGGGCTCGGAGGGAAGGCGAGGGTCAATCTCGCGCGTGGTCCCGGGCGTGTGAAGTGCGCGCCCGGGCCTCGACCCGCCGACTCGGTGGGTCGCCTAGTTGAGTGCGCTCAGCACTTTTTCGGCGAGCGGCCGATTCATGCTCGGCACGCGGGCGACCTCTTCCACGGACGCGCTCTTGAGCCGCCAGAGGCTGCCGAAACGCTTCGCGAGGGCTTCGCATCTCTTCGGGCCGAGTCCCGGCACCGAGCGACGCTTGAGGTCCGTCTCGAGACGCAGGCGCTCCAGCCGGACTCCGACCTCTTCGTGCTCGCTGACGTCCATACCCGCCCCTTCCAGGTCGGCGAGCAGGCCAAGCCATTCCTCGTGGTTCCATCCCTCGGGATGCGCTTCCACGAACTCCTCGAGCCGCGCGGTCATCATTTCATCCTCGCTCATGTGTTCGGTGACCCTCCATGGCTAGGCAAGTTCCACGCCCAGGTGACGGAGCCCGCGCGCTGCCGTCACCTGTGTGTCACGGCGACCTACGGATCGGTAGGTCGGCTACGCTCACGTGTCCGATTGGCGTCTGCCGACGAGCACTTTGCACGTGGTGACCACCTGCCCCGCGTGTCGCGACGCGTGCTCCGCGGCGTGGAATGTGAGCCCGAGCACGCTCGACGGGAGTTGTGCGCGGCCGACGAAGCGCGGCGTGAGGAGGGAATCTTCGGGCGTGGCCGCGAGCTGGGCGAGCGCGTCGACGATGCCTTGGCGCCACTCGGCGAGCAGAGCTTCTACTGGCGGACGCGCGGACGGGTCGGGGCGCTCGGCGACCAGTTTCTTCCTCTGTGCGTCCGAGAGTCGCTCGCCACGGGCATAGGTCAGCAGCCGGTCGGTCGCCCCCGACAGGTGTGCCACGTGGAAGCCCACGGACGCGGCGCCACCGGGCTCCACCCAGACCTCATCGGGTCGCAGCATCGCGACCGCACCCTCGACGTCCTCTTGGGCCTGGATGAATGCGTGGGCGGCCGGCTGCAGCAGCGCGGGTATGCCCTCGACGGGGCCGCGCAGCCAAACTTCGGGTTGGGTGTCGGACATCTCGATCATCTCGTGGCGCTTGGGGGACGGTTCGCGAAGCGGCGCGCGGAATCTCATGTTGTCAGGCGCGTTCACAAACTCGAACACAGGGATAAGAAAGTATGCGCAGATCGATCGCTGTGGCGCTGACCGCGCTCGTCGTCAGTGGGTGCTACCATGTGAACGTCTCGACCGGCATCGCTCCGGGTGCGAACCAGGTGCAGGAGAAGTGGGCCCCGAGTTGGATCGGCGGTCTGGTGTCACCCGACCCGGTCGACGCGGCCGCCCAGTGCGGCAGCGCGGGCGTGGCGCGCGTGGAGTCCCGTCTGTCGTTTCTGAACGGGTTCGTCGCGGTGCTCACGGCTCACATCTTCACGCCCATGGAGATCACTGTGACGTGTGGCCAGAGCGGTGGTGGCCAGGATGACGCCGGGGACGTCGGGTAAGCGCATGGCATCGGGCACGCGCGCACGGGTCGTGGTGCTCGGGGCCGGCTTTGGTGGCCTCGAGCTGACGACCCTGCTGTCGGAGGCCTTCGGCTCCGAGGTTGATGTGGTGCTCGTCGACCAGGCCGACTCCTTCGTCTTCGGCTTCTCCAAGCTGGATCTGCTGTTCGGCAAGCGCACGCTCGCGCAGGTGCGCCACGCCTACGCGGACATCGTGAAGCCCGGCGTACGGTTCGTGCATTCGAGGGTTCGCGCGATCGATCCGGCGGCGCGGCGTGTCGAGACGGATGCCGGCACGTTCGATGCGGATTTTCTGGTCGTGGCACTCGGTGCCGACTATGACGTCGGCGCGACGCCCGGCCTCGTCGACGGCGGGAACGAGTTCTACTCCGTCGGCGGCGCCGCGGCGCTCCGGGACGTGCTCCCCCCCTTCGAGCGCGGCCCCGCGATTGTGGGGATCACGTCCAAGACGTTCAAGTGCCCTCCCGCGCCGAGCGAGACGGCGCTGCTGCTGCATGACTTCCTTGTGGCACGCGGGCGCCGAGCCGCGACGGAGATCTCGCTCGTGATGCCGTTCGGCACACCGGTCCCGCCCTCGCCCGACACCTCGGCCGCGATCCTCGAGGCGTTCGCCGAGCGGGGGATCCGGTTCGTGAAGGATCAGATCGTGCGCGCGCTCGACCCGGCGCGGAAGGTCGCCGTGCTGCAGGACGGCACCGAGATGCCATACGCGCTCTTCCTG
>JBEBGN010000085.1:0-13363 GCA_040081395.1 Longimicrobiales bacterium
GGCCGGGGGACGAGGTGGGTTGGGGGCTTAAGCGGGCCGCGATGGGCAAGGGCTATGCAGCGGAGGGTGCCACCGCAGCCATCGATTGGGCCTTCGATCATCTCGGCTGGGATCATGTGATCCATTGCATCGACAAATTGAACGCCCCTTCGATCGCGTTGGCGCTGCGACTCGGCTCCAAGCTCGAACGGGAGGATGTCATGCTGCCGGCACCGTACGACACCGTAAAGGTCGACATCTACGGCCAGTCCCGCGCACAGTGGCGCGCACGATGACCGTGTCGCGCCTCGCCTTCGGCATCGTGACCTGTGCGACCCTCGCTACCGGGTGCGAGTCCCTGGGCATCGCGTACGGTGACGCGAACAGCGTCATCGCGGTGATGTCCGCCGAACGCTGGGACGAGTTCTCCGACGACGTCTACGCGAGCCTCGAGCGCACGGTCGTCACCGTCCGCGATGAGAAGACCTTCACGGTCACCTACCAGGAGCCGTACGGAGACCGGTGGCGTGAGCTCAGCCGCTTTCGTCGAATCCTGCTCGTCGGCGAGCTCGGCGATCCGTGGGTCCAAGAGGCGCTCGAGCATGTCGACCCCCCGGTCAGCGAACCCGGGCTGTACCGCGCCCAGGACGTGTGGTCGCGGGGCCAGACACTCATGGTGGCGGTCCTCGGTGACGCCCCCGCCGAGGAAATGTCCGAGCACCTGCCGGTGGTGTACGCACAACTCGACCAGGACTTCCGCGTGTTCGCCCGCTCGCGCATGTACACGACGGGGGTCGACACAGCGTTGGCCGACACGTTGCTGGCGGAGGCCGGGTTCGGCCTGCTGGTGCCCGATGTGTGGCGGTGGTCGCGCACCGACTCCACCTATGCCTTCCGGAACGACAACCCCGACCCTGCCGAGCTCATCCGTGAGGTCTCGGTGAGCTGGATCAGCCCCGCCCCCGAGGCGCTGCCGCCGGACTCGGTGCTCGCGTGGCGCGCCCGGGTGGTCGCCGACCATTACAGTGAGCCCCAGGACGTGGTGCCGGACGGGATGACCTTCGACCGGCTCGCCTTCGCCGGATACATCGCGCTCGAGATCCGGGGCCAGTGGACGAACCCACCCGATAGGGGCTGGCCCGCGGGGGGACCGTTCATCACACGGGCCGCAGTGTGCGAGGCACAGGACCGGGCGTACCTGCTCGACGCCTGGCTCTACGCCCCGGCGCTCGAGAAGTACGAGTACATCATCCAGCTCGAGACGATTCTCGACACCTTCCGCTGCAACTGAGATAGGTCGCGGCGGCACGCTCCGACCGGGGTTCCGGGGTCGCGAGCCCGGCGCGGCGCCACGCTCGTGGTCGCCTGGGCGACGTCACGTTGGCGCCCCCCGAGCCCCCCGCTACAATGTCGGCTCCGCGACTTTTTTCGCCCTCGCCGACTGCGCGAACCTTGAGCTTCGTCCACCTCCATACCCATTCGGAGTACTCGCTGCTCGACGGTGCCAACCGCATCGACGACCTGGTGAGCAAGGCGAAGGAGCTTGAGATGCCGGCGCTCGCGCTCACGGACCACGGGTGCCTCTATGGTGCCTGGACCTTCTACAAAGAAGCGAAGGCAGCCGGCGTGAAGCCGATCGTGGGCATGGAGGCCTACGTCGCACCGGGGGACCGCCGGGACCGCTCGACCTCGGGCGAGGGGGATCGCGCCTACTACCACCTCGTCCTGCTCGCGCGCGACCAGGTCGGCTATCGCAACCTGGTGAAGCTCTCGTCGATCGGATACACGGAGGGCTTCTACCACCGACCCCGCATCGATCGTGAGGTGCTCGCCAAGCACCACGAGGGGCTGATCGTCTCGTCGGCGTGCATGGCGGGTGAGGTCGCGCGCCACCTCCAGGCGGGCGATCGGGCCGGTGCTCGGCGCGCGGCCGAGTGGTATGCCAACCTGTTCGACGGGCGCTACTACCTGGAAGTCCAGGCACACGAGTCCCCCGGACAGGCCGAGCTGAACGCACAGATCTTCGCGCTCGCCGAGGAGCTCGGGCTTCCTGTGGTCGCCACCAACGACGCGCACTTCCTCACGCCGGCCGATCACGAGGCGCACGACATCCTGCTCTGCATCGGGCTCGCCAAGGATCGCAACGATCCGCGGCGTATGCGCTACGACAAAGGCCTCTACTTCAAGAGCGCCGAGGAGATGGCGTCGCGCTTTCCCGACCGCGCCGACGTCGTCGAGAACACGCTGCGCATCGCCGAGGAAGTGAACCTCGTCTTCGACAAGCAATACCACCTGCCCGCGTTCCCTCTCCCCACGAGCCATACCTCCGAGAACGAGTACCTCGAGTTCCTCGCACTCGAGGGAGCAAAGCAGCGATACGGCGATCCGCTCCCTGCGGCGGTACGCGAGCGCTTCGACTACGAGATGGGGGTCATCCGCGGCACAGGGTACGCGGGCTACTTCCTGATCACGCACGACTTCATTCGCTGGGCGCGCGAGCGCGATATCCCCGTCGGCCCAGGCCGCGGCTCGGCCGCAGGTTCCCTGGTCGCATACTCGCTCGGCATCACCAACCTCGACCCGATCGCGTTCGACCTGCTCTTCGAGCGCTTCCTGAACCCCGAACGCATATCGATGCCGGATATCGACATCGACTTCTGCTTCGAGCGGCGAGGCGAGGTGATCGACTACGTGCGTCGGAAGTACGGCAAGGAGGCCGTAGGCCAGATCGTCACCTTCGGGACGATGAAGAGCCGCGCGGTCATCCGTGATGTCGGGCGCGTGCTCGGCTTCGAGCCCTCGGAGACGGACCGCATCGCGAAGCTGATCCCGAATCAGCCGGGCCAGTCGTTCACGGTCGAGGAGGCCCTCGACAAGCTCAAGGAGGTGAAGGACCTGTACAAGCTCGACGAGCGCCACAAGCAGCTCTTCGACTATTCGATGACGCTCGAGGGACTCTCCCGCCACGCGTCGGTGCACGCGGCCGGAGTGGTGATCGCGCCCGGACCGCTGGACGACTACGTCCCCGTGAGCGTGCAGACCGGCAAGGGCGCCGCGTCCGGTGGCGACGCGATGGCCGTGACCCAATACGACATGAACTGCCTCGACGAGGTAGGCATGCTCAAGATGGACTTCCTGGGCCTGAAAACACTCACCGTCATCCACGACGCCGTGGCGATGGTGAAGACCAGGTACGGGAAGCTCACGAATCCGGAGACGGGCCAAGCGTTCGCGAGCATGGATGACGTCCCGCTCGACGACCCTGCCGTCTACAAGATGCTCGCGCGCGGGGGCACGCCGGGGGTGTTCCAGTTCGAGTCCAACCTCGCGAACGACAAGCTCCGCGCCATGCGTTGCGACCGCTTCGAGGACCTGGTCGCGACCAACGCCCTGATTCGGCCGGGACCTCTCGACTCGGGCATGACGGACGTCTACATCGAACGGAAGCTCGGGCGGAAGGAGGTCTCCTATCCGCACCCCTCACTGGTGAAGGTGCTCGAGCCGACATACGGCGTGATCGTGTATCAAGAGCAGGTGATGCGCATCGCGTCCGAGCTGGCAGGGTACACGCTCGGAGAGGCGGACGTGCTCCGCAAGGCGGTCGGCAAGAAGAACGCCGAGCTGATCCGCGAGGACCTGGGCAAGTTCGTCGAGCGCGCCGTGTCGCGCGGCGTCGACCGCCACGTCGCACTCGATCTCTCCACGCAGATCGAGACGTTCGGACGGTACGGCTTCAATCGCAGCCACGCGGCAGCCTACTCGTTGGTCTCGTATCACACCGCTTGGCTGAAGGTGCACTACCCGGCCGAGTTCATGGCGGCGCTCCTCTCCTCCGTGCTCGACAACACCGACAGCGTAGTGAAGTACATCAGCGCCTGTCGTGACTTGCCGCGCCACGTGACCAAGCTCCAAGAGGCGCTCGACGTCCTCCCCCCCGACGTGAACGAGTCCGGGTGGAAGTTCACGGTCACCGACGTCGGCAAGATCCGCTTCGGTCTCGGTGCGGTGCGCGGCGTCGGGTTCGCGGCCGCCAACTCGGTCCTGCAGGCACGCAAGACACAGCGTTTCACGTCGCTGTTCGACTTCCTCGAGCGCATCGACATCCGCGCGCTGAACAAGCGCGCATGCGAGGCGCTCATCGCGGCGGGCGCGCTAGACGCCTTCGGGCATCGCTCGCAGCTGCTCGCCGGCCTCGACACGGCGTACAACGAAGTGCAGGCTCGGCAAGCCGAGATCGAGTCCGGCCAGTCCTCGCTGTTCGGCGACAGCTCGGACATCGTCAAGCGCGCGCCCCCCCTCCCCAACATCCCCGCCTGGGGTGAGCCCGAGCGGCTCGCGCGCGAGAAGGAGGCGCTGGGGTTCTTCATCTCGGGGCACCCGCTCGACCGCTATCGCGAAGTGGTGCGCGCGTACGAGCCCCTCGCGTCCGATACGCTAGTGGAGCGGCCGGGGCGACTCGTCGCGCTGCCATGCGTCGTCACCGCGATCTCGAAGCAGATCTCGCGGCGCGACAGCGCCGAGTGGGGAAAGCTCACCGTTGAGGACTTCCGCGGCACCGCCACCGTGCTGGCGTTCGGGGAGGCGTGGCAGAAGTACAAGGACGTGCTCCAACAGGACGCGGTCGTGGAGGTGCTGGGACGTGTGAGCGGACGCGAGCGCGACGAGGAGAACCCACCGATCTTTCTCGACTCTGCGCGCCCGCTGGACGCCGTCGCGTCCGAGCTCGCAGTGCAGATCGAACTCGAGTCGGGGTCGGGGGTCGTCGAGGAGGCATTCACGATGGCCAAGGGCGTCATCGCCGCGCACCCGGGAGCCGCCGCCGTGTGGATCCAGGTCGGTCCTGACAACGGTGAGCGCGCACCGCGTCTCAAGTCGAAGTCGCTGCGCATCGACCCGGGCGAGGTCGCTGTGGCCGAACTGCAGAAGCTCTTCGGGCCCGGGAACGTGCGGCTTGTGCGCACCTTCCAGGCCGACGCCATCGACGACGCGCCTCCGCGCTGGGCCGCGCGCCGTGACTCGGGCACCTGGGACGCAGGATGAGACGCGACGACATATTCCGCACGCTCGGCCTGGAGGCTCGGAACCTCGGCGGATTCGATGGGCATTGGTTCGGGTCGGGCCCCGACGTGGATGCCCACTCCCCGATCGACGGCACACGCCTCGCCACCGTCAGCCAGGTGACGGAGGCCGAGTACGATCGCATCGTCGACCGCGCGCACGCCGCCTTCCTGGCCTGGCGCTCGGTACCTGCCCCCAGGCGCGGCGAGCTGGTGCGACGCCTCGGCGACCGGCTCCGCGCGCACAAGACCGCGCTCGGCGCGCTCGTGACGCTCGAGATGGGAAAGATCCGCGCAGAGGGAGAGGGCGAGGTCCAGGAGATGATCGACATCTGCGACTTCGCCAATGGTCTCTCTCGCCAGCTCTACGGACTCACCATGCAGAGCGAGCGCCCCGACCATCACATGCGCGAGGTGTGGCATCCGCTCGGCGTCGTGGGCGTGGTGACCTCGTTCAACTTTCCCGTCGCCGTGTGGAGTTGGAACGCCACCCTCGCGGCGGTGTGCGGCAATGCCACGCTGTGGAAGCCCGCCTCCGCCACACCGCTCACGGCCATCGCAGTGACTAAGCTCGCGGCCGAGGTGTGTCGCGAGTGCGCGGTCGACCCGGCCATCTTCTCGCTCGTGGTCGGGCGCGGCTCGACCGTCGGGGACCGCCTTCTGCACGACCGACGCGTTCCGCTCGTCTCGGCCACGGGCTCCTGCGCGGTCGGCAGGCGTGTCGCGGAGGTCGTCGGCAAACGACTCGGCCGCTCCCTTCTCGAGCTCGGCGGCAACAACGCGATCGTCGTGACGCCGTACGCGAACCTCGGCCTCGCCGTTCCTTCGATCGTATTCGGAGCGGTCGGCACGGCGGGGCAGCGCTGCACGAGCACGAGGCGTGTCATCGTGCATCGCTCGGTGCGCGACGCACTCGTGGACCGACTCGTGCACGCCTATCGGGGCGTGCGCGTCGGGGACCCGCTCGCCGACGGCACCCTCATGGGTCCACTGGTGAGCTCCGACGCGGTAGACGCCCTGCTGGAGGCGCGCCGGCGCGTCCAGGTGGAAGGCGGGCGCATTCTGTACGGAGGCGAGCAGCTGGAGGGCGCAGGGTACCCGGGGGGGCTGTACGTGACGCCCTGCATCGCGGCGGCCGAGAACCACTTCGCGATCGTGCAGGAGGAAACGTTCGCTCCCATCCTCTACATCATCGCGTACGGTGATGCAGCGAGCTCGCCGTTCGAGGCGATCGACGAGCTCGAGGAGGCGATCCGCCTCCACAACGCGGTCCCCCAAGGACTTTCCTCCGCGATCTTCACCGACAACGTGCGCGAGGCGGAGTACTTCCTCTCCCATCGCGGGAGCGACTGCGGCATCGCCAACGTGAACATCGGCACGTCCGGAGCCGAGATCGGAGGCGCGTTCGGCGGCGAAAAGGACACGGGGGGCGGACGCGAGTCCGGCTCGGACTCCTGGAAGGTCTACATGCGCCGCCAGACCCAGACCGTGAATTGGAGCACCGAGCTCCCTCTCGCACAGGGCCTACACTTCGACGTGGAGTAGGCAGGTCGGGCGCCTTGCGGGCAGGGCGATCCAGATCTAGGATTGCGGTTGAGACTCGTTCTCATCATCCAATCTTCGACCTTCCCGGATCGCCCTCCATGACGCCTAGATCGCTCCGCGCCACCCTCCTGTTCCTCGCCTTGGTGGTGTCCGCCGCCGCCGGGTCCTCCCTCGCAGGCCAGCAGACCGACTCGGCACGCCTAGTCGAACTCGAGCGCCGCCTCGAGGCCGTCACCCGCGAGATCGAGCGCCTCAGCCTAGGCGCCGATGTGGTCCAGGCCGACAGCTCCATCCTCGGCTTCGGTCCCGCCGCATCGAAGGTCTATCAGGTGACGCAGGGCGTCTCCATCGGCGGCTATGGCGAGATCCTGTACGAGAACTTCGCCGGTGAGCGCCAGGACGGCGCGGCGTCGACGACGCGCGACATCACGGACGCGCTCCGCGCGATCATCTACTTCGGCTACAAGTTCGACGACAAGCTGCTCTTCAACTCGGAAATCGAGATCGAGCACGCGAACGAGGCGTACCTGGAGTTCGCCTACCTCGACTACATGCTCACGGAGAGCGTGGGCGTGCGCGCCGGTCTCCTGCTCGCCCCGCTCGGGCTCGTGAACGAGCTGCACGAGCCGCCCATCTTTCTGGAGACGAAGCGCTCCGTCACGGAGCAGCGCGTGATCCCGACCACGTGGCGCGAGAACGGAATCGGCATCTTCGGTACCACGGGTCCCGTCGCGTGGCGCGCCTACGTCATGAACTCGCTCAATGGCGCGGGCTTCACCGCGGGGGGGCTGCGTGGGGGCCGTCAGCGCGGCACGCGTGCGCTGTCCGAGAACCTCGCCCTCGCCGCGCGCGCGGATTACATCGGCACACCGGGCCTTCTGGTGGGCACATCGGCCTACTTCGGAGGCACGGGACAGGGTCGTCAGCTGTCTGGCACCGAGGTCGTCGGCAACCTGCTGCTCTGGGACGTGCACGCCGACTACGAGGCGTACGGATTCGACCTGCGCGCGCTGGTGGCGCACGCATCCCTGAACGACGCGCGCGAGTTGAACCAGCTCAACACGCTGGTGGGCGCAGCTGGAGTCGGTGACGAGATGCTCGGGTGGTACGTGGAAGGCGGATACGACGTGCTCCGCTCCACCGGGTGGACGCATCGGCTGCTTCCGTTCGTCCGCTACGAGGAGGTCGACACCCACTACTCGACGGTCCCCGGTGTCGCTGCGGACGCCGCCCAGGATCTGACCGTGGTGTCGATCGGCGCAGCTTGGAAGCCGGCGCCCCAAGTCGTGCTCAAGGTGGCGCGTCAGCTGCACGAGAACGGCGCGAGCACCGGACTCGATCAGTGGAACGTCCAGCTCGGGTGGCTCTTCTGAGGGTGCACCCTGTTGTCGCGGTCGTGGCCGTCGGCTTCGCGCTGACGGCCGGGCTCCCGTCCCCGTCAGCGGCGCAGGCGGTCACGCAGGAGGAGGCACTCCGGCGGGCCTTCCCGGATGCCGACGCCGTGGAGCGACGCACCGCTTACCTCACGGCCGCGCAGCTGGCGCGCTCGCGGGAGCTCGCCGGCCGCGGCGTGGAGTTCGACTCCGAACTGGTGACGTACTACGTCGCGATCGAGGGCGGCGCGCCGGTAGGCGTGGCCTACTTCGACGCACACCGGGTGCGCACCCTGCCGGAGGTCCTGATGTTCGTCGTCGGGCCGGACCACCGCATCCGACACGTCCTGGTGCTCCGCTTTTCGGAACCTCCCGAGTACCGCCCCCCCACGGGGTGGCTCGCTCGGTTCGTGGGCCGAATGCTCGACCCCGAGCTGTCCGAGCGCAGGGGGATCGATGGCATCACCGGCGCGACGCTCACCACGCGCGCCGTGACCGGGGCGGCGCGACGGGTGCTCGCGCTCCACCAGACGATCGCACCCTTCGAGAACACGGCGCCGTGAGCACGTTCGACAAATGGGCCGTGTGGAGCACGTCCACGCTCACCGCGCTCACCGGATTCCTGTACTGGTGGATGCAGGACTGGCTGCAACCGCTCGACGAGTTCGCGGTAATCAACCATCCGCTCCAGCCCTGGGTGCTCAAGGCCCACGTACTGGCAGCTCCCCTGATGGTCTTCGCGATCGGGTTGGTGGCGGCCGAGCACATCTGGCGGCAGTACCGCTTGCGCATCAAGGCCGGTCGGCGCTCGGGCCTGCTCGCGATGTGGGCGCTCGCGCCCATGATCGGGACTGGCTACCTGATCCAGGTCGTCACCCACATCGGGTGGCTCGAAGCGCTGGCATGGGCGCACCTGGCGGCGGGGAGCGCATACCTCGTCGGCCTGCTCCTGCACCATCCCCTTCCGAGGCGGTTCGTTCACCCACTCCTGGTGCGACGTCGCCCGCGGTCGTGACGTCCCCGCGGTTGACCAGGCCTACCGGCTCACCGACCCGAGTGTGGGTGCGATGGCATCGACGCGGAAGGACGGGAGCCGGTACCGCACGCTGTCCCCCGCCACCATCCCCCAGCGGTCACCCGAGCCGCTCCCCACGGTCACCGTGGCCAGCGGCTCGCCGGACGCTCCGTAGGCGACCGTCGTGCCACCGAGGGGCATCAGCCCTATAGAATCCGTTGGCTCGAAGAAGCGCGAAGCGACCAAGCCGCCTGCGAGCTCGGTGAGAACCCCCTGAACCACACGGGCGTCCGCCGAACTGCCGTTTGCCAAGGTCCACGCAGAGTCCGTGCGCACCAGCTCATAGGCATCACCGTCGCGCCTGACCGCGATGCGCCGAACCAACGAGGTGTCGATCGCCAGCATACGGCGGTTCCGCCAGTCATCCAGCTGGCGGAAGACGTACGCCCGGAGGCCGGAGGCGATCAAATAGACAGCGTCCTCATCGGGCAGGCGCGCGTACACGGTCGCAGCCCTCGGTCCGTCCAGACCCAGCAGCAGCGTACGCGTCGAGCCTCCGACCTCCAGCTCCAGTCGGGCGGCGCTGTCGGCGGACAGGCCCATGCGTGCGTGGTTCGACGGGTTCGTGGCCGCCAGGCTTTCGACCCTGGACTCGCCCAGCGTCACGAAGAAGCGCGCGACGGAGCCGGAGTCGCTCCGGAAGCCACTCACCTCCCACCCCTCCCCCACACGGCTCAGTTCCACGGTGCCGCCCAGCCGCGTGAAACGCGCCGCGGTCAGGGTCGACTCATCCACGCCGTCGAAGAAGCCCACGATGGGCCCCTCGATCACGGGGTCGGCCTCTGATTCGGCAGCCCGATCCGCGGCGAGGAAGACGACCAGCCAGATCGCGGCGGCAGCTCCGAGCGCGCCCAGGAGGCGCTGGAGCGTACGGGCGCTCATGCCACTACCTCCCGCCACTTCGCTTCCGCACGACGCCTGCGCCCGGTCACGCGCCACAGGCCAAAGAGAACGAAGAGCAGGGGCACGCCGACCAGGTTCCCCCACTTCACGGAGTTGCGCGTGAGGTCGGACTCGAAGATCAGGCTGGGAGGGGTCCGGTCCTTCGAGCGGATGCGAATGAGGGCCTCGTTCTGAGCCAGCCAATCGATCGAGTTGGCGAGGAAGGCCAGGTTGCCCTGATTCGGCTGCACGAACTGGCCCTCGGCGAACGTCGCATCGGCCACCACGACCAGGCGACCACGCGCGTCCCCCTCCGGCACCGTCACCGCGGCGGCCAGAGTGCGGACGCCCCACTCCTCCTCGGGGATGTTCCAGTCCTGGTCGGGCAGAATGGGCAGCGTGGGATCGCGCAGCGCCGCCGCTTCACTGGTCTGCCAGAGCGGGGTCACGTTCGCGCTGTCGGAGATCACGATCGCACCGGCCCACCCCATGGTGATGGAGTTCAGGCCGCTCACGATCGCGTGGTCGGCGGCGGGGCGAGCGATCGGCCACAACGGGTACGGCAGGACCACCTGGAAGACCCCCTGGTTGCCCACGTTGACGTTCGCGCTCGAGGCGAGGTCCGCGACGACGTTCGGCGCCAGCGTGAGGCCGCGGCTCTCGAGCAGCGTCTGGAGCCCCGTCGTGATCGGGACGGGTTGCAGCGACTCGGGGTCGAGGAAGACTGGGTCGAGCATGGCGAATACCGCGCCACCCGCGTCCACGAACTCGCGCACGCGCTGGAGCGCCGCGTCGCTGAACGGCTCGGTCGGCCCGCGGATCACCAAGACCTCGATCTGGGCACGGTCGATCGGCGCCACCGTGTCTCCAGTGAGGTCGACCGCACGGATGTCGTAACGCTGGCCCAGGCTCTGCATGAGGCCCGGCACGTCGCCGATCGGCTGCATGCCGAAGCCCATCGCGTAGCCGAAGCCGACGCGATCGGTGGTCGTCATGTCGTAGATGGTCGAGGCGAGACGGAACTCGAGGTCGTCGGTGCGATTGATGACGGGAGTGACGTCGGTGCGCTCCGCGTAGCGGATGACGAGGCCATAGTATCCCTGGCGCACGGAGAACTGGTCCTCGCTGAGCACGTTGAACTCGACGGGGTAGATGCCGAGCTGCTCCGCCTCCGAAACCGCCTCCTCGTCCTCGTCCGGATCGACCTCGGTCACGCGCAGGTTGCCGTTCGAGGCGCCCTCCATGTCCGCGAGCACGTCGCGTACGTCGCGGAGCTGGAGCTGCATCTCGGCCGGTAGAGTCGAGGAAGCGAAGAGCTGGATCTCCACCAGATCGTCGAGCTCGGCGAGCAGATCGCGTGTCCCCTCCTCGAGGGTGTACAGGTTCTCCGTAGTGAGATCGATGCGGCCACGCACATAGCTGCCGAGCAAGTTCACCACGAGGACCAGGAGCGCGACCACCGCCGCGCCCACGCGCATCCGGCCCCACTCGGCACGCGCATGGCTCAGCCGCTCCCGCAGAATGGCTCCGAGCGCCAACACGACGAAGAGCGCCGTGGTGGAGACGAAGTACACGACGTCTCGCAGGTCGACTACGCCGCGCGCAACGTTCTGAAAGTGACTGAGCACGGAGAGACGCGCGAGCCCGCCCGCGATCGCAGGTGGGAGCCCGATCTGGACTACGGGGAGTCCGATCAGGAAGAGCACGAACGCCGCCATCGCGGCCACGATGAACGCGGTGATCTGGTTGCGCGTGAAACTCGAGGCCCAGAGCCCCAAAGACACGAACTGGAGCGCCAAGAACCCAGCGCCCACGTACTGGGCGACGACGATCCCGGCATCGGCGTCCGACACGAGCAGCACGGCCACCGCGGTCGGCACAGTGCCCGCGAGCGCGATCATGACGAAGATCCAGCAACCGAGCAGCTTGCCGAGCACGACCTCCAGCTCGCTGACGGGCTGCGCCAACAACCACTCCAGGGTCCGACTGCGGCGCTCTTCGGCGAGCGACCGCATGGTAGCCGCGGGTACGAACACCGCGAACAGCATGGGCAGCATGTCGAAGATCGGGCGCAGATCAGCCACACCCATCGCGTACATGGCGCGATAGGCGAGGAAGAGCGAGATGCCCAAGAAAGCGACCACGAGCACGTACGCGGTCGGTTGATCGAAATATCCCCGTACCTCGCGGCGGGCGACCGCCCAAACGTTCCTGATCATGCCGTCACCTCGTCTTCAGCCACCGTCGGCTCCGTCTCGTTCGCGCCTTCGCTCGATGGGACCTCCGCGGTGAGCGACCTGAACAGTTGCTCCAGGCTCGCACGCTCGCGATGCAGTTCCCACAGCGTCCAGCCGCGGTCGCGGGCCATGCCGAAGATCGCGGGCCTCAGCTCGAGCTCGTCTCCGGCGTCGAGCGTGACCCGCACCCGTCCGTTCGCCTGCTCGGAAGCGTGACCGGTGACACCGGCCAGGGATGCCAGAGACTCCGCGACCCCGCTCCCTTCCGCCTCGACCACGTAGCGCGCCCCACCGGTTCGCTTCGACAGGAGCTCCTGGACGCCGCCTTCGGCTGCCAACCGCCCCTGGCTCAGGATCACCAGGCGCGAGCAGGTGGCCTCGACCTCCTGCATGACGTGCGTGCTAAGGAGAACGGTGCGCTCGCGCCCGAGCGTGCTCACCAGGCGGCGGATCTCGACGCGCTGGTTCGGATCGAGTCCCTCCGTGGGCTCGTCCAGAATGAGCACCTCCGGCCGGTGCAGGATGGCACCCGCGAGCCCGATCCTCTGCCGATACCCCTTCGAGCACTCGCCGACCGGGCGGTAGAACACGGCGCCGATGTCGGTCTCGTCCACGGCCGCCTTGATGCCCGACTTCGCCTCGGCCGCGGAGAGGCCGCGCAGCTCGGCGACGTAGTCGAGAAACTCGGCGACGATCAGCTCGTCGTAGAGCGGGTTCGCCTCGGGCAGATATCCGATCCGGCGTTTGGCAGCCATGGGATCGTCGGTCACGGAGACGCCGTCCAGGAGCACGACGCCTTCGTCGGGCTGGAGCGTACCCGTAATCATCCGCATGGTCGTGGTCTTGCCCGCGCCGTTCGGGCCGAGAAAGCCCACGACCTCACCCCGTTGAACCGTGAAGGTGACGTTATCCACCGCCTTCACACCGCCGTAGCGCTTGGTGACCGCCTCAACCGAGATCATCTCGACTCCTGCTCCCGAAAACGGAAAAGAGCCCCGCCGGCATCCGCTCGACGTGGCTCGTTGCGCGAGGGATCCATCCGCCATGATGGACCAGTCGAGCTGGGGACCGACACCTTCGACCCTTGCTTCAGTCCTGAAGAAACGGGCCCGATTCTAGGGACCTCGCCGAGCCTTGTCCACCCGCTTGGATGCGGGCGCGGCAGGAGGTGTTGCCTCCGCAGAGAGCCCCCCACCCCCGGCCAACTCCCGGAAG
>JBEBGN010000012.1:0-45183 GCA_040081395.1 Longimicrobiales bacterium
GGCGTGACCGCGGTGCGGGACATGGCGGGGGATGCGCGGGCGCTCGCCTCGCTCGCCCGCGACTCGAGGCTCGGCAACATCGACGCGCCGGACATCTACTTCTCCGCGCTGATGGCCGGCCCCCCGTTCATGGCCGACCCCCGCCCTCAGTCCGCCGCGGCCGGCGAAACCGCGGGACAGGTCCCCTGGCTCCAGGCCATCACGCCGCAGACCGACATGCCCCTGGCCGTGGCGATGGCGAAGGGGACGTACGCCACCGGCATCAAGATCCACGCGGACCTCGCAGGCAGCGAAGTGTCCCGGATCACGCAGGAGGCCCACCGACAGGGCATGAAGGTGTGGGCGCACAGCATGGTCGTGCCCGCGCGTCCCCTCGAGGTCATTCTCGCCGACGTGGATGTGGTCTCGCATGTGTGCGACATCGCGTGGGAAGCGATGGCGTCGGTGCCTCCCCGCTACCACCACGACATGACCCCCCAGTACGGTTCGTTCACCGCGGGGTCCGGGGTCTTCACGCAGCTCTTCGGCGAGATGGTGGCGCGTGGCACCATCCTCGATGCGACCCTCGCAACCTATGTGCGCCAGGCCGCGAGTCGTGAGCTGCTTCCCAACGATCTTCCGGGTGGGTGTGACATCGGCTTCGCGCGTTCGCTCGTGCGGCGCGCCAATGAGCTGGGCGTCCAGATCGCGGCCGGCTCCGATTTCAGCGCGGCCACCGACAACCCCTTCCCCGCGCTCTACGAAGAGCTGGAGGAGCTGGTGATCGGGGGCGGGCTGACGCCCATGGATGCGATCGTCGCCGCGACCAGCGTGGCAGCTCGGACGATCGGCATCGAGGCGACCCAGGGCACGCTCGCACACGGACGCCCCGTCAACTTCGTCTTGCTTCGGGACGATCCGCTCGCCGACATTCGCAACCTACGCTCCGTACAGACGGTGTGGAAGAACGCGGAGCGTTTCGAGCGATCGGAGTATCAGTCGCGCTTCCCGCGACCCGACATCGCGGAGTCACGACCCGCGGGCCTGGGCGCGCCGACGCCCGAGGCGCTCGTGGAGAGCTGGCTCGGCATGTGGCGGCGATACAACCTGGACATCGCGGCCGACCTCTTCGTGAACAGCGACGCGCTCACGTACTTCCCGTCGGACCGCGAAGGCCTGATCGAGGGGTTCCCCGCGGTGCGCCAGTACCTCGAAGGGCTCGGTTTCGTGTCCGGCGGATTCCAGCCCGAGAGCGAGATGTGGCTCGAGCAGGTGACCGTGTCGGACTTCGGCGAGAGCGCGGTGGTGGGCGCGGTGTGGTACTTCGGTAACCGACTCAATCGCCCCGCGGCGGGTCGCGGACCGCTGACCATGGTGTTCGAGCGCGTAGGCTACGGCTGGCGTATCTCGCACGTCAACTTCGGGAACTACGCACCCGAGCGGTGACGCCGTGACCAGGTCCGCACGCAAGCCCCGTTGGCTGGGTGCGCTCTTGGTCGCCGCGCTGGGTGCGGGGGCCTGTGCCCCCACCGAAGAGCAGGCGGTATCCCAGAACGAGTTGCTGCTACGCTCGCTCATGGACGCGCTCCAGAGCGCGGACACCGCCACCATCACCGAGATCTTCTGGCCTGAGGCGGTCTACGACGACTTCGCCAGCCAGCTCCAATACCGAGGCCTTGAGGAGATCGTAGGGTACGTCACCTCCGTGCACACCTGGGCCGACGACGTCTACATGAACGTCGGGGAAGTGCACGTGAGCCAGACGGGCGCGGTCGCCGAGTGGCTCTTCGCGGGTGTGCAGGCGCGCCCGATGGGGGAGCTCGTGCCCGAGGTGACGAACCGTGAGGTCGTCATGAACGGCGTGACGATCATCGAGGTGGATGGAGGGCGCATCCGCCGGGCCGCCGACTACACCGACACTACGCCGATGCTGCTCCAACTCGGCGGCCGCATGACGCTCCCGGGCGGGGGCGTGATGGAGCTGGACGAGGCGCGCTGAAACGTCCCTCAGCTACATCAACTTGTAAGCCGGGCCGCTCCCGCCCTCTCGCGGCGACCACCGTGGACCGAGTACGTCGGTCGCCTTGCAGTCCACGCAGTTGGGCGCGTTGACCCGCAGCCCGTCGCCGTCCCGCTCGTAGACCCCCGCCGGGCAGACGTGCGCGAGCATGTCGGCCGTCTCGCCGCTCACCTGGTCGTTGCGGATGAGGTGCGACGGTATGTCGTCGCGCGTCTGGTTCCCCGACTTGTAGACCGCGTCGACCTTGGAGAAGGTCAGCTTCCCGTCCGGCACGAACGGCTCGACCACGGAGTCCACTCGTTTCGGCGTCGCCGCGTCCTGCTCGATAGCTATGCGACCTCCCGGCAACGCGCCCTTGGTGAGCGTCATGAGCGCAGCCTTCGCTCCGCCGACCAGGAAGCCACTCTTGAATGCGAGCCGCATGTTCCGTCGCTCGCGCAGGTCCCGCATGATGGCGCTCGAGTCGACGGCCGCGGTGTAGCCTGCGAGCCCAGTCGACGAGGTGTCACCGGACTTGAGTGCGGCGAAGATCTGACGCGCCGCGAGAACGCCCGAGAGCATGGCGTAGTGGATGCCCTTGAGGGAGGACACCTCTACGTATCCCGCCGCGTCGCCAACGACCACCAGCCCATCCCCATGGCGGCGCTCCGGTACCGACCAGTAGCCCCCCTCGGGGATCGTCTTCGCGCCCCACTCGACCAGTTCCCCCCCCTCGAGCATCGGACGGAAGAGGGGGTGCAGCTTCATGCGCTGGAGCGCCTCGTGCACGTCGAGGCGCGCGTCGTGGTAGTCGAGCCCGACCACCAGACCCAGCGCGACCAGGTCATCCGCCATCGGATACATGAAGCTTCCGCCGAACGCGTCGCTGGGGAGGGGCCAGCCCAGGGTGTGCACGATGCGGTCGAGTGGCCTCGGCACGCGCCAGAGCTCCTTCACGCCCAGCGCGTAGATCTGCGGGTTCGCCGAGTGCACGTTCTGCCAGTCGAGCCAGGCCTGCGTGAGCGGGCCGCGCGTCCCCTCCGCGAGCACGGTGACGCGGGCGCTCAGGTCCATGGCCGGCTGGGCATCCGGTTTGGCGGGTTGGCCGTCGCGGCCCAGCCCCGAGGGCGTGGTGCGCACGCCGACCACGCGCTCCCCCTCCACCAGCAGCGCATCCACCGGGAAACCCGGGAAGAGGTTCACGCCGAGCCCCTCCGCCTTCTCACCCAGCCAGCGCACGATCTCGCAGATCGACCCGATCCAGTTGCCGTGGTTGCGCATGGTGGGCGGCGTCGGGATCCGGATCGCGCGGGAGCGCGTGAGCATGTAGACGCTCTCTGCCGTCACGGGCCTCCGGAGCGGCAGATCCTTCATGGATAGCTCCGGGAAGAGCTCCCGGAACCCGGCCGGGTTCACGACCGCACCCGAGAGGTTGTGGTCGCCCAGCCGCGCTGCCTTCTCGAGCACTCCGATCTCAATGGGCCCGAGCGAACCCCCCGACTCGGCGTCCTTCTTCACGAGCCTGGCCAGCTCGATCGCACCCGAGAGCCCGGCCGGTCCTCCGCCCACGAAGAGCACATCCATGGGCACCGCCTCGGCGTCGGGCGGACCGGCTACGAGGAAGCGTGCGCGCGGCAGAGCCGGCTGCTCGTCCAGCGGGCGGACCGGGTCGCGCGAGCTCATGCCCTTGAATGTCGCCCAGTCGCGCGCGAGCCTCTAGTCATGACGCCATCCCGCCCCGCCACGCTCGCCGAACTCCAGGCCTCCGGATACGCGAGTCGCTCGGTCAAAGAAGAGTTGCGCTCGAACCTCATCCGGAAGCTCCAGACGGGGGAGACGCTCTTCCCCGGCGTACAGGGATACGAGGACTCCGTAGTGCCCCAGCTCGTCAACGCGATCCTGGCGCGCCACGACTTCATCCTGCTCGGGCTCCGCGGTCAGGCGAAGAGCCGCATCCTGCGGCAGCTCGTGTCGCTGCTCGACGAGGAGGTCCCCATCCTGGCAGGGAGCGAGGTGAACGACGATCCGTTCGCTCCCATCTCCAAGTACGGCCGCCAGCTCGTCGAGCAACGCCGCGGCTCCGCGCCCATCGAGTGGATCGAGCGCGACCGCCGTTACGTCGAGAAGCTCGCGACCCCCGACGTGACCATCGCCGACATGTTGGGGGATGTGGACCCGATCAAGGCAGCGCGCGGCGGGCACATCCTCGCCGACGAGCTCACCATCCACTACGGGCTGCTGCCGCGCGCCAACCGCGGCATCTTCGCCATCAACGAACTCCCCGATTTGGCGGGTAAGATCCAGGTGGGCCTCTTCAACATCCTTCAGGAAGGGGATGTGCAGGTGAAGGGGTATCCGATCCGACTCGTGCTCGACGTGTTGATGGTGTTCACGGCGAACCCCGAGGACTACACCGCGCGCGGCAAGATCATCACGCCGCTCAAGGACCGCATCGGCGCCGAGATCCGCACCCACTATCCCGAGGAGATCGAGACCGGTCGCGACATCACGCGGCAGGAGGCGTGGGTCGTCCGGGAAGGCACGAGTGTCGAGGTCCCCGATTTCCTCGAGGAAGCCGTCGAGCGCGTGGCGTTCCTGGCCAGGAGCGACAAGCGCGTGGACCAGCGTTCCGGCGTCAGCCAACGCATGCCGATCACGGTCATGGAGACCGTCGTGTCGAACGCGGAGCGACGGTCGCTGCACCACCGCGAGAGCGTGACCGTGCCCCGCGTCGCCGACATGTACGCCGCGCTCCCCGCCATCACCGGCAAGATGGAGCTCGAGTACGAGGGGGAGCTGCACGGCGCCGACAAGATCGCGCGCGAGCTCATCCAGCAGAGCTGCTCGCAGACGTTCGACGTGCGCGCCGGTGGCGCGGACGTCGAAGACATCGTCGCCTACTTCGAGACCGGTGGCGCGCTCCAGGTGGGGGAGGACGCCTCCTCGGCAGCCTGCGTGCAGGGGTTCGAGACGGTGCCCGGTCTACTCGAGCTGGTGGAGAGCGTGGGCCTGGCCTCCTCGAGCGCGAGCGACGGCGCCCGCGCCTCGGCGTGCGAGCTGGTGCTCGAGGCGCTGGTGGCGCAGAAGCGGATCAGCCGCTCGAGCGCAGGCTACGTGCGAGCGCCGCACCAGGGGCCGCCGAAGGGGAAGGGGTACCAGGGGTTCGACCCGATGGGTGGGTTGAAGTAGAGGGGGAGGACGCTGCGCGGCGTGAGCCGTTCCGCAGCTCAGTAGGCATCCTTCCTGAGCGCGCGCATGACCGGGTCGCCTGGAACTGGCGAGGGTCGGTCACATGTCACCAGGTAGTGGGTGATATACACCCACCGCATCGGCAATTATGGCCTCAGGGCAAGGAGCGGGCGGCGCCCTATGGCCACCCAAGGCTAAGGTGCGCCCCCCTGGCGCCCCTCATATCCGCTCGGATATGTTCGGAGATGGATGCGATTCGGTGGCTCAGACGCGTAGCCGGAGTGACCCAATCGGTCCTGGCAGAGGCGGCCGGAACGTCGCAGCCGACCGTCGCCGCCTACGAGGCAGGGCGGAAGAGTCCGACCTTGGGCACAGTAGGGAGGCTCGCCGAGTCCGTCGGCCTCGAGGCATCGGTCGACTATCACCCACCCATGACGCGTGAGGAACGTCGCTCCCTCGCCCTCCATCACGCGATCGCCGATCGACTCCGTGCCGACCCGGTTGGCGTCGTCGACAGAGCCCGTGATACACTCGCTCGTATGCTCGCGGGCTCGTCGGGGTCGTCACCATTCCTGAGGGAGTGGAGGGTACTTCTCGAGCGACCTCCGGAGGCGTTGGCCTCGGCGATCACGGCTCGCGATCCGTGGACCCGCGAGCTGCGTCATGTGACGCCGTTCGCGGGTATCCTCACGGCGCGGGAGCGGGCCCGCGTGTACCGTGAGTTCTCTCGATCTGAATTGGGACGCGCCGAATGAAGCGCCACGAGTTCGAGCACGCCGTTCGTGCTGCTGGTGCGGTGCTGGGCGTGAACGAGATCATCGTCATCGGGAGTCAGGCGCTCCACGCTTCGCTCGAAGGCGACATGCCTGAGGAAGCGACGCGATCCGTAGAGGTGGACGTGGCCCTCGCGGGAGATTCCGGGGGCCGGATGGCCGACCTCGTGGACGGCTCGATCGGAGAGGCCTCGATGTTTCACGAGGCGTTCGGCTACTACGCGCAGGGCGTCACCGAGCAAACCGCCACTCTGCCCGACGGGTGGCGCGCCCGTCTCGTCCCCTTCGAGACCCCGGCCACGAACGGCGTTCGTGCAATGTGCCTCGAGGTGCATGACCTATGGATCGCGAAAGCGATCGCGAATCGTCCCAAGGACGTGGAGTTCTGCCGAGCGCTGATAGCTCGGCGGCTCGTGGACACGACGACCTTGTCCGAACGCCTCAACGGGGTGAGGGGCCTCGACGCGCGGGTACGCTCCACGGTCGAGAGCCGCATCGGCGACGCGCGCCGTTAGCGTACGTGAAGGCCTCGCCGGGGACTCCTCAGCCTAGGTACACACCCAAGCGGCCCTACTCGACGGTGTAGTCTCTTGCGCGCTCGAGTGCGCCTGAAACCCCTCGTTCGCGAACCCAACGCGCCAAGCTCCCCGGGTCGACCCGGTCTCCACTGACTCGGAGCATCAAGGCCACGTCGCGAAGGTGTCTATCCGAAGATGACGCCAGGAGAAGTAGCGCCCTGCCAGATTGGGAAGACGTAGAAGACGAGCCGACGAAGCCAGGCCCTAAGCCGGAACGGCTCAAGTCTGACGAGACGTTTGAGCAGGGTCGCAGGCGCGTCCTCGATGCTGGCAAGCCAGGGCCCGAGGACGAGGAAGACGAAGATGCCTAGTCCGGCAACTCCTCGTGTCCGCACATGGCGCAACGCTGGACCGGAACCTGCTTGCCGATGGCTCCGAAGCCTCCCGGTGCGGTCTTGCGGTTTCCCATCCTACCACCCCGCGCCAATCACCCGCCGCGTCTCCTCCACCGCCAACTCCCAGATCGCCCTCATCTCCTCATCGGCTCGCTCGTACCACCCCCCGAACGACCCGTCCCCGATCAGCTCACGGAACCTCGCGGGTGATATGTCGGTCGACCCGGACAGGTCGACCCGCGGCTTGTGCGCCACCGGCGGCTGCACACCTGTCACGCGCGTCCACCGGAAGCTCTCCATCCAGGAAGCGTGCGACGCATCCGGGTCGATGGCGTCGATCGCAGCTCGCGTGCGCGGCGCCTTCCACCAGTCGTGCCAGCGCAGGGCCACGCCGTCCTTCTTGGCCGCCCAGGCCTCGGCGGCGGGGCGCGCCGGCGTGTTGCCACCGTGCCCGTTCACGACCGCGATGCGCCTGAACCCGTGGCGTCGCAGGCTCGCGAGCACCTCGGTGAGGAGCCGCTCGTACGTCGTCGGCGACACGGTGACCGTGCCGGGATAGTCCATGAAGTACGGGGTGATGCCGTACGGCAGGACGGGGAAGACCGGCACGCCGAGCGGCTCGGCCGCTTCGACTGCCACGCGTTCCGCGAGGGTGGAGTCGGTCGCGAGGGACAGGTAGGCGTGTTGTTCGGTGCATCCCAGCGGGAGCACGCAGAGGTCGCTCCTCTCCAGGTACGCCTCGACATCCATCCAGGTCATGTCGGCGACCCTCATGCGACCTCGCTCTTCTGGAGGTCCCTGAACGAGTCGAGCACGCGGCGCTGGGCGACGGGGAGCGCGTGGCGCACGGGTTGGGTCGGGTCGATCCACGCGGCATCGGTCCCCTCCCGGACGGACGACACTCGTAGCGCGCACGGCTGATACGTCGCGTGCAGGTGCGTGAAGCGATGCTCCACGGCGGCCAGCGTCCGCGCGTCACCGACTACGTCGAGATCACGCGCGCGAGCCAGCCCGGTCGAGGCCTCGGCGGCGCGCTCCGGTTCGCCCACCTCGACCTCCGGGAACGCCCACATGCCGCCGAGAAGGCCCCCTTCGGGCCGGCGCTCGAGCAGGACGCGGCCATTCGCGTGCAGCACGGCGAGCGCGAACATCGCCCGTCGAGGCTCGCGTCGCTCCGCACGGCCTGGCCGCTCGTGCACCGTACCCGCTGCGAGCGCCGCACACCATCCCGCCACTGGGCACTCGTCGCAGCGCGGCGCGCGTGGTGTGCAGACGGTCGCTCCGAGCTCCATGAGCGCCTGGTTCCAGTCCCCCGGCCGCTTCAGGTCGACCAGCCCGGCGGCGGTCGTGCGCAGCCACTTCGGCTTCGGGCTCGGTTCGTCGAAGAGCCGTGACAGCACGCGGCGGACGTTTCCGTCCACGGCAGGCACGACCTCCCCGAACGCGATGCTTGCCACCGCACCCGCGGTGTAGTCCCCGAGCCCGGGCAGGTCACGCAACTCGGCATAAGAGGACGGCAGGTCCCCCTCCGGGCGCTCCCGCACGAGCCTCGCCGTACGGTGGAGGTTCCGCGCCCTTCGGTAGTACCCGAGCCCCTCCCAAGCCTTGAGCACTTCGTCCTCGTTCGCCTCGGCCAGACTGTCCAGGTCCGGGAAGCGCTCGAGCCACGGGCCGTACCGACCCGTCACGGTCTCGACCCGGGTCTGCTGGAGCATGACCTCGGACACCAGAATGCGATACGGATCGGCCTCTCCGCGCCAAGGGAGATCGCGCCGCGCCCGATCGTAATGACCCAGAAGCGCGGCCCTGACCTCGGCCAGCACTTCCGGCGGATGGAGGGTCCGATTCATGGCGAGAAGGTAGACGCCCCGGTAGGATGGTGTCATGCGCTTCACCACGTACGGTAAATACCGCGGCGGTTGGCTCGACGCCCTCAATCTGCAGGCGCTCATGGAGCACCTGTCGGACTTCCTCATGGATGGTGGCTTCGCGGGTGGCCCCCATTTCCACCCGTACTGGGGCTGGTCAGGAGACGAGGACAAGAGCTCGACCGACGCGCTCAAGAACGCCCTGCTCCACGCGCTCATCGAGAGCGGTCAGCTCACTCCCGAGATGATCGCGGAGCTGCGGGGTGAGGGGGATGGCGACGAGGCGGTGCGCGCCCAGATCGCCCAACTGCTCGACGACCTCGTCAAGAAGATGGTCGAGGAGGGCTACATCAACCTCGAGACCGGCAATCCCCAGATGCCGGGCGCGACCTACGACGTCACGGGCCAGGGGCAGGTCGATGAGGCGAAGCAGGCCGCGCAGCGCGTCGACTTCAACCTGACCCAGAAGGGGATGGACTTCCTCGGGTATCGCGCGCTGAGGGGCCTGCTTTCCGCGCTCGGAAAGGCCGCAGCCGGGTCTCACGACACCCCGCACCTGGCGACGGGCGTCGAAGCCGACGCGGCATCCAAGCCTTACGAGTTCGGCGACTCCCTCAACCTCGACATACCCGCGACGCTCAAGAAGGCGATCGAGCGCGAAGGGCTGACGGTGCCGCTGAACCTCGAGTACGGGGACCTGATGGTGCACCAAGCGGAGTACCGCTCCTCCTGCGCCACCGTGCTCCTGCTCGACATCTCGCACTCGATGGTGCTCTACGGCGAGGATCGCTTCGCACCGGCCAAGCGCGTCGCCCTCGCACTGTCGCACTTGATCCGCACCCAGTTTCCGGGGGATTCGCTCCGCGTCGTCACGTTCGGGGACCGGGGCACCGAGATCCCGCTCTCGCAGCTCGCGAAGGCTCAGGTCGGCCCGTTCCACACGAACACGGCCGAGGGGATCGAGGTCGCACGGCGCATCTTGGCCGCGCAGAAGAAGGACATGCGGCAGATCATCATGATCACCGACGGCAAGCCGAGCGCGATGACGCTCCCCGACGGGCGCGTCTACACGAACTCCGGCGCGCTCGACCCGATGATCTTGAAGCGCACCTTCCAGGAGGTCGGAGCGTGCCGGAAGTCCGGCATCCTCATCAATACGTTCATGCTGGCGAACGACCCGTACCTGGTGCAGTTCGTCCAGAAGGTCTCCGAGATCGCCCGCGGCAAGGCGTACTTCACGACCTCGGTCACGCTCGGCCAGTACATCATGATGGACTTCTTGCGCAAGCGTAGGAAACGCGCGGGCTGACCTTCCGGAGGCACATGAGCACGAGGCTGCGAACGAACGGGGTCGGAGTGTGGGTACTGGTCACGCTCATGCTCGTTGCCCACACGCCAACCGCCCTCCACGCTCAAGCCAGCGTCGAAGAGACCGTGCGTGCCGCGTTGACCGCGCTGAACGCGGGGGACCTCGACACCTTCATGGGGCACTTCTCTCCCGAAGCCCGAATCCAGGTCACCTACGCGGAGGACAATGGCGGCGGCGCCGAGATCGCGATCGACCAGGTGAGAGCCATCGTGGGCAAGCTCACCTGGAACCCGGGCGTACTCACGACGCAGGTACTGGGCGCGAGCGCCGTCACGGTCGTGGACCTGTTCGGGGCGCTGCCCATTCCGGAGGGTGGGACCGCGCTCGGCGCCTGGCGGTACGCCGAGCTGCGCACCAGTCAGTCGGGAGAGTGGAAGATCACGCAGGTGGACATCTCGCCCCGCCCGCTGGAAGGCGCGGTCGCGATCGTCGGCACACCTTCGCAACCCTCGGCAGCCGTCGTCGGCTCACTAGGCGTCGCCGGTCCAGCGGCCCCCGCACCCGCCCCGGCACCGCGCATAGCACGCGCCTCGTCCTATCAGCCCGCAGCGCTCCCACTTCCCGCGGGTGTCCCGCCGGCTCCGGTCTGGCCTGACCTCATCACGCGGGACGACGCTGGCAACGCCACCATACGCGCGGTTCGTCTCGATGGGCCCATCGATGTCGATGGTAACCTGAATGAGCCCGCCTACGCCGAGATCACCCCCTTCGACGACTTCATCCAGGCCCTGCCCGACGAGGGCGATCCGGCCAGCGAGCTCACGGAGGCGTGGGTGATGTACGATGCCGACAATCTGTATGTCTCGGCGCGCGTATACGAGGAGGTTCCCGAGAGCGAGTGGGTCGCCAACGAGATGCGACGCGACGCCACCCAGGTCGGGAACAACGAGAACTTCGGCCTGGCCATCGACACGTTCTACGACCGGCGGAACGCCTACTTTTTCTACACCAATCCGCTGGGCGCGATGGTGGACGCGCAGATCACCAACGAGGGCAATCCCAACTTCGACTGGAATCCGCTCTGGGACGTCCGCACTGGTCGCTTCGAGGGCGGATGGACGGTGGAGATGAAGCTCCCGTTCAAGTCGATTCGCTACCAGGGAGGCTCGGCGCAACTCTGGGGCATCAATCTGCGGCGGTCCATCAAGCGCAAGAACGAGTGGTCACAGCTGACCGCGGTCTCCCGTGCGGCCGCAGGGCCTACGGGCCGCTTCGCGATCATCCGCATGTCCCGGGCGGCCACGTTGGTCGGACTCGAGGTGCCACCCACGGGCTTGAGTGTCGACATCAAGCCGTACGGCATCGGCAGTCTGACCACGGATCGAGTCGGCACGCCGCGTCTGGAGAACGAGCCCGACTATGACGGCGGCATCGACCTCAAGTGGGCAGTCACCCAGAACCTCGCGCTCGACCTCACCTACAACACCGATTTCGCACAGGTCGAGGTCGACGAGCAGCAGATCAACCTCACTCGGTACAGCCTGACCTTCCCCGAGAAGCGCGAGTTCTTTCTCGAGAGCCGTGGGATCTTCAACTTCCCCACCACAGTGGCCGGTGGAGCGGGCGGGGCCGGAGGCGGGTCCGCGCCCAATCTGTTCTTCAGTCGGCAGATCGGGCTCCAGAACGGCCGGACCGTTCCCATCCTGGGCGGCGGGCGGCTGACCGGGAAGATCGGCCCCTTCGACGTGGGCGCGCTCAGCATCCAGACCGACGAGGTGCAAGAGACGGACACGCTCGGGAGCGTCAACACCTTGGCCGAGCTCACGAACTTCACGGTGCTTCGCGCGCGCGCCGACGTGCTCGGTCGCAGCAACATCGGCGCGCTGTTCGCGCGACGCTCGCACTCGCTCGTCGCCAATGGCTCGAACGAGACCTACGGTGCCGATGCCATGTTCGCGTTCTTCGAGGACTTTTACCTCAGCGGCTTCTACGCGCGCACGCAGACACGCGGCGTCAACTCGGACAATCAGAGCTACCAGGCTCGGGTCGCCTGGGAGGGAGATGTTCAGGGGTTCTCCGTGAACCACCTCTTGGTGGAGGACGACTTCAACCCTGAGGTGGGCCTGGTTCGCCGCTCCGGGTTCAGGCAGACGCAGGTCAACGTACGGGCGAGCCCCCGGCCAGCTGCGGTGTCGTTCATTCGGCAACTCACCGTCGAAGGGACGGCCGACTACCTCGTGAACGCCCGGCAGGGCTTCATCGAGACCCGCGACCTGACCGGTCGTTTGGGCGTCGAGTTCGAGAACAGCGATCAACTCACCGGCAGCTACTCGGAGACGTACGAGCGGCTTGTCCGCAACGAGCGCATTACCGGCGCGACGATTCCGGCCGGCCGCTACTCCTTCAAGGTGATGGAAGCGTCGTATGCGTTCGGCCCGCAGCGCTTCTTCTCCGGGACGCTGTCAGGACGGTACGGCGGCTTCTACGACGGAGATCTGACCTCGGTCGGCTTCAGTCGGGGGCGCGTGGAGGTCTTCCCGCAGCTCTCGCTGGAGCCCAGCATCTCCCACAACTGGGTGCGCCTGCCTGGGCAGAGCTTCGATACGTTCCTCGCTGCGAGCCGCATCACCTTCACGTTCACGCCGCGGCTGTTCATGAGCGCGCTCATGCAGTACAACTCGGCGAACGACCGGGTGAGCGCCAACGTCCGTATGCGGTGGGAGTACCGTCCGGGTAGCGAGCTCTTCCTGGTCTACACCGAGGAGCGAGACACCTTCGACTTCGATCGCTTCCCTGGACTCCAGAACCGCGGGCTCGTCATCAAGGCGACCAGTCTGGTGAGGTTCTAACAGCCCGCGAATACGCTGTCGACGGACACATCCAGGGTCGGCCCGTCCGGTAGGGGCTCCCACCGTAGGGTATCGCCGGTCGCGAAGGCGACCGGCTCGCTCGCTCCCTGGGCGAAGTGCCAGACCTCGATCGTGCGGGCCTCTGGGTCCACGACCCAGTACTCCGGCACACCGAAATGGCGGTACCGGTCGAGCTTCAGGCCACGGTCGCGAGCCGCAGTGGACGGTGACAGGATGCTCGATCACCAGATCGGGTGGACCTTCGACCCAGCGCTGCTTGACCACGTCCGAGCGTTCGGCCTTCACGAAGAAGAGGTCGGGCTCCACGTAGTCCCCCTCATCGAAGAGGACGTCGAGGGGGGCGAAGAAGACCTCGCCGAGTCGGTGGCCCTTGACGAAGGGAGCCAATATCAGGTGAAGCTCGCTGGCGATGCGCTGGTGCCGCATCCAGGGGCCCGGCGTCACGAACAACTCCCCGCCAATGACTTCGTAGCGGATGGTGCCGCTGTCGGGCAGACGCGCGAACTCCTCGTACGTCCAGCGCTTGGGCTTGGTTCGAGCCTCCACGGCATCTCCTCCTCCCGGGCAACCTAGCCGACGGTGGTTCACCCGCCAACGATGGCGGACGCCGTGGGGCGAACCGATGGAGGGACGGGACGCTCGGGCGCCTCTACCTCATTCCTCCTTTCACGCGCGCCAACTCCTCACGAGCCCATTTCCCCTCCGGGGTCTCCGGACGGTCGGCCACGAGCCGAGCCAGTAGCGGCGCGGCGCGCGCCGGCGCACCCAGCTTCACGGCGTATAGCTCTACCAACTCTTTCAACGTGAGGAGAGCGGGCCCCGAGCCCGGAGCCATCAGGTCGAAGGCGGACTTGAACCAGGTTGCGGCCTCCTCATGCCGGCCGCGCCGGTCGCGCTCGATCCTCGCCACCTTGATGTACGGCGATGGATCGGTGGGGTCCTCGGCGATCGCCACCCGGAACGCCGCGATCGCCTCGTCGTGCAGCCCACGCGCTGCGAGGGCCTCGGCCTGGGACAGCTCGCGCCTGCGCGGCATCCCGCTCCCGGACGGATTGTAGAGTGTACGCGCGGCGGCGCCGCTCAGCGCGGCGACCACGACCGGGGCGACCAAGGACAGCAGCATGCCGCCCAGGCCCAGTGCCCACACCATGCCCACGCCCCAACGTTCGTAGAGCAGGCCCACGTAGCCGGCCATGCCGCCCATGGTCGCGCCCGTGAACGACCAACTGAGCACGCGGAGTAACCGCGCACGCGCCGCCGAGTCTACGTCCTTCTTCTTGCTCGGCCCGCGGGGTGCCGCCGATTTCCGCACGGGAGCGCGCACGTCCCCCGCCCGGTGGTCGAGCGGAGCGCGACGGCGCGGGCCTTCGTCGGCCGTGGCGCCGCCCGGCTAAGCCTGCGGAGGTTGGTCTTGCGGGGATTCTGCGTCGGCGCGCCGAGCCCTGCTGCGCAGCCACGCGCCTGCTCCTCCGACCAACCCCAACGGAAGCAGCGTCAGAAACGCCGTCGTCACCAAGAACGCCTGGCGCGTCTCGCCCGGACCGTCGAAGCAGACCGCGCATGCGTGCGCGACCTCCGGTTGCAACACGATCGCGATCAAAGCGAGGGCCAGGGCCCAGGGGCGCGTCACAGGTACACCTGCATGTAGAGGACCGGCCATACGAGTACAACGAAGTACCAGAAGGCGGCCACGGTCGCAAGCTGACCGGCCGTCAGCCGACCTTTGTACAGGCGGTGCCAGGCCCACGCGAGTGCCAGTAGAGCACCGATGGCATGCAATGCATGCGCACCCACGATCAGGTAGAAAAATCCGCCGTACGAGCTCGACTGCATGGTGAGCCCTTCGCCCAGGAGCGCCACCCACTCGAGGCCCTGCGCGTATACGAAGAAGCCGCCCAGTAGGATCGACAGTGCGAGCGGGATGCGCGCGCTCGAGCGATCGCGGCGGAACGCGAACCAGGACAGCAGGAGCACGATGCCGCTCACCAGCAGGGCGGCTGTGTTGATCGCGGTCTGCTCGATCGGCAACCGAGGCTGGCCGTACGGAGGCCACATGCCGCCAGCCGTCTGCGCTCGCACGATCGTATGCGCGGAGATCAGACCCGCGAAGAACATGACCTCGGCAAAGATGAAGATGAGCATGCCGAGCACGCCGTTCGACACGAGCGGCTGCCTACGGACTGGCTCGGGCCTCGGGTCGGTCGAGTAGACGACGGACGCGGCGCTCATACGCTATGCGACCGCTCAGGCCCCGGGCCGGAACGTCGCCACGTAGTCCGCGAGCTCCTGGATCTGCTCGGGCGTGAAGCTCGCGCTCCATCCCACCATCAGCGGCGACCCACCGACCGACGCAGCGCCATTCGTGATCACGTTGACAATGCGGGCCATGTCACGCGTCGCCCAGAACGCGGGGTCCGTGAAGTTGGCAGGGCGAGGATTGAGCGCGAGGCCCGCGGCCCCCGTTCCATCTCCAGCCGCGCCGTGACAGCTCCCGCACACGAGGTTGAACGTGCTCGGGGGGTTGAACCCGGCCTCGACCGGCTCCACCTCCTCCTCCACGACGACGACTTCGCCGGCCATGGCTGCGAGTCCGCGCTCGACCGCCGCCTGCGCCGCGATGTTCTCCCAGTTGTTCCCCTCGTGGTTCAGCACGTCCGCCGACACACCGGCCATGAAGAGGGCCATGAGCACGACGGACGTCGTGAGCACCCACTTCATGATTCTCTTTTCCCACCTCAGGTGCATGAAGTTCTGGATGACGAGCGTCGCCTTCACCACGGCGATGCCGAACGCGGTGACCAGCGTCACCCAGAGGATCCCGAAGAAGGGCCCGACGACGCTCACGACCAGGAGGCCGAGCAGCGTGAAGTAGATCTTCTTGTAGTTGACGTCGTGGGCGTCGTGCTGCCCGTGCTCGTCGTGATGCTCAGCCATGGTTCCGCTTTTCCTTGACTACTTGGCGATGTAAAGGAGCGGGAAGAGGAAGATCCAGACCACGTCGACGAAGTGCCAGTAGATGCCGATCAGCTCGACGCGCTGGAGCTCACGGCCGCGATACGCATCGGCGGCCACGATCCCCATGATGATCGCGCCGGCGATAACGTGCAGCGCGTGCAACCCGGCGGCGGTGTAGTAGAACGACCAAAAAGTGTTGGACTGGATCGTGAAACCTTCCAGAATTTCCACCGTCCACTCGTAAGACTTCACGCACAGGAAGGTGAGCGCGCCGCCCATGGTGAGCACGAGGAAACCGGCGGCCTTCTTGCCGTCCCCCTTCTCCGCGGCCTGGTGCGCCAGGACGGCGGTGAAGCTGGACGTCAGCAGCACCAGCGTGTTGAAGGCGCCGATCCACGTGTTCGTGTGCGAGGCGGCCTCGGCCCACTCTGGGTGGCCGAGCCGGTGCATGAGGTAGGAGCCCAAGACGCCGCCGAAGATCACCACCTCGGAAGCAAGCAACCACCAGACGGCCAGTCGGCCGGTGGGAATCCCGGTCGCGCTACGGAGCGTAGCCTGCGGTTTTGCGAAAGCCATTAGACGGGTTGGTCCTGAGGCCAGTAGTCGTCCTTACGATCCGGATGCGCGTATTCGTACGGGCCCCGGTACACATTGGGCAGACCTTCGGGCCAGTTGCCGTGCGGGGGCGGCGACTCCGTCGTCCACTCGAGCGTGTTCGCCTTCCACGGATTCTTGCCGGCCTTCTCGCCCTTCCTCCAGCTGATGAAGCAGTTGAAGAAGAACACGAGCTGGAACACCAACATGACGAGCAGAGCGATCGTCGCGATCTGACGCATCATGAAGAACCCGTCGGAGGCCAGATCGGGGAAGTGCTCGTAGTTGTAGATGCGGCGGTGCTCCCCGCCCATGCCCAGCACGAACAGCGGAATGAAGATCAGATTGAACGGGATGATCGTGCCCCAGAAGTGAATCTTGCCCAGGGTCTCGTTCATCATCTTCCCGAACATCTTCGGGAACCAATAGGTGAACGCCGCGAAGGTCCCGATGATGGCGATCGGGAAGAACGTGTAGTGGAAGTGCGCGAGCACGAAGTACGTGTCGTGGAAGTAGATGTCCGCGCCGCTCGCGCCCAGGAAGATTCCGGTCACGCCGCCGATCAGGAACTCGGCCATGAAGGCGAGCGCCCAGAGCATGGGCGTCGTGAGTCGAATCGAGCCGCCGTACAGCGTGGCGATGATCACGAAGCAGAGCTCGGCGATCGGCACCGAAATGAGCAGAGTCGTGATGGTGAAGACGTTCGCCATGCGCGGGTCGATGCCGGCGATGAACTGGTGGTGCGCCCACACGAAAAAGGACAGCACGCCGGTCGCGACCGACGTGTAGAGCATCATCTTGTAGCCGAACACCTTCTTGCGCGCGAAGGTGGCGATGATCTCGATCGTGATGCCGATCGCGGGCAACAGCACTACGTAGACCTCGGGATGCCCGAAGAACCAGAACAGGTGCTGCCAGAGCACCGGGTCGCCGCCGCGAGCCGGGTCGTAGAATCCCGTCCCGAGGGTCTGGTCGAACAGGAGCATCACCGCGCCGGCGATGAGCGGGCCTACCGAGAGCATGAACAGGATGCTCGCGATCACGATCATCCAGCAGACGAGCGGGATGTCGTACGCCTTCATTCCAGGCGCGCGCGAGTTCATCAACGTCGTGATGAAGTTGATACCGCCGAGCAGGAAGGCCACGAACTCGAGTGCCACCGCCAGCAGCCAGAGCGAGGAACCCAGGTTGGTTTGGTTGTACTCGGCGACGGCAGACAGCGGCGGATACGACGTCCAGGCACCGCCGAAGCCACCCCCCTGAACGAAGAACGAGGCGATCAGGATGAGGGCGCTGATCAGGAAGATCTGATACGAAAGCCGATTGATGCGCGGGAAGACCATGTCGTCCGCGCCGATCATGAGCGGGATCAGGTAGTTCCCGAAGGCGGCGATCAGCACCGGCATCGCCACCCAGAAGATCATGATCGAGCCGTGGTTCGTGATCAGCGCGTTGTACTCACCCGGCGAGACCTGTCCGTAGCCCGGCACATTCACTCCGGGGAACGCGGTCTGCATCCTGAACACGTAGGCCATGTAGGCGCCGATCAAGCCCATGGCCATGCCCGTGAACAGGTACTGCATCGCGATCATCTTGTGGTCCGTCGACCAGATGTACTTCAGGATCCCGGTCGGACCGTGATGATCGTGCGCGTGATGCGCGTCGTGGTGGTGCTCGGTGGCGGTCGCGGTATGTGCCATCTACGGGATCTCTACTGTGCCGTCCCAGCGGCCGCGGACTGGATCCAGTCCGCATGCGCCTGGGCGTCTTCGATGTGTATGCGCGCGGCCATCACGCCGTGACCGATGCCGCAGATCTCCACGCACTGAATGTCGTATTCGCCCGTCTGTGTGGCTTCGAACCAGCCCATGATGGCGCGGCCGGGGATCGCGTCCTGCTTGATGCGGAAGACAGGCACCGAGAAGGAATGCAGCACATCGCGGGACTCGAGCCTGAAGACGTAGGTGCGGTCGACTTCGACGTGGAGGTCGTCGACGGTGAAGATGTCGTCCGCGGTGTCGAGCTCGTTGTCCGGACCGGGATGCTGGAAGGTCCAGGCCCACTGCTGCCCGATGATGCGGATGGTCGAGTCCGCCTCGGGGAGACGCTGCTTCACGTTGTACCAGACCTGGACCGCCGCGACGATGATGATCACGTCGCACACGAGCACGAGCCCGTGGGGCCAGGTGATCCACTTCTTGACGTGCGGCTCGTGTCCTTCGAGGTACTCCGCCTTGACTCCGGGCTTCTCGCGGAAGCGCCAGATGAGCCAGAAGAACATTCCCTCGGCGGCGAAGAACCAGAAGCCGACGAGCACACCAACGATGAGAATGACGTTGTCGATGCTCGCGGCATACGTCGAAGCCTGCTCGAGTAGCATCACCTTGTTATCCCATCCTCGTACGCATGATGATCAGGACCGCGGCCGCGACGAAGAGCACCGCGCTGATGAGGGTGATTCTGAAGGTCTTCTCAGCATCGATGATCGCCGGGTTCTCCGCGTCGGGCGGCGGCGGGGGAACCGGTGACTGCGACTTGTGCGGGGTCGGGGCGTGGGCCATGGGTTCCTACCTCAGCGTCTGCACGTAGGCGATCACGTCCTGCATGGCCTGATCGCTCAACAGCACTGCCTGACCGCGCATGGTGAGTCCCCAGGTATCGGCGGGGTGCGCGCCACGTGCGCCGGCCTTGAAGTTCTGGAGCTCCTGAACCAGGTACCAATCGTGTAGCTGGACGATTGGCGGGGCGCGCAGCAATTCGTTGCCTTGGCCGTTGGGTCCGTGACACGCGACGCACACCTGCTCGTACTGAGCGGCGCCGGCACCCGCGTTTCCGTGCAGCGTGCTGGCGGGAAAGGGTGCTGGGAGCGCGGCCACGTACTCGGCGACCGACGGAATGTCCCCCTCGCGGTTCAGTGACACGGCCATGGGCCGCATGCGCAGGCCAGGCAAGTCGTCGGCGTGCTTACCGCGCCAGCCCGCCTGGAAGCCCGTGAGCTGCGACTCGATATACCACTGGGGCAGGCCGGCGATGGCCGGAGCCTGGATGGCAGCGTCCCCCGCGCCAGTCGCGCCGTGACAGGGTGCGCAGGTCTCGAACAGCTCCGCGCCACGTTCGATGCCGGGCGGTGGTGTTGCGCACCCCGCGGCGAGGAGGACGAGCAGCGGGAGCCGCGCCATCTTCGAAGTCCGGTGTCGTGCCATCATTGCTTTGTGGACAGTGGGATCGATTCGTCGATGAGCATGATCGGGATGTCGTCGCGCACGGGATAGAGCACGGCGCCGTCCTGGCGGACGAGGCCAGCCGCGACCGGAGTCGCCACCGCTTTCCCTCCCCGGTTCGTCAGGCCACCCTGGCGTGCGGTCGCGTTCAGGCGTTCGAGCAGCGCAACGTCCGCCACGCGGAGCGGCTGCTTCGTTTCGGGACACACGAGGATGTCCAAGAGGCTCTGATCGACCAACGGCCACGACTCCCATGTTCGGGAACCAAGCGCCAATTCACGCTGTCCCCTTGCCTGTCCGCGGGATCGGGAGGTACCCCTTGGGGCCTAGCCCGAGGCCGGTAACTTAAGCCCGTTCCGCGGGTATCGGGAGGTTGAAAATGCAAGCTCGTGAAGAATTTCACAAGGCCGCTTTCGGTCGCCTACAGCGGGTGTTGGCGGCTGCCTGGTTGGTCGCGTTCCTGGGCTGCGCAGGGGGGGACGAATCGCCCGCTCAGCAGGCGAGCGCGCTGTTGGCGGAACCCTCGCCAGCGGCCTCTTCGACGCCATCCCCTCTCCCCGAAGCGGGGCGAGCGTGGATCATTTTTGGAGCGGACACCGTGGTTGCCGAGGTGGCCGCCACCTCCGATGAGCGCGCGGAGGGGCTCATGTACCGCGAGGCCGTCCCGGACGGCACGGGAATGCTTTTCGTTTTCCCGGACGTCTCCGTTCGGGGCTTCTGGATGGCGAATACCTACGTGCCACTCGACATCGCCTTCATGGACGCGGCGTTCAACGTGGTGGACATCATCGCGATGCAGCCGCTCGTGACCGAGACCTACAACAGCCGCGCGCCGGCCATGTACGGCCTCGAGGTCCGGCAGGGATGGTTCGCCGAGAACGGAATCGGGATCGGCTCTCGTCCCCAAGTGGTATTCGGCGCGGGTCGCTGAGGCGCGGCTTCTCAGGCGCCTTCGAGACCGCCCCGGTTCACCCGTCCCAGCGCGGTGTGTAGTCGCGGGCCGAGCATCGCCACCGCCACGGGCAGGGCGACCGCCCACACGACCATCGCGACACCGCCCCCCCCGCCGGCCCCCATCGTCATTTCCAGTAGCGCCTCATGGAGGGCGCCGAAAGGCGATCCCGTCTCCAGCAACGCCTGATAGGAACCGGGCTCTGGGTTGCGGAAGACCCCCGACATGTGCGCGAGCAGGGGCACTGCGACGGCCGTGAAGAGGGCAGTCTCCGTGATGGAACGGCTCGCGGCAGCAACGATGATCCCGACCAGCCCTCCGATCCAGGCCGTCGCCGCGAGGGCCACGACCGCCGTCACGACGTCCCCCGGAGCTGCCCCCACCGCGACTGCCGCAATGAGCAATGCCGGCGTCAGCTGCAGGGTGTCCAGCACCGCGCCCGCGCCCGCCCGCTGCAGCAAGTAGCTCGAGGGGGCAACTCCAGCGCGTACGATGCGGGCACTCATACCCCGCTGTCCCTCCCACCGGAGCGGAATCGCCGACCCAAACATCGAGAATGCGGCGAACAACACTACATAGACTCCCGCCGCGGCCCCGGGAGGGACCGCTCCCGTAGCCACCGGCAGCACCAGCGTGAGCGGTACGAAGAAATTGAGAATGAAGACCCGCTTGCGGGTGAGCGCCAAGCGCCACTGCACGCTCCAGACCGCGGGCGTCATGCGCTCAGCTCCACGCCCGTCGCCCGCCTGAACACTTCCTCGAGATCCGCCTCGCGGACCGTCACGGACTTGATGACGGCACCCGTCGCGACGAGCGCCGCGCATACATCGCCCACCGCGGCGGGACCGCGACCACTCTCGAGCACGAACGGATCGCCGTCGCTCAGGACCTTGGTTCCGGGCCGAAACTGCGCCTCGATGCGGTGCGGTCGCCGCTCGAACCTGATTTCGATTCGTGTGGCGTTGCCGAGCGATGCGAGCAGTTCGGCGACGCGACCGCCGGTGACGATGCGACCCTCGTGCAAGAAGAGGATGCGGTCGGCGAGCTCGGGCAGCAGGGTGAGCGTCGGGCTGGCCACCACCACCGTACCGCGCTTGGCCGACTGTAGCCGGAGCACATGGATGAGGGCACTGCGCGCGGCCTGGTCGAGGCCCATGAACGGGTTGTCGATGAGCGTGAGAGCGGGTCGGTGCGCGAGCGCTTCGACCAGAAGCAGGCGGCGGCGAGCCTCGAAGGAGTACTCCGACACGGGTCGATGCGCGTCTTCGCCGAGGCCCAGGAGACCAATGAGCTCGGCCACCGATGCCGCTGCGTCGGCCTTGCGGAGCCCCGCCGCCCGGGCGAAGAAGAGCGCGTTCTGCTGCCCTGTCATGGACTCGAAGTGCGGCTCGACCTCGGCCGCGAACCCCAGCATGACCCGGCCGCCCGAGGTGCGCCTCGCAGGCACGTCGAGTGAGCCCCCGGTCGGAGCGAGCAAACCCGCCATCAGCTTGAGCAGCGCGGTCTTACCCGACCCGGGGGGCCCGACGACGGCTATCACCTCACCAACCCCGATCTCGAGGTCGACTCCCTTGAGAACCGGTGCACCGCCCCCGTAACGGAACTCGAGGCCGGACGCCCGGATCACTCCGGGCGCACGTCCTGCTTCTTTGATGTCCAGTGGGCCGGGTATGACCAAGCGACGTGTCCTTCCGAGTGCTCGGCGGGAGGCGGCGAGCCTATCCTACCATGCCGCTTCTCGGACTCACAAGTGAGTAGAAGTCCGTACAACCGAGCGTCCGGAGTACTTGTCGCGTCAGGCTTCCTGGGCGAGCCAATGCGCTGCGTCGACCGCGTGGTAGGTGATGATGATGTCCGCGCCAGCGCGTTTGATCGATCCGAGTAGCTCCAGAACGATCGACTTCTCCGGCAGCCAACCGGCGGCGGCCGCGGCCTTCACCATCGCGTATTCGCCACTCACGTTGTACGCCACCACCGGCACGCCCTCGCACGCCGCGTGCACGCGCCGGACAACGTCGAGATACGCCAATGCCGGCTTCACCATGACCAGGTCGGCGCCCTCCGCCACATCCTGGAGCGCTTCTCGCACCGCTTCCGCTGCGTTCCCCGGATCCATTTGATGGCTGCGCCGGTCACCGAAACTCGGGGTCGCTTGCGCGGCCTCTCGGAACGGGCCGTAGAACGCTGAAGCGTACTTGGCCGAGTAGGCGAGAATGCCGACGCCGGTATGGCCGGCGCGGTCCAAGGCCTGGCGGATGACCGCGACCTGCCCGTCGATCATGCCGGAAGGCGCCACCAGATCCGCGCCGCTCTCGGCCTGACTCACGGCCACCCGCGCCAGCACCGCCAGGGTAGCATCGTTGTCCACGTCGGCACGGCTGTCGAGGAGGCCACAGTGGCCATGGTCGGTGTATTCGCAGAGGCACGTGTCCGCGATGAGGACCAGATCGGGGACGCGTTCACGCAGATGGCGAATAGCCCGCTGCACCGCCCCATCGGGATCGTGGCTCCCGCTCCCCGAGGCGTCCTTGGCGTCCGGGACACCGAAGACGATCACGGCCCGGATGCCTGCCTCGACCGCGGCGTCGACGCTCTCGCCCACGAGGTCGACCGACTCGCGGAACACGCCGGGCATGGCCGCGATCTCCTCCCGGCGACCTTCACCGTCCACGACGAAGAGCGGGAGTACCAGATCGTCGACCGAGAGCCGCGATTCCCGCACGAGCGCGCGCAACCCGGGCGTCCTCCGGAGCCGTCGCAGCCTCGCGGTCGGCGTTACGGAGACGCCGCCGCGCGCGCGGGTGTCGATGCCATCGCGTCCTTCTTGCGCGGTCTCTTTCATCGAACCCCTCCCGTTCTCGCTTTGGATCCTGTCGTGAGCGCGTCGGCTACCGCTTCGATCAGGGCGAACGCCGATCGCTCTCGAGCCTCGGCATCTACCCCGAGGCCGGCCCTCCGCGCCGCCGTCGTGGTGGTCGGACCGATGGTCGCGACTACCGCCCCACGCACCAATCCCGGCCACTCGGGCCCCACGGCCACGAATCCCGCCACTGTCGATGGGCTGGTGAAGGTGATGGCGTCCACCCCCTTCCTCAACTCTCTGAGGGCGGCTCCGTCCGGGGCCACTGGAACCGTGACGTAGGCGGTCACGATGTCCACCTGGCGCGCCCCCCGCTCCCGGAGAACCCGCCCAAGAAGGGGGTCCGCCTTGTCGCCGATCGCGAGCAGGACCGAGCGACCTACCACGTCCGGCAGGCTCTCTGCGAGCCCCCGCGACCCCTCCACCGAGGGAACATAAGCGACCGGGACGCCACGCTCCTCGAGCGCCGTGGCCGTGACCCGGCCTACCGCGGCCACCTCGCGTGCCGCCCATCTCGCGACCCCCGCACCCAGTTCCTCTGTGCGCGCCAGCACCGTTCGCACGCCGTTCGCGCTCGTGAACACCACCCAGTCGTACGCGTCGAGCCTGGCCAGCGCCGTGTCGAGCACAGCGTACGACGCGGGAGCGGCTATCCGGATCGTCGGGCACCGGATGGGCACCGCCCCCGACGCGGTGAGTAGGTCGCTGGTGGCGTCCGCCTGCTCGTCGGCGCGTGTGACGACCACCCGCCTTCCGACGAGCGCGCTCACGCCAGTAGTTCCCCCGCGCCGGCAGCGATCAGTCGCGCCGCCACCCGCTCTCCCAGTTCACGCGCGTCTGCACCCGACGACGTCTCCTCGAACAGGGTCGCGCCATCGACCGATCCCACCACGGCGGTGAGCTCCAGTTCGTCGCCGCTCCAGGCAGCATACGCGCCTACGGGACGGGAGCAACCGCCACCGAGAGCGCGCAAGCACTCGCGCTCTGCAGTGACCGCGGCGTGCGCGCGGAGGTCGTCCATGGACTCCACGGCGGCACGCACCGTCGCGTCCGCTGGTCCCACCTGGATCGCCAGAGCCCCCTGACCCGGCGCAGGCGGAAAGACTCGGGGGTCGAGTCGCTCGCTGATCCGCGCGGACAGCCCCAGGCGCTCGAGTCCCGCGACCGCGAGCAGAATCGCGTCGTACTCGCCATCGTCCACCTTACGCACCCGGGTATCCACGTTTCCGCGCACAGGTGAGATCTCCAGGTCCGGGCGGAGTGCCCGCACCAGGCTCGTTCGACGCGGGCTCGAGGTCCCCACGCACGCGCCCCTCGGGAGCGACGTCAGCGTGAAGCCCTCTCGGCTCACGAGTGCGTCGGCCGCGTCGGCACGAACGGGTACGGCGGCGACGGCCGGCGCTCCCATGCCGCTCACGGGCAAGTCCTTCAGCGAATGCACCGCGAGGTCGATCCGCCCGTCGGCCAGCGCGAGCTCGATCTCCGAGGTGAACACGCCGCTCTCGGTCAACTCGGTGAAGGGCTGCTGGTCGACGTCGCCACGGGTCACGATCGGGACGATCTCGATTCGGCGCCCCGGCAGGGCAGACGCCAGCCTCATGGCGACCCAGCGGGCCTGCCAGAGGGAGAGCTTCGAGCCACGCGTGCCCAGGCGCACGGTTGCGCCGACCTCGTTCGTCACTCTGAAAAGTACCGCGAAGTGCCCGCTACAGCCCGAGCCAGTAGTTGACCTTCAGAATGAAGCGATTCTCTGCCGGGGCCCGGAAGAGCGCGCCGGCATCACGCGAGAAACGGAAGTCGCCGACCTCCTCTTCGTCGTCCTGCGTGCGTTGCCACACGAGGAAGACCGTGGAGCCGGGCCGGTACTCCCAGCGGAGCACCGCATTACCGACCAGGGAGCGGACGTTGAAGTCGCGGTCCGAGAACGAATAGTCCGACGTCGCGTCTCCGTCGAAGTCCACAAACATCGTATCCGCTACCTGCGTGGGCACGAGGTTCACGAAATCGTAGGACTTCGGAGCGGCGAGCTGCTTGTACGTAATGAAGTCACCGGAGGAGAGCAGCGGCTGCGCATAGATCTGGAGGGAGAGCGTGGGGGAGAACATCCAGTCGACCCGCGTCTCCAACGAGAACTGGCGTTGCTGTAGATCCGCGAACAGGTAGCGCGTGCCGTACGTGGGTGCGTAGGGGAGCGTGCCCGTCGATGTGACGTACTGCTCACCGGTGCGGGAGCTGAAGTATCTCGGGCTGAGCGAAAGCGTCAGGTTCTCGTTGGGTCGGACGCTCAACTCCAGCTCCGCAGTGCGTCCCCCGCCGATCCCCGTTCTCGCATCGTTCAGGCCAATGAACGCTCCGACGCTGACCGCTTTGCGGCTGTCGCTGGAGACGTTGAAGTTCACGTTCACGGTGCTCGGCATCACCATGGTCGGGCCGCCGCGGGTCTGACGCCGGCTTACCTGCGGCGGCGCGTACCCCGCGTTCATGCCGACGCCCCAGTAGTTCAGGAACTGACCGAACGCGTTCACACCGTAGTTGCCTCCCGTACGCGCGTCATGCCAGGAGCCGATCGACCAGGTGTCGTCGAGTGCTTCGTGGCTCCAGTTGTGGAAGCTACGGAAGCCGAAGTTGTAGCTGCGGAAGAGCGTTCCGGGTCGGATCTCGCGGTAGGTGACGGCCACACCCCCGTCGAGCACTTCGGTGCGCGTCGAATAACCGAGGTCGTTGATCTCGAATCCGTTCGTCACTTCCGCGGCCCACACCGAACCTACCCAGTGCTCACCGTTCCGCTTCTCCAACGTGACTCGCCAATCGCGCCCCGTGAGTGACTCGCGCGTGGGGTCGAGAGTAAAGCGGGTGGCATCCGGTCGTTGGTAGTAGTGAATGCTCGAGCGCTGGATGCGCGTGATCGCGGACGCGTCGCCGCGAACGTGGCTGCCGGAGAAGTAGCCGAACAGGGCCCAAGAGCGGTCGCGCCACAGGTGATTGAAGCGCACGCCTGCGCTGTACGCCGTCGAAGGCAACCAGTCGAACGAGCCGTCGCCGGGTAGGTCGCGTCGCATCGCCGTGCCCAACACGCCAATCTGAGTGGCGCCGCCGCGCAGGTCCTGCATCACGGACAGAGTGCCGTACTCGGACCGCGGCTCGACGAGGTACTCGGCGATGGTGCCACCGCTGGTGAGCTGCGCATTCGCGTGTTCGGTGCCGGTGAGCGCGAAGAGTGCGCCGATCGAGAGGCCACCCGAGGTTCTGCCGGATACCTTGGCAGCGCCCTGGATCGTCGCGTTCTGTGGCACTTCCTTGAAGAGCGTTCCCGAGGGCCCGCTCCCCTGCGGTGCGCGCCCCACTCGGCGGCTGTAGAAGAGCCGCCCTCCACCCGAGAGTCCGAAGTCGAACACGCGCGCGTCCTGGACGAAGAACGGGCGTCGCTCCTGGAAGAACGTCTCGAAGGCACTGAGGTTGATCACCGCAGGGTCTGCTTCCACCTGACCGAAGTCCGGGTTGACCGTGGCATCGAGCGTGAACGCGGCACCGAGACCGTAGCTGAGATCCAGTCCCACGCGCCCCTCCGCAGACGAGCCGTCGAAGAACGGATCGCCGGGCGTGGCAGGCCCACTGCGCGCGCTGCTGAGTGCATACGGGAGCATCTCGAGACGACGGGACACGCTCGCGACCCGCACGTTGTCGATGGTGCCGAACTGGCTGATCCAGCCTCGCCGGAGCTGGGAGATGTGCGGGTGGAAGGACTCCTCGTTGCTGGCGATCCGGCGCCGGCGGAAGCTGATGCCCCAGGCGCGCGGCGCGTCTGCGGCCTCATAACGGATCTGGGACAGCGGGATCCTGAGCTCCGCAGTCCACCCATCCGCGTCGATCTGCACCCCCGACGCCCAGACGGCATCCCACGCTCCGTCGAACTGGTCGTCGTTCGATATGTAGGTGTCGCTCTGCACGTTGGCCACGCTGACCTCGAAGATGTAGCCGGTCAGTCCATCGCGGTCGGGATCAAGACCGAAGCCGAAGACGTCGACGGTGGAGAGGTTGTCGCGACGGCTCATGCGAGCGTTGAGCGACGCCGGGTCGGGATCGAACATGCGAGCAGCCACCCAGATCGCGTCCTCCCCGAAGAGAACGCGCACCTCGGTGTCGTGCTCGACCGGCTGTCCGTCCACGGGCTGACGTTGGACGAACCCCCGGAAGACGCGGCCCTCGGCCCACTGCGGCTCGTCGATGAGCCCGTCGATCTCGATATCTCCCAGCTCGGCGCTCGCGTCGAGAACGGACTGCGGCCGCGGGGCGGCTACTACGTCACTCGGGTGACCGAGGACGACGAACACGGCCGCGGAGGCGGCCCCGAGGAGGAGGGTCGAGAGGCGCATGTGCAGTGGTGGTACTACGCGCAGGCTTCGGCTTTGGTTGCGCCCTTACGCAGGCCTTACGTCGGCAGGAAGCGCGCGAAGATGAGCGCGAAGGCGAGGGTAATGGACAGCATGATCGCCAGCGCGGACCCGACGCTCCGGCGACGGTCGATCGCGTGCGCACCCAGCGCGACGATGACCGTGGACCAGAGCTGCGTCAGATCCAGGAACCGGAACAGGTTCAGCAGATAGCCTGGCTCCAAGAAGAACATGAAGCTCGCCAGGCTCAGGGTGAACTGCGGGTCGCCCGTCTGGATGCGGAGCGGGACCAGCGGCAGGGAGAGGAGCGCCGGAATGAACATGGCGTGCGCAAAGATCGCGAGATACTGCTTGAACCTGCCTTCGTCGCCGAGCACGAACGCGAAGATGAGTGTGTAAAGACCCGACATGATGAACGCGATCACCGCGATGGAGAGCGCGCCACCTGCGATGGAGAACCAACGGATCAGTTGCAGCGTCCGCTCGGTGACCGGGGGAGGGGTGATCCCCCGCGCGAGCGCCGCCCGGCGCTGGACTTCGGCCATCAACTCGGGTGGGATGAGCGCGGTCGAGATCGCGAAGAGGGCCATCGACACCAGGAGCGCGGCCAGCCACTTCGGTTCCCGCACGACAGCGTCGACCATCTTTCCCGGGCTGAGGAACGTGTCGAGGAGCCGTCGCGGCAGCGTCGGCGTCATCGACGCGCCCCCTGGGGCGTCCGCGAGCTGGTTCATTCGGGCTGGAGACGCGCGAACGACCGCATCTCGAAGCGGGTCGGAAGCTCGCCGGGCAGGAGTGGAGTCCGCACCGTGCCCCTTCCGTCCATGCTCGTGGCTCGCTCGTACAACAGCCCGCCCTGTAGGTCCCACAGAAAGTGACCGCCGAGGTCGAGGTTCGTGGTCTGCTCGATCTCCGTGCCCTGCATGCTCAGGGCCAGCGTCATCTCCGATGTGCCCCGGAACGTGACGTGCAGTAGCGAGGCGCCGTCGACGACGGTATCGCCCACGACCGTGTAGTCGAGGATGGTGCGTTGGCGTCCACCCCCCTCGCTCTCGAACGCGACGGTGTCGGACCACGCGTCACCCATCGCCACAGCCCTCCCGGGGAGTGTCGGGAAGAACGAGTGAGCCACCTGCTCCGGAGGCACCAACTGGCGCGCCGCTTCGTCGAAGTCCGGCGTGGAGACGACCGTGACGTCGCCGCGCCGGCCGAGTGTGAATACCAGATCCCCCGTGACGCTGCTCTCGTCGAAGGTCATGGGACCCGCCATCGGGACGCCGAGCGTGGCATCGAGGTCCTCGATGCCGACCGTGATCATCACGCCGTCGTCGGCCCGCCCGAACACGATCCCGTAAACCGCTTCGGACCCCACGTCGAGGGCGAGGCTCTGTCCCAGCGCCTCGATCGAGATGACGGCGGTGTCGGTAACCAGATAGGTGACCTCAGGGTCGGCCGGCACGCCGTAGGCCAAGGCAGGGGGAGCTGGTGGGCCCCCACCGCACGCCGTCAGGAATCCCAGGAACCCACCGAGCGCCACGATTCTTCCGCGCATCCACACCCTCCGTCGAAGTCGACCGGGCGCCCGCGGGGGCGGCCGCTCGTCGAGTGGTGACAGTGTAGCCTACGCCTCCGGAGGGCGGAATCTTTCCGCCAGGGGCGCACCCTTGGCCACCCCGGTGCGACCTGATATCGTGAGGACCCTTCCCGCTCCGCGGGTGGGAAGCATTCGCGAAAGAGACGCACCGTATGAGCTTCCGGACCAACCCAGACCGCATCCTCGAGAACATCGATCGCGCCCGAAATCGCGATGCCGAGTCCGCGGGGCTCTACGTCGACCGCCAAGCGATGGGTCGCGACCTCGACACCGAGATCCCGGACCTCGACGCGACCACGACGGAGCGTCTGAAGAGGATCTTCAACATCCTGGAGCGGGCGTACACCAAGGCCGCCGGTCGAGCCGAGCTCGGGCGCCTGGCCTCGCGCTTCCAAGCGGTCGGGGACATCCATCACCACCACGCGCGCGGCGACATCAGCGTCTCGGTGCAATACCTCGACCACGACCGCTTCGACGACGTCGGCGTGTCCCCGTTCGAGATCAAGCCGTATCAGGTCGCGGACGCAAAGAAGGAAACCAAGACGAGTCGCGCCGACGTCAATGCGCTCAAGGTGCTGCGCAAGCATCTTCGCGAGGGCATCCTGGCTGCGTACCAGAAGCTCGATCCTCGGCTCCGGGACGCGCTTCGCGACCGGGCCGACATGGGTCACGTCCAGGTCCAGGTGACCGTCGACCTACGGCCGGCGGAGTAGCGCGACCGCGCTTCCGTACGACGGCGTCAGCGCTCGCTACTGCGCCGACGCCCACCGGCCCATGATGTGACCGCGCCCTCTGGCGTCCTGTTGGTCTTCCTCGACGGCGTCGGTATCGGGCCGGACGATCCGGCGGTGAATCCGTTCGTGCACGCCGCGGCGCGGCTCCCCACGCTCCTGCGCACCATGGGAGGCGCCACGCCGACGCTCGAACGGCCGCGGGTGAGCGGACCGCATGGCCACGCCTTCCCGCTCGCCGCCACGCTGGACGTCGAGGGGACACCCCAGAGCGGCACCGGTCAGGTCGCCCTCCTCACGGGTGAGAGCGCCGCCGAGCTCTTCGGGGGTCACTTCGGTCCGTGGACCCCGGTGCGACTGCGACCGCTCCTCGAAGAGCGCAGCGTTTTGCGTCGCGCCGCGGGGCCTGGGCGGAGGATCGCGTTTGCCAATGCCTACCCCCGCGGCTGGCCCGGCCCGAAGGGTGGACGGCGCGTGGCGGGCCCACCGCTGGCCGCCCGAGGGGCCGGAGTACTCGACCGTCACCAAGAGGCTCTCGCGCGCGGGGACGCCGTGGCGAGCGAGATCGTCAATGACGGCTGGCGATCGCGCCTCGGCTACGAAGCGTTGCCGGAGATCACGGCCCGGGAGGCCGGCTCGAACCTGGCACGCATCGCGTGCGGGGCCGACCTGACGCTCTTCGCGCACTACGCCACCGATACAGCGGGGCACGCCCAGGACATGCCCGCGGCGGTGGCCGCGCTCACACGCGTGGACGCATTCCTGGATGGAGTGCTCGCAGGCCTGCCCCCCGACATCCTGCTACTCGTGGCCTCCGACCATGGCAACCTCGAAGACGTCCGCAGCGGGCACACGCGGAACCCCGTACTCGGCGTCGCGGTCGGACCGGGTGCCGAAGCCGCCGCGGAGCTCAGCGACCTGCGGGAGGTCACGCCGTTCATTCTGCGGGTGCTGGGCGTCGAGGTCTGATCGCCCGCGGGGCACGCGCCGCGCCTCCCAGTCCCGTCCACCTATGTGAGCGCCCCGGCCCGGCGCGCACTATCGGGGCGTGTCGAACCGACCTCGCATCCTCGGCCAGTTGCTCGTAGAAGCAGGCTGCGTCTCCTCGGCCGTGCTAGACGAGGTCCTGGGGAGCGAGCGAGCGCGTGGCGAGCGCATCGGCGAAGCGCTCGTACGTTGCGGACGAGCCTCCGGGGAGGATGTCGCGCGGGCGCTCTCCATCCAGTTGGGTCTCCGGTACGCACCTCCGCCTCTGTCGGCCGAGCGCGCCGCTCTCGAGATGGTCACCCCAGAATTGGTGAAGGCCCACTCGCTCCTTCCGCTCAGCGTGACGGCGCGCACCCTCACGGCGGCCATGGCAGATCCGCTCGACCTAGCCGCCGTCGACGACCTTCAGTTCCAGAGTGGCCGCCGCGTGGAGGTCGTGGTCGCCTCACCCGACTCGGTCGCCGACGCCATCGTCACTCACTACGGCGACGACTTCGTCGAATTGGTCGGAGCGCTGCCGGAAGAGCTGCGCGCCAGCGATGCGAGCGGAGACCGCGAGGTGCTGGAACGGGCGACCCGCCGCGCTCCTGTGGTTCGTTTGGTGGATCGCATCCTGAGAGGAGCGATCGACAGCGGTGCGAGCGACATCCACGTCGAGGAGACCGGCGAGGACGTGCGCATCCGGCTGCGGATCGACGGCATCCTGCGTCAGACCCTCGACCTGCCCGCAGCCTCGCGGCGCGCCGTGCTCTCCCGCATCAAGGTAATCGCCGGCATGGACATCTCCGTCCGGCGTCGCGCACAGGACGGACGCGTGCCTCTGGAGCACGGCGGACGGCGACTCACCCTCCGCGTCAGCACCCTCCCGGTGAACGGGGGCGAGAAGGCAGTCGTGCGCATCCTCGACTCGGACGCCGCGCCCAGATCCCTGGAAGGGCTCGGCATGGCGAGTGAAGACCTCACGGCACTACGACGACTGCTCGCGCGTGGAGAGGGCGTGGTGCTGTCTGCCGGGCCGACCGGGAGCGGCAAGAGCACGACGTTGTTCGCCGCGCTCTCCGAGCTCGACCGGGAGACGCGCAACGTCGTGACCCTCGAGGATCCGGTGGAGTATCGCCTCCCGGGTGCGAGCCAGATCCAGGTCGACCGACGCGCGGGCCTCGGGTTCGCGGAGGCTTTGCGGGCGGTGCTCCGTCAGGACCCGGACGTCGTCATGATCGGCGAGATCCGGGACAGGGAGACCGCAGAGATCGCGATGACGGCGGCGGTCACTGGCCACCTCGTGCTCTCGACCATCCACACCACCGACGCCCCGGGCGCGATCACGCGCCTGCTCAACATGGGCGTGCCCCCCTTTCTCGTGGCGGGCGGGCTCGCCGGCGTCGTCGCCCAGCGCCTCGTTCGTCGGGTGTGCACGACCTGCCGGGGGCGCGGCTGCGACGCATGCTCGGGCGGGTATCGCGGGCGCACCGGCGTCTATCAGGTGCTCACACTCTCCGACGCGCTGCGCGACGAGGTCTCCGGCGGCGGCTCCTCCGCCCGGATCCGGCGCCTCGCCCGAGACGCTGGTATGCGCACACTCGACTCCGATGCCCGGAGGGCCGTCGCCGGCGGCCTGACCTCGCCGCACGAGATCGCGCGGTTCTTGCACGCCGCGGAAGGGTCGAGCGTCCCCTGCCGGCATTGCGGAACGGGCGTGCCCGTGGGAGCGCTCGCCTGCCCGGATTGCGGGCAACGACGCGTACGACGCTGCTCCTGCGGCGAGGTGCTCGAGCGCGGTTGGCGCTACTGCCCCTGGTGCATCCGGCCGGCGCGAGCCTGAGCGCGCGCTTAGAAGCTGCTCGCTCGCACCGTCAGCGCGCGCACGAAGTCGACGTCGATCTCTACGCCGATCCCTGGTCCGCTCGGTACGCGCATGTGTCCGTCGACCACCTCGTGCGGCGGGGTCACGATGTCGAGATCCCAGTAGCGACGGCTGGCCGAGATGTCGCCGGGGAGAGTGAACCCCGGGAGCGAGGCGAGGGCGAGGTTGTGCGCGCGGCCGACCCCCGACTCGAGCATGCCTCCGCACCATACAGGCACTCCGTGAGCGCGGAGTAGGTCGTGGATGCGCACGCTCTCGGCATGGCCACCGACGCGACCCGGCTTGAGGTTGACGACACGGCACGCGCGCAGCTCGATCGCCCGGCGAGCGTCCACCTCACACGAGATCGACTCGTCGAGGCAGATGGGCGTCGCGAGCGAGTCCTGAAGGCGGGCATGCCCTTCGAGGTCGTGCGCTCCCAGAGGCTGTTCCAGCAGTTCGAGCCCGAGCGCGTCCAGCTCACGCAAGCGATCGAGGTCGGCGAGCGTGTAGGCGGCGTTCGCATCGGCCCAAAGGCGTACGGCCGGGAAGTGTGCACGGACCTTCGCGAGCATGTCGACATCCCGCCCCGGCTCGATCTTCACCTTCACGCGGGCATACCCGTCGTCCACGCTGCGTGCGACGACTTCGAGCAGTTCGTCCTCCGAGTCTTGAAGGCCGATGCTCACGCCCACGGGCACGGTCGGCTGCATGCCCCCCAGCTTGTGCGACAGCGACACGCCTTCGAGGCGAGCGGCGAGGTCCCAGGCCGCCATCTCCAGAGCGGCGGCGGCCATCCGGTGGTCGCCGGCCCTCCCCGGGACCGCGTCGTCGGGGTGCGCGAGATCCAGGCCCAGCGCGCCCGGTAGCAGCGACCGTTCCAGGACCTGCCAGGCACTGTCGGGCGTTTCCGGCGAGGAGGCGTCGACACCCGCGACGCACTCGCCCCACCCTTCCTGCCCCCCACCCTCGAGCGTCACGAGGAGAATGCCTCGGTCCTGGATCACACCCCGACTGGTGCGGAACGGCTCGCGCAGACGAAGCCGGACCTCGCGCAGTGTCGCGCGCTCGATCTTCATGGTCAGGAGTCCGATGCAAGCGGCGACATGAGCAGCTCGGCCAGAAGCGCCGCGCGCTCCACCATGCCGTCGATCGAGACCCACTCGTGCCGGGCGTGCGCGCCGTCCCCGATCGCCCCGAGGCCATCGAGCGTGGCCGTGTACTGGCTGGTCGTGTTCCCGTCGGACGCACCTCCCGCCATGTAGTCGTCGAGTCGTAAGCCGAGTCGCTCGCCTGCGGCGACGGCTTCGAGCCAGAGCGCCACGTTGCGCGCGGTGCGCTCCAAGGGAGGCGTGGAGATGCCCCCCTCGACGTCCAGCGAGGTCCGAGGCGTGCGGGGCTCGATAGAGCGAATAGCCTGCGTGACTTCGGCGCCATCGGCTAGCGTGACCACCCGTACGTCGACGCCGGCCACCGCCTCGGCGGCGATCACGTTCGAACGCGTGCCACCGCGGACCACGCCCACGTTCACCGTCGTGCCCCGCTCCAGGTCGGTGAGCCGGTGGAGCGCCAAGGTCGCGTGCGCCATCTCGACGATGGCGGACGCACCCGCGGTCGGGTCGAGCCCCGCATGCGCGGCCACACCATGCGCCGTGACACGGAAGCGCCCGATGCCCTTCCGCGCGGTCTTGAGTCGTCCTTCGGGTCCGTACGCCGGCTCCAACACGAGCGCCCTAGACGCGCTCTTGGCCAGTAGCCGAATCCATCGCCTGGACTCGGGACTCCCGATCTCCTCGTCGGAGTTGATGACGAAGACCGGCGTCGCGGGGGGCGCGAGTGCGAGCGCCGAGAGCGCTTCCAGCGCGAAGATCCCCTGCACCACTCCCGCCTTCATGTCGAAGACGCCCGGGCCTCGTACCCGATCGCCGTCGACCACGACGGGCATCGAGGCGGTCGTTCCTAGTGGCCACACCGTGTCCGAATGGCCGATGAGGAGCTGCGTTGCGCGACCTCGCTCGCGGCTGCGCGGGCGGGCGTAGAGGAGCCCGCCGGTGTCGCGCCCGCGAACAGATCGCACCGTGAAGCCCCGTTCGTCGAGCGCCGCACGAAGGACCTTCTGGACCGGCCCCTGCGAGTCGCGTACGTCGCTGGGCGACTCGAGCGAAGCGATCTCGACCAGCAGATCGACCATCCGTCCGCGGCATCCTTCGAGGTACTCGAGCAGCGCGCCCGCCCGACCCTCCCGCCCTGTCATGGGGCGGAGGTCGACGCTCCGTAGTAGCCCGCGCGCCGGTAGCTCTCGTCCAGCAGCTCGACGGGGTGCACCACTCCCTCGCGCGCGCCCTCCAAGAGGAGTCCCGCGCCGATCTGCATCATGCAACCGGGGTTCGGTGTCGTCGCCAGATCGGCTCCGGCGGCGCGCACGGCAGCCACTTTGTCCCTGCCGATGTGTCCGCCGAGCTCCGGATGCGTGATCCCGTAGATGCCCGCGCCTCCACAGCACTCGTCAGCGTTCGCGATCACGCGCACTTCCACCCCCGGGACGGCCGCCAGCACCTGGAGGGGTGGCTTGGAGACGCGCTGAGCGTGCAGCAGGTGGCAGGGATGGTCGTAGGCGACCGAGCAAGCGACTTGCGCTCCGCGACGCGGGCCGACCTCGGCGAGCACCTCGGTGACGTCCCGCACAAGTGCGCTGGTCTCGCGTGCACGAGCGGCGTACGCGCCGTCCTTCTCGAGGAGCGTCTTGTACTCTTTCATGGCCGCGCCGCACCCCGCGGCGTTCACCACGATGAGGTCCGCCCCGGACGCAACAAAGGCATCGATGTTGGTCTTGGCGAGCGCACGGGCGCGATCGAGGTCTCCACCGTGGGCATGGAGGGCCCCGCAGCAGTCCTGGCCCGCGACCTCGATCACCTCGAATCCGTTCGCCTCCAGGGTCCGTCGTGTGGCATCGTTGACGCGCGCGTACAAGCCCTGCTGTACACACCCGGTCAAGACGGCAACGCGGCGGCGATCTTTACGGGGACCCTCGAACGCTGCTTCGGTGCGCGTCGTGGCCGGCATGCGCGCGGGCGCGGTGGCGGCCAACATCGCGAGGCCGAAGCGCGCACTCCGTAGGATGCCGACATCCGGCAGTATACGCGCGCCGAGGGCTGCGAGCCCCATTCCCCTGAGCACGCGGCCCCCGAGGAAGAACATCGCTCGTAGCGGTCGCGACGCCATCAACAGGAGCAGCGCACGCGTGAGCGGCTGCGGGGGCACACTCTCGGCCGCAGTGTGGCGCGCGAGCTCGAGCAGGGTGCCGTACTCGACCCCCGACGGACACACCGGTTCGCACGCGCGGCACCCGAGGCAGCGGTCGATGTGTGTATGGAACGCGTCCGACGCCGGGTCCAGGCGCCCCTCGACGACGGCCTTCATCAGGTGCAAACGGCCCCGCGGGGAGTCGTTCTCGTCGCCGAGGCGGTTGTACGTCGGGCACGCCGGAAGACAGAAGCCGCAGTGCACGCACGGCAGGAGTCGCTCGCGCTGGAGCTCCAGCTCCTCCGCGAGCCGCGAGCTCACGGTCGACTCGGCCACAGCACCCCCTGCGGATCGAAGGCGGATTCCAAACGGGTGGTCAGCTCCGTCACGGCCCGTGACGGCCTCGAGCCGAGGGCCTCCGCATCGATGCCGGGGACCGTGGACCGAGCGCTCAGCGCGCCATCGAGGGCCTCGATGCGCGCGGTCAGGCGTGTGACGGCGCCGATGGCGCTCGCGCCTAGCGACGCGCGCAGCGCGCCGCGATAGGTGTCGATTGCGAGAGGCGTGTCGCCAACCGTGTCACGGATGGCCACCAGCGCCTCGGGCAGGCGTGTCGGAAGCACCGAGGCCTCGATCACGACAGCACCATCGGTCGCGTGGTCCGGCACACTCGCGTTCGGACCGCCGGCCTCGGCGCGCTCGAACGAGACCCCGCAGTGCTTCTCCAACGTGCGCTGGTCGGCCTCGACCGTCGGCTCGGCGCCGTGCAAACGGACCAGCAGCGCGGTTGCGGCCGAGAAGACGGGGGCCGGGGTCATCACGACGCACGACACGGGCATCAGTGGAGCCGTGCCCACCGCGCGCGCAATCGGCAGCAGAACAGACGCCGACTCCCCCCGCAGTACCAGCAACCGATCCGTGAGGGGAATCGGGAACGCGCGCACGCATACGGACGTGAGCACGCCGAGGGTACCGCGTGAGCCCACGACCGCCTTCAGCATGTCGAAGCCCGCCACGTTCTTCACCACCCGTCCACCCAGACGCACCACCCGTCCGTCCCCGGTCACCAGCGTCGCGCCGAGCACGTGGTTCCTCAGCTCGCCGTAACCCATCCAGAGGGGGCCTGACTCTCCGGTCGCGACCAGCCCACCCAGAGTGCGATCCCCTAGGTGTGGTGGGTCGTAAGGGAGCCACTGACGCTGTGCCCGCAGCTCCGCAGAGACCGCCGACACTCGCGAACCCACCTTCGCGGTGATCGTCAGATCCGCGGGCTCGTAGATCTCGGTGCCGACCAGTCGGTCGGTCGCGAGGATCAGGAACGGTCGGCCCTTCGGTCGGGTGCCGCGGAAGCGCCGTCCCGAGGCAACTACCGCCACGCCTACGCCGTTGGCGGCCGCCCAGCGCACCGTAGCCGCAACTTCGTCGGTGGAAGACGGGTGCACGACCGCCATTGCGGGTTCGGCGGCCCAGGGCCACCGGTCATCTGCGGCGGGCAACTCGGCCCCTGGGAGCACCGCCGCGAGCGATGCCACCAAGCTCATGCGTGGGCCTCCTCGGCGTCCGGCAGCACCTTACCCGGGTTGAACAGCCCGCGCGGGTCGAAGACGGCCTTCACCGCAGCCATCGCAGCGAGCTCCTCGGGCCCGTGCACGAGCCTCATGTAGCCGCGCTTGTCGACGCCCACGCCATGTTCGCCCGTGATCGTGCCGCCGACATCCACGCACAGCTTCATGATCTCCTTCGAAGCGCGCTCGACGCGGTCCAGTTCGTCCGGGTCGTTGCGATCGAAGAGGATGTTCGGGTGCAGGTTGCCGTCCCCTGCGTGGAAGACGTTCGCCACCCGCAGGCGATAGCGCTCGCCGATTTCGCTGATGCGCGCGAGCACCTCTGGCAGGCGCGTGCGTGGGACCGTCGCGTCCTGCACCAACAGGTCCGGGGCGATGCGTCCCATGGCGCCGAACGCCTTCTTGCGGCCGTTCCAGAGCTTGGCGCGCTGCGTCGCTTCGGTCGCTCGCCGCACTTCTCGGGCACCCGCGGCCATGCAGCACCTCTCGGCGGCGTCGGCCTCGGCGTCTAGGCCCGCCTCCGTTCCATCGAACTCGATCACGAGTGCGGCGCCCGCATCCACGGGATATCCGCCGGCATAGACGCTCGCCTCGACGGCGCGGATGGTCGCATTGTCCACGATCTCGACGGCCGCGGGCACCAGACCCGACGCGATGATCTCCGTCACCGCGTGTCCCGCGGCTTCCATGGTTTCGAAGATGCCGAGCAGGGTCCGCACGCCCTCGGCGAGCGGCAGGAGGCGCACCTCGATTTCGGTGGCGATGCCGAAGCACCCCTCCGACCCCACGAAAAGGCCCACGAGATCGAGCTCGGCGGCCGCGGTCCGCCCGGCCCCGCCCAGCTCGATCACCTCACCGCCGGCGATCACGACCTTGACCCCAGTCACGTACCGGGTAGTCACCCCGTACTTGAGGCAGTGTGGTCCCCCCGAGTTCTCGGCGACGTTGCCCCCGAGCGTGCATGTGCTCTGCGACGAAGGATCTGGTGCGTAGTAGAGACCGTGCGGCCTCGTCGCCTCGGTCAGGCGCGCGTTGATGACACCGGGCTGCACGCGTGCGAGCCGGTTCACAGGATCGATCTCGAGGATCCGGTTCATACGCGCGGTCCCCACCACGACCCCATCGGCCGTCGGGAGCGCACCGCCCGACAGACCCGTGCCCGCGCCCCGCGGCACGACCGGGATCCCGGCACCATGGAGGATCTTCACCACCGCGGCGACCTCGTCGGTCGAGCCTGGCAGCACCACGGCTTGGGGCGAGACGCGATAGGCGGTCAGGCCATCCGACTCGTAGACCACGAGGCGGTCCCGTTCGGTGATGACGTGGTCGAGCCCAACCACGGAGCCGAGCGCGCGCACCACCGCGGGGTCGAGGGATCGAGTCATACGCGAGGATACCCCCGTCGACCCGTGGGATCCAGCGGCGGGGCGCGTCACGCCCGCCGTCCCTCCACGTGCGCCTTCAGTGCATCCAGCGAGCGCAGCGCGGCCTTGCGTGCACCTTCGGGCAGCGACCCTCCGTAGACGACGTCGAGCAGCTCGTCTGCGTTCGCCCCGGGTCGCTCCCTGAGCATCGCCGCCATCTGACGGATGCGCTCGCGCCGATGCGCCTCGAAGCGCTCGAGCGCTTCCTTCGGCTGCTCGAGCGCCGGTCCGTGCGCCGGGTAGATCATCGCGAGGTCGAGCTGTCGCACCCGGTCGAGGGAGTCGAGGTAGTCCGACACGCTCCCGGCGTACTCGCCCACCCACACGGTATCCCCCTTGCCCAGCAGGAGGTCGGCGGCGAAGAAGGCGCGCCGCGCCGGCCAGTGAAGGCCGATGTGGTGGCGCGCGTGCCCGGGTGTGTCCACCACGACGAGGTCACCCTCGTCGGTGTGCAGGAGGTCACCATCGGCCAAGGGTTTGGTCACGCCCTCGACGCCGTCCGGGCCACACAGGTCGGTGCCGAGTCGCGCGGCCAGTGCGCGGGCGCCCGGTGCGTGGTCGGGGTGGCCGTGCGTCACGACTACCGAGACGTGCGAGGCTCCTCGCACTTCCTCGACGAGCGCGTCGAGGTGGGCCTCCAGCGCGGGCCCCGCGTCGATCACCGCGACTTCGCCGCGCCCGACCAGATACGTGCGGGTCCCGTCCAAGGTGAACGGCCCCGCGTTCCCTGCGTTGAGGAAGCGGGGGTGATCGGCCAACTCTACCGGGCTACCGGCGCTCGGCGACCAGTTGCTCGGCCAGCTTGTCGGCGATGCCGATGAGCGCGATCTCGTCGTCGTCCTTGAACGCGGCAGGCTGATCGGAGTTGATGTTGATCTCGCCGTAGACCTGCTCACCGGCGCGGATCAGGATGACGAGCTCGGACTTGGTGTCGGGCGAGCCCATCAGGTAGCCCTCGTCCTTGCTCACGTCCTTGACGTTGGCGTTCCGGCGCGTGGCGAACGCGCGCCCGCAGATCCCCTGGCCGGACGGGATCTTGGCATGCACCGTCGGCTCGCCGACGTAGTTGTGGAGCCAAAGCTCCTCCCCCTCGCCAACCAAATAGACACCCACCCAGTCGTAGCGACTGTCGCCCGACGAGATCGACCGGACCGCCTTTCTGAGGAGCGCGTCGGAGAGGTGACCCTCGTCCCGCATGGCCTGGAGATCCTTCACGACGACGCCACCGTCCAGCATGTACCTGACTTCCGGTCTAGAGGTTGATTCGGGGCAGGAAGGGTAGGGGTGGCCGGATGGGGCGTCAACGTGCGCCCAGGCCCTACCTGGGCGTGAAGTCCGACGCGGGTCCAAGGCTTCGCACGAACGCTGCGATCAGCCTGGCCGTGTTCTCGACGTCCGCGAGGCTCACCACCTCGTTCGGGGAGTGCATGTAACGGTTGGGAACGGACACCACCACGGTGGGAACGCCCCGCCGCGTCAAATAGATGCCATCGGCGTCGGTACGGGTCGCCTTGGGCGCGGCCTGAACCGTATAGGAGATGCCCTCGGCCTCGGCGACCCGCGCCAGCATCTCGTAGACCACGTCGTGAGAGGCCGAGCCGCGCGACAGCACCGGACCGCCACCGAGCTTGTGTTCGCCCAGCTCCTTCTTGTCGATGTCCGGCACATCGGTGCTGAACGTCACATCCACGACGATCGCGAGGTCAGGCTCGAGTACGTACGCACTGGTCCGGGCCCCTCCCCCCGAGTAGCCGATCTCCTCCTGGGTGGTGGCGACGGCGGTCGTGCAGGCCGCCGGGGGCTTCCTGGCCAACAGCCTGAGCGCCTCCAGCACGATGAACGCGCCGATGCGGTCGTCGATGGCGCGGCTCGCGATGCGGTCCCCGCCGAGCCGCACCATGTTCTGGTCGATCACCATGGGGTCCCCCATCCGGATCCCCAGCTTGGCGACCTCCTCGCGCGACGAAGCCCCGACGTCCACCCACAGGCTCTTGGTCTTCGACGCCTTGGTGCGCTCCTCGGGCTCGATCAGGTGGATCGCCTTCTTGCCGATGACGCCGCTCACGGTCCCGTTCGACGTCAGGATCCGAACGCGCTGGCCCACGAGCACCTGGGGGTCCCACCCGCCGATCTCGGCCACATACACGAAACCCTCGGGGTCGATGTGCGTGATCTGGAGGCCGATTTCGTCGATGTGGCCGGCGAGCATCACCCGTGGTGAGCCCTTCGGGTTCACCGACGCGAACGAGTTGCCGTTCACGTCGACATGCACGTCGGCGGCGAACTTCGCCGCCTCCTCGCGCCATACGCGAGCGGCGCGCACCTCGAATCCGGAGGGTCCTGCGGCGTCGAGAAGGCGCTCGAGAAAGCTGATGTTCGGACCGATGTCTGGGCTCATGCGCCCAAGCTATCCGCGTGGGGTCGAGGGGGCCAAGGCGTAGGCGGGTCCGTGCTTGCCCAGGCGCACCGCTGGAGGTATGGCTTCTGCGGACCGACGGATCGAGGAGGGACGAGTGGATCGACAGGGCCGAGATTCCGACAGCGCCGCACCGCGCGATCTCGGGCGCCGGGACTTCCTGAAAGCAGGGAGCGCGGGGCTCGCGGCCGTGACGCTCGGGAGCACGGCGTGCGCGCCCAGCGCTGAGAGACCGCGCGAAGGCACCTGGTCGGCCGACGCCGCGTTCGAGCTCGAGGAGCGGTCGATCGCAGAGCTCTCGGCCGCCATGACCGAGCGAAGGCTGTCGTCCATCGAGATCACGCGCCTCTATCTCGATCGCATCGCCGCGCTCGACCGCTCGGGCCCGACGCTGCGCTCCCTCATCGAGGTAAACCCCGACGCGCTGGAGATCGCCGAGCGACTCGATGAAGAGCGCGAGGCGGGGACCCTGCGCGGACCGCTCCACGGCATCCCGATCGTCGTGAAGGACAACATCGACACTGCCGATCGTATGACGACGACGGCCGGGTCACTGGCGCTCGAGGGGCATGTCGCCGCCGTCGACAGTCAGGTTGCGGCCCAACTGCGCGCATCCGGAGCGATCCTCCTAGCCAAGGCGAACCTCTCGGAGTGGGCGAACTTCAGGTCCACCCGCTCGAGCTCGGGGTGGAGCGCGCGGGGGGGCCAGTGCGGGAACGCGTTTGCAATCGACCGGAACCCGTGCGGGTCCTCCTCAGGCTCGGCGGCGGCGGCTTCCGCGAACTTCTGCGCGGCGGCCATCGGAACCGAGACGAACGGCTCCATCATCTGTCCGTCGTCGATGAACGGCGTCGTGGGTCTCAAACCGACCGTGGGGCTCGTGAGTCGCTCGGGAATCATCCCGATCGCACATACGCAGGATACCGCGGGGCCCATCACGCGAACCGTTACCGATGCGGCGCTCCTGCTCTCCGTGCTCGTCGGCGCGGACGCGCGCGACCCCATGACCGCCCCCGCCGCCGGGTTCGCGGGCACCGACTACACAGCGTTCCTCGACCCGGCTGCCCTACGGGGTGCCCGCATCGGTATCGAGCGCAGCTTCTTCGGTGCCGATGCCGGTGTGGACGCGCTCATGGAGGATGCGATTCGCATCATGTCCGCGGCGGGCGCCACCGTCGTGGACGATGCACTCGTCGCAACCCGCGCCCAGCTGGGGCTCCCCTCGGGACGCGTGCTCAGGTACGAGTTCAAGGCAGACATCGCAGCATATCTCGAAGGCGCCGGTCGCCCGAACGGAATGGCGACGCTCGCCGATCTCATCGCGTTCAATCAGGCCAATGCCGCCCGTGAGATGCCCTGGTTCGGCCAGGAGATCTTCGAGGAGTGTGTCGATCTCGGCGGGCTCGACTCACCCGAATACCTGACCGCTCGCGAGACTGCGCGACGTCTGTCGCGCGACCAAGGCATCGACGCGCTCATGGATGAGTTCGAGCTGGACGCCATCATCGCGCCAGCGACGCGTCAGGCGTGGAAGACCGACCTGCTCAACGGGACCATCGGCAGCGCGGGATCGGCCGGTCCTGCCGCCATCGCCGGCTACCCGAGCATCACCGTCCCCAATGGCTACGTCGGCGGTCTGCCGGTCGGCATCCTATTCTTCGGGCGGGCCTGGAGCGAGAGCACCCTGCTCCGGCTGGCCTTCGCCTACGAGCAGGCGACGGGGCACCGTCGGCCGGGTCGCATGGCGGCGAGCGTGGATCCCACCGGTGCGTGACCGGCCCCAGCCGCCTTCCGTCACCGCGTCAGCCATCATCAGGCCCCTCTCGAGTCGTCTTCTTCGATCACGATCCCCTTCGAGGGGTCGAGTCCGGGTGGAGTCCCGGTAGGGCTCGGCGGCGTCCCAACACCACCCCACGTGCCGAAGCCCTGCGGCCCCATCGACATCACACGGATGGAGCCTTCTGCCATTCCCTTCTCGAGCCGCTTGCGAACCCACCATTGGATTCCGCGACGAGTCGGCGGAAAGAGCAGCGCGAGACCCACCAGGTCAGTCAGCACCCCGGGCGTGAGCAACATCACGCCTCCGATCATCACGCAGATCCCGTCCATTGCGGCCTGCGTGGGCAAACGCCCGGCTGCGAGCTCGCTCTGGAACTTCAACAGCACGCGCGTGCCCTCGAAGCGCGCGAGCGCCGCCCCGAGGAACCCCGCTGCCAGCACGAGAGCCAAGGTGGGCCACAGGCCCATGAACTGACCGAGCCGGATCAGGATCACCAGCTCCAGGATCGGCACCACGATGAAGAGGAGCGCCAGGCCGCCGAGTACGTTCATGCCCGCTCTACCCGGCTCTGGCGCGCCGGGGTTCCTGCCCCTCCACCCCTGCCGTAGGTTTCCGAGGAACGACCCCTCCCGCAGCGGCCAGAACGTGGAGCAGACCTACTTCCGGAAGGGCTTCGGACTCAAGAAGGACCTGAAGCCGCTCATCGACGCCGAGTACCAGTCGGCGGTGGTCGAGCGCATCCGGGCGCGTGGCTACTCCGACCGGTTCGGCGACGTGAGCGTGCGCCTCGCCCAGGAGTTCGGCTTCTGCTATGGGGTCGACCGCGCAGTCGACTACGCCTACGAGACGGTCCACAACTTCCCAAACAAGCGCATCTGGCTCGTCGGCGAGATCATCCACAATCCGCACGTGAACCGGCGGATGAAGGACATGGGGATCTCATTCATCTATCCGGACGAGAAGGGCGGCTTCGACTTCTCGATCCTGTCGCCTGCGGACGTGGTGATCCTGCCCGCATTCGGCGTCACCACGCACGACTTCGAGACGCTGTCCGCCATCGGCTGCATCCTCGTCGATACCACCTGCGGCTCCGTTCTGCACGTGTGGAAGCGCGTCGAGAGCTACGCCAAGGACGGGTTCACGGCGATCATCCACGGGAAGTACACGCACGAGGAGTCGCGCGCGACCGCGTCGCAGGTCAGCAAGTACGAGGACGGCAAGTACGTCATCGTGCGTGACATGAGCGAGGGGATGCTGCTCTGCGACTACATCGCGCGGCGGCCAGGTCACAAGACGCGCGAGGAGCTGACGGCGCACTTCGCGGCGAAGTCGTCGCCAGGGTTCGATCCCGAGCGGGATCTACAACGCGTCGGCGTGGCGAATCAAACGACCATGCTCGCCAACGAGTCGATTGCGATCGGTGGGAAGGTGCACGAGGCGATGGTGGAGCGATACGGCCAGGAGCAGGCTCTCGAGCACTATCGCTCTTTCGGCACCATCTGCTCGGCGACGCAGGAACGACAGGACGCGGTCGCAGCCATGATGAAGACGCCGCCCGACGTCATGCTCGTGATCGGCGGGTACAACTCGTCCAACACGAACCACCTCGCACACCTTTGTCGGCAACATACGCGCACGTATCACATCGAGGACGCGAACTGCATCGACATCGAGAGCGGTACGGTTCGCCATAAGCCCGTGCTCGACCCTTCGGCGCCGGAAGTGAC